>NZ_JBSFRK010000003.1:0-304454 GCF_053589195.1 Streptomyces sp. NPDC003379 | reverse complement strand
ACATACAACTCACCCACCACACCAAACGGCACCACACCCAAACCACCATCCAGCACATACACCCGCGTATTCCACAAAGGACCACCCACCACCACGGAACCGTCAACGAGAGGTGTACCCGCTGGGATGGGGTGGTCCAGGCAGCCCACGGTGGTCTCGGTCGGTCCGTAGTGGTTGACGACGTCCGCCTCGGGGTGTGCGGCGCGCCACGCGGACAGCTGGTCGGCGCGCAACGCCTCGCCGCCGACGACGAGTTGGGCCGTGGGTGCGAAAGCGTCCGGCAGCGTCTCCAGGATCGGCAGGTGCGACGGGGTGACCTTGGCGAAGGTGAGGCCGCCCGGTACGTCGAGCCGCTCGTCGAAGTCGGCGACGTACAGGCAGCCGCCGGCGAGGAGCGTGCCGTACAGGGCGGTGAGTCCGAGGTCGAAGGAGAGCGGGGAGTGCAGCAGGGTCCGCCCGGTGAGGCCCGGGTAGCGGGCCGCGCAGTGCAGTGCGTAGTTGACCAGGGAGCGCTGTTCGATGACGACGCCCTTGGGGCGGCCGGTGGAGCCCGAGGTGTAGATGACGTACGCGGTGTCGTGCGCCCGGCCGTCCACCCGGGGCGGGTCGGCGGGGAGCCCGGACAGCGCGGCGGCCGTGTCGTCCGTGTCCAGGAGGAGCAGCGGGGTGTCCGTCTCGGCGAGCGCGGGGGTGCCCGCCAGGGTGGCGGTCGAGGTCACCAGGAGGGCGGGCCGGGCGTCCGCGAGCACCGTGGCAAGGCGGGTGCCGGGCTGGTCCGCGTCGAGCGGCAGATACGCGGCGCCCGCCTTGCCGACGGCCAGCATCGCGGCGACCGCGTCGGCCGACCTCGGCAGTGCGAGGGCGATCAGCGCCTCGGTTCCCGCGCCCCGCTCGGCCAGCAGCCGGGCGAGCCGGTTGGCGCGCGCGTCGAGCTGGGCGTACGTCAGTCGGAGCGGGCCGTCGACGACGGCGGGGGCGTCCGGGGCGAGCGTCACACGTTCCTGGAAGAGCTGCGCCAGTGTGGCGTCCGGCACGGGGTGGGCGGTGTCGTTGCGGGTCACCAGGAGGTCGTGCCGCTCGGCCGGGCCGAGGACGTCGAGGGCGCCGAGCCGGGTGCCGGGGTCGGCGAGGGCGGCCTCCAGGAGGCGGATCAGGCGGGCCGTGAACGACTCCACCGTGGACCGGTCGAACAGGTCGGCCGAGTAGCCCACCGCCCCTTCGACACCGGCGGGTTCGCCGTGCCCGTCGAAGGTCTCGGAGAGGCTGAACTGGAGGTCGGCCTTGGCCATGTCGGGGTCGTGGTCCAGCGGCTCGGCGGTCAGTCCGGGCAGGGTGAAGTCGGCGCGGGTCAGGTTCTGCAGCAGCAGCTTCACCTGGAAGAGCGGGTGCCGGTTGAGGACGCGCGGCGGGTTGAGGGCCGCGACCAGCCGCTCGAAGGGCAGGTCCTGGTGGGCGAAGGCGGCGACGTCGGTCTGCCGGACCCGCTCCAGGAGCTCCGCGAAGGTCGGGTCGCCCGAGCTGTCCACGCGCAGCACCAGGGAGTTGATGAAGTAGCCGACGAGCGGGTCGAGGGCCTCCTCGCCGCGGCCGTGCACGGAGGTGCCCACCGGGATGTCGGTGCCCGCGCCGAGCCGGGAGAGGAGTGCCGTGAGCGCGGTGTGCAGGACCATGAAGGGGGTGGCGCCGCGCTCCCGGGCCAGCCGGAGCAGCGCGCGGTGGGTCGGGGCCGTCAGCCGGAAGGGGGCGCGTGCGCCCGGCAGTCCGGTCCCCCTCGGCCTCGGCCGGTCGAAGGGCAGCGGCAGCTCCTCGGGCAGGTCCGCCAATTCCCGCGTCCAGTGGGCGAGTTGGCGGCTGATGAGGCTGTCCGGGTCCGACTCGTCGCCGAGCAGCTCATGCTGCCACAGGGCGTAGTCGGCGTACTGGACCGGGAGGGGCTGCCACACGGGTGTCTCGCCGTCGAGCGCGGCGGCGTACGCCTTCGACAGGTCGCGGGCCAGCGGCGCCGAGGACCAGCCGTCGCCCGCGATGTGGTGCACGACGGTGATCAGTACGTGCTCGCGCTCGCCGGTCTTCACGAGGGTGGTGCGCAGCGGCGGCTGCGCGGTGAGGTCGAAGCCCTCCCCGGCGGCCCGGGTGATCGCGGCGGCCGGGTCCTGGCCCACGGCGTCGACGACGGTCAGGGCGGGGGCGGCCGTGGTGGGGCCGAGGACGGTCTGGCGGGGTTCGCCGTCGGCCTCCGGGAAGACGGTCCGCAGGCTTTCGTGCCGGGCGACCACCGCGGCGAACGCCGCTTCGAGGGCCCGCGTGTCCAGCTCGCCGGTCAGGCGCACCACGAACGGGATGTTGTAGGTGCCCTGCGCGGTCTCCAGCCGGTTGATGAACCACAGCCCGCGCTGGACGTGCGACAGCGGCAGCACCTCGGGCCGCTCGCGGCGCGTCAGGTTCGGGCGGGGCCGGCCGGTGGCGGTGAGGTGCGCGGCCAGGGCGGCCGGGGTCGGCGCCTCGAAGACGGCGGCGACCCGTGCCTGGAGGCCGAGCGCCGAACGGATCCGGGACACCAGGCGGGTGGCGAGCAGCGAATGGCCGCCCAGCTGGAAGAAGTTGTCGTTTGCCCCGACCCGGCCGACGCCGAGGACGTCGGCGAAGAGCACGCACAGCAGCTCTTCCTGCGCGGTCCGCGGGGCCCGGCCCGCCGTGGCGGGGCCGTCGGGCTCCTCGGGTGTCGCCAGCGCCTTGCGGTCGGTCTTCCCGTTGGGGGTGAGCGGGATGGCGTCCAGGGTGTGCACCGCCGAGGGCACCAGGTGGTCGGGGAGCGCGCGGGCCAGCGCCGCGCGGATCGCCCGGGGGTCGGCGTCCCCCACCACGTGGGCGACGAGGCGCGCATGGCCGCCGGGGCCCGTCGTCACGGTGGCGACGGCGTCCTTGACGCCGGGCTGTTCGCGCAGCCGCGCCTCGACCTCGCCGAGTTCGATGCGTCGGCCCCGGATCTTGACCTGGTTGTCCCGGCGGCCGAGGAACTCCAGCTGTCCGTCCGGCAGGTACCGCACCCGGTCTCCGGTGCGGTACAGCCTGCCGCCCCCGGTCCCGTACGGGTCGGCCACGAAGGTGTGCGCGGTCTTGGCGGGGGCGCCGAGATAGCCGCGCCCCACGCCGACACCGGCGACGTACAGGTCGCCCACCACGCCCACCGGTACGGGCTGGAGCTCGTCGCTGAGCACGTACAGGCGGGTGTTGCGGATCGCCCTGCCGATCGGCGCGGTCGTGCGCCCGGCGCCCTGGTCGCGGGTGATGACGGCGTGGGTGACGTCGTCCGAGCACTCGGTGGGGCCATAGGCGTTGACGACGGGGATCGCCGGGAAGCGGGCGGACCAGCGGCGGCACAGCTCGCCGGGCAGCTCCTCGCCGGTGACGACCAGCCACCGCAGATCAGGCAGGGCGGGTACGGGGGTGTCCTCGTCCCAGGCCTCCAGCGCGGCGCGCAGCAGCGAGGGCACCACTTCCAGGACGGTCGCCCGCTCGCGGACCACCTTCCCGAAGAGCTCGTCCGGGTCCGCCGCGACCGCCCTGCCCACGGCGAGCGTCCGGCCGCCGACGAGCAGCGGGGAGATCATCTGCCAGATGGAGATGTCGAAGGTCAGGGGGGCGTTCTGCACGACGGTGTCCGTCGCGGTCAGCCCGAGGTCCGCGACCTTGGCCAGCAGGTGGTTGTTCATGCCGCGGTGGTGCACCATCGCGCCCTTGGGGCGGCCCGTGGAACCCGAGGTGAAGATGGTGTACGCCAGCTGGTCGGCGGCCGGGGCCACCGGCCGTACCGGGCGCGCGGTGCCGGGCTCCCCGATCCGCAGGACCGTCACCGGGCGGTCGGTGGCCGTCGTGATGGCGTCGGCGAGGTCGCCGTGGTCCGGGCCGGCGAGGAGCAGGGGCGCGTCCGCGTCGGTGAGCAGTTCGGCCGAGCGTTCGGCCGGTGCGTCGGTGTCCAGCGGGAGGTAGGCCGCCGACGCCGTGAGGGCGGCCAGGAAGGCGATGACGGGCAGGCGGCCGCGGTCGGCGAGGACCGCGACGAGCGACTCGGGGGCGGCGCCCGACTCCTGGATACGGGCGGCCACGTCGTCGGTGTGGTCGATGAGTTCGCGGTAGGTGAGGTCGCCGTCCTCGTCGGTGACCGCGACGGCGGACGGCTGTTCGGCGGCCAGCGACCGGACGCGGGCGACCACGTCGTCGAGGGACTCGGGCGCGGCGGTCTCGTTCCACTCCCGCAGCAGACGCCGGTGCTCCTCGGCGTCGAGGAGGGGGACACGGCCGATCCGGGCGTCCGGGTCGGTTGCGACGGCCCGCAGCAGCCGCCCGTACCTGTCCAGCAGGCCTTCCGCGGTGCCCTGTTCGAAGACGTCGGCCCGGTACTCCAGGGCGATCAGCAGGCCGTCCGCGGCGCCGTCGGCGGTGAAGGCCTCGCGGACGTTGAGCGACAGGTCGAACTTGGCGTTGCCCGCGGGCAGGTCGAGCAGCCCGAGCTCCAGCCCGGCGACGGACGGCAGCGCGCGCCGGGAGCTGTCCATCGACAGCATCACCTGGAAGAGCGGGTGCCGGGACATCGAACGCGCCGGGTTGAGGGTCTCGACGAGCCGCTCGAACGGCAGGTCCTGGTGGTCGTAGGCGGCGAGGGAGAACTCCCGTGCCCGTACGAGCAGTTCGCGGAAGGTGGGGTCGCCGGAGGTGTCGGTGCGCAGCACCACCGTGTTGGTGAAGAAGCCGACCAGGTCGGCCAGGGCCTCTTCGGGGCGGCCGGCCACCGGGGCGCCGACCGCGATGTCGTCGCCCGCGCCGTGCCTGCTCAGCGTGGTCGCGAGCGCGGCCTGGAGCACCATGAACGTGCTGGCGCCCGCGGCCCGGGCGAGTTCGGTGATGCGGCGGTGCGGCTCCGCGTCCAGGCGGAGCACGAGGTGTCCCGAGGGCACGGCGCCCGCGCCGGCCGGGTGCGGGTGGTCGAAGGGCAGGTCGATGTGGTCCGGCAGCCCGGCAAGGGCCCGCTTCCAGAAGTCGGCCTGCCGGGCGACGGCACTGCCGGGGTCGCTCTCGTCGCCCAGGGCGCGGCGCTGCCAGACGGCGTAGTCGGCGTACTGCACGGGCAGCGGGGCGAGGTCCGGCGCGTGTCCGGCGCGGCGCGCCGTGTAGGCGGTGGTCAGGTCGCGCAGCAGCGGACCGAACGACTCGGCGTCGGCCGCGATGTGGTGCAGCAGCAGGAGCAGCACGTGCCGGTCGGGGGCGAGGGCGAACAGCGTGGCGCGCAGCGGGGGTTCGGCGGCGAGGTCGAAGGGCCGGGCCACGGCCGCGGTGAGCTCCTCGTACAGCCGGTCGTCGTCGCAGTCGGCGAGCGAGAGGCGCGGGCGGGAGGCGGGGCCCGCGGCGACGATGTGCTGGAGGGGCACGCCGGCCCGCTCACGGTAGAGGGTGCGCAGGCTCTCGTGGCGGTCGGTGAGGTCGCCGAGCGCGGCTTCCAGCGCGCCGGAGTCCAGGGCGCCGTCCAGGGTGAGGACGAGAGGGATGTGGTAGGCGGCGCTCGGCCCGTCGAGATGGCTGAGGAACCACAACCGCCGCTGGGCGTAGGAGAGTTCCAGGTCGCCGTCGCGCGGTACGGGGACCGGACCGGTGGGCGCGTCCGCCGGGTCCGCCTCGTCGGTGAGGCGTGCGGCCAGCGCGCGTACGGTGGGCGCGTCGAAGACGGTCTCGACGCCGCACTCGACGCCGAATTCGGAGCGGATCAGCAGCACCAGGCGGGCCACCTGGAGGGAGTGCCCGCCGAGGTCGAAGAAGTTGTCGTCGATGCCGACCCGTTCGCTCTTGAGCACCTGCGCGAAGAGCGCGCACAGGGCGCTCTCGCGCGCGGTGCGCGGCGCGGTGCCGGAGGTTTCCTCCGCGGCGGCCGGGTCGGGCAGCGCCTTGCGGTCGGTCTTTCCGTTGGGGGTGAGCGGTATCGCGTCCAGGACCGTGAAGGTCGCCGGGACCAGATAGGCCGGGAGCAGCTCGCCGAGGTCGTCGCGTACGGCGGTGGGGTCGACGGTGGCGCCCTCGTTCGGCACGAGGTACGCGGCGAGCGCGGGGGCACCGTCGGCGTCCGAGCGTACGACGACGGCGGCCTGGGCGACGGCGGGCAGCCTCAGCAGGGCGTTCTCCGCCTCGCCGGGCTCGATCCGGTAGCCGCGGATCTTGACCTGTTCGTCCGCGCGGCCGACGAACTCCAGTGCCCCGTCGGGGCGTCGGCGCACCAGGTCCCCGGTGCGGTACATGCGCTCGCCGGAGGCGCCGAAGGGGTTGGCGACGAAGCGCTCGCCGCTGAGCGCCGGGCGGCCGAGGTAGCCGCGGGCGACCCCGGGCCCCGCGACATACAGCTCTCCCGGCACGCCGGGCGGCACCGGTGCGAGCCCGGAGTCGAGCACGTGCAGCCGGGCCCCGTCCAGGGCGCCGCCGATGGGCGGCTCGCCGTCGCCGGTGAGCGGCCCGCTCATGGTGGCGGCCACGGTGATCTCCGTGGGGCCGTAGGCGTTGACCATGAGGTGCTCGGCCGACCAGCGGGCGGCCAGCTCGGCGGGGCACGCCTCGCCGCCGACGAAGAAGGCCATGTCCGGCGGCAGGTCGCCGTCGGGGTCGAGTACGGCCAGTGAGGACGGCGGCAGCAGCGCGTGGGTGATGGCGGCCCGCCGGGTGAACTCGGCCAGCGGGTGGCCGGGCAGCAGCCTCTCGGCGGGGGCGAACACCAGGGTCGCGCCGGTCAGCAGGCTCATGCAGAGTTCCAGGACCACGGCGTCGAAGCCCATGGACGCGAACTGCAGCACCCTGCTGCCGGGCCGCACCCCGAGGCGCGTGGCGGCGGCCCGTGTCAGGTTCGGGATGCCGGCGTGGGTGACGACCACGCCCTTGGGCTGCCCGGTGGAGCCCGAGGTGTAGATCACGTACGCGGGGCAGGCGGCGGTCAGCGGGGCGGTGCGCTCCGCGTCGGTGAGGTCCTCGGCCGCGTACCCGTCGAGGGAGGCCGTGGTGTCGGGTGCGTCGAGCAGGAGGGCGGGCGCGTCTGTACCGTCCGCCAGGGAAGCGGTGCCGGCCGTCACGACGACGCAGGCGGGCGCGGCGTCGTCGAGGATGTGGCCGATGCGTCGCGCGGGGTAGCCGGGGTCGACGGGCACGTATGCCGCGCCCGCCTTCAGGACGCCGAGCGCGGCGACGGCGAACAGCTCGGAACGGGGCAGGAGCAGGGCGACCCGGTCCTCGGGCCCGACGCCCCGGGCGGCGAGCAGCCGGGCGAGACGGTTGGCCCTGCTGTTGAGTTCCGTGTAGTCGAGGGTGGTGCCCTCGCACTCGACGGCGGTCGCCTCGGGCGCCCGGCGCACCTGCTGTTCGAAGAGGGCGGGCAGCGTGGGGCCCGGCTCGTCGTGGGCGGCCGGCGGCGCCGGGGCCGCGGACTCCTGGTCGCCGAGCAGGCCGACGCGGGCCACGAAGGTGCCGGGCTCGGCCGACGCGCGCGCCATGCGTCCGAGGAAGTCGATGTAACGGTCCTGATGGGCGGCGAGTTCACCGGCGTCGTACAGCCCGGGGTGGGCGTCGAAGTCCACCCGGATCCCGCGGTCGCCGACCCGGTCGTAGACGGATATCGCCAGGTCCTCGATGAGGCGCTGCGACATGTTGTGGGCCTCTGCCCGGCTGCCGGCGAAGCGTATGTCGTAGTCGAACGGCACGATGTTGAGCTGCGGTCCGAAGTATCTGCGGTGGTCGCTGGGCAGCCCCAGGTCGCCGCGGAGCTCCTCGCCCCGGTAGCGCTGGTGGCTCATCACGCCGCGGATGGCGGACCGCGCGCCGTCCAGGAGGGCCTGGACGGTCATGGCGGGGTCGACGGGGACGCGCAGCGGCAGGACGTTCGCCGCCATGCCGGGCGCCTTGAAGGACCGTTCACTGGTCCGGCCGGTCACCGAGAGGCCGAGGATCACCTCCGGGTTGCCGGTCATCCGGTGCAGGAACGCGGCGGTGGCGGCGACGATGATCCGGGACCGGGAGACACCGGCCCGCTCTGCGGCCTCCGTCAGGGCGCCCTGGACCTCGGCGGGCAGGTGGGCGCTGCGCCGGATGAAGTCGGCGGTGGGCCGCAGCGGGCGGGGCGACAGGGCCACCGGATCGGGCCGGTCGGCGTACTGCCCGAGCCAGAACTCCCGGTCGGCGGTGAACTCGGGCGACCGGCGGTAGGCGAGGTCCTCGGTGAGCAGGGCGCGTACGGACTCGAAGGGCGCCGGTCCCGCGTCCCGGCCCTCCACCAGTGCCGTGTAGACCTCGGCGACCCTGCGGACGAGCAGTCCGGCGCCGACCCCGTCGAGGAGGATGTGGTGGTACGCGTGGTACCAGTACCAGCGGTCCGCGGCGGCCTTGAACAGCGCGTAGGTGAACAGGGGCGCCTCGGTGAGCTCCATGGGCCTGCCGAGGTCCCGCTCCATCCACCGCGTGGCGGTGCGCCGCGGGTCGGCCTCGGCGGAGACGTCGACGACGTTCAGCCGCCAGTCGGGCCGCACACCGATCCGCTGTCGCGGTCCGTCGCCGGTGTCCAGGAACACGGTGTGCAGGGTGTCGGTCTCCTCGACCACCTGACGCAGGGCCCGCTCGAAGAGTTCGGGGTCCACCGCCCCGTGGATCTCCAGGTATTCGGAGGCGCGGAAGATCGCCAGATCCGGCTCGACCCGCTGCGCGAACCAGACTCCCGACTGCGCGCCGGTCAGCGGGAGTTCCCGCGCATCGGCCGGTGTGAGTTCCTGCTCGGCATCGGCGAAAGACCGCGATCGATCCATAGCTCCTCGACATTCACCTGATGGAGGGGGCAACTCAAGGAGGACGGAGCTCTTTTCCCGTGGACACGTGCACGATATGGAGCGGGAATCGGCCGTGGGAACTCGCGCCGACCGGCGCCCGTCTCCCCATTACTCACTGCCGTGACACTATCCACGGGGTGTCCTGCACATCTGGACGGCCGCTATACGGATATCTGCCTCGCGAGGAATTCCGCAGGGGAATTCCATCGGCCCCCCGCCTTCCGGTGGCCGGGCGCGCGGCTAGTCGGACATGGCCACCAGCACCCGGCGCTCGCCGGTGTAGGGCCGGCGGCCGTGGGCGGCGGCCACGTTGTCGACCAGGAGCAGGTCTCCGCGCCGCCACTCCACGTCGACCGCCAGGCGCATCCCGGTCTCCTGGACGTGGGTGATGTACGCGGCGGGGATCGGGCTGCCGTCGGCGAAGGAGACGCTCTGCGGCAGCTCGTCCTCGGGCAGCATCTCCGCGAGCAGCGCCGCTTCCTCACCGACCCCTGCGGGGTGCCACTGATCGGCCTGGTTGAACCACACCTCGGTTCCCGTGACGGGGTGTTCGACCGTCGCGGGCCCGGTCCGGCCGATCCGCAGCGAGCCGTCGGGGAGCCACCGCCACTCGGCGCCCGTGCCGTCGAGGAACGCCTCGACCTCGTCCCGCTTCCCGGTCTCGAAGGTCGCCTGCCAGCTCTTGCCGAACCCCACCCCGTCGTGCAGATTCTGCGTGTACCGCACGCCGGACGCGAAGGCCGCGCGTACCTCCGGGTCCAGGGACGCGAGCCAGAGCGCCCCGTCGACGACGGGCGTGGCCCCGCCCGTCGCGGCCGGGTGGGCACAGCAGAAGAGGATGCGCCGGGGCCAGGTGTGGCTGTAGGACATCTCGTTGTGCATGGAGATCTGGAACTCGGGCGGGTACTCGGTGGAGGTGTAGACGTTCTTGCCGACCTTGGTGCGGGGCGAGTTGCCATGCACGTAAGCCAGCCGGTTCGGCAGCAGCAGACCGGCCGCCATGTCGTACGACGGCGACTGTGCGTCCGTCCCGAATCCGCGGAGGACCACGGCCTTCTCCCGGGCCAGCAGCTCCGTCACGTCCTGCCCCCGCAGGAACTCCGCCAGGCCCTCGGGGCTCGCCGGTACGCCGGTGCTGCCCGGGTCCACCTCCAGGGGCCGCCAGGTCTGCGTGGTGTCGACCATCAGTTCTCCGTAGGTGTCGTAGAGGCCGCGCGGAAGTCCGCGACGGCCCGCAGGATGCGGGGTGAGCCGGCGGCCACCGTCTGGAGAGGCGCCTCCCGTTCGAGGGCGACGGCCAGCGAGGGGGCGTCGGCGTTGGCCTGGAGGACGCGCTTGGTCAGGGCCACCGCGACCGGGCTGTGCGCGGCGATCCGCCGGGCCAGGTCGAGGGTGGTGGTGTGCAGGTCGTCCGGGCCGGTCACCGTGTTCGCCAGCCCTCGGTCCAGGGCCTCGTCCGCGGCCACGAACCTGCCGGTGAGCATCATCTCCGAGGCGAAGCCGAGCCCGGTGAGCCTGGGCAGCAGCCAAGAGGCGCCCATGTCCCCGCCGGACAGGCCCATGTTCACGAAGGAGGCGCGCAACCGGGCGCGGGCGGTGACGATCCGCAGGTCGGCGGCGAGCGCGAGGGAGAGTCCGGCGCCGACCGCGGCGCCGTCCACGGCGGCGAGCACCGGCTGCGGGATGTCGCGCAGCCCGGTCACCGCCGCCGACTGCCGTTCGAGCAGCCCGAGCAGGTCCGCCGGGGGCAGGGCGGCGATCCGTGCCGCCTCGTCGAGGTCGTAGCCGGAGCAGAAGTCCGTGCCCGTCCCGGTCAGGACGAGGACGCGCGCGCCGGTGTCGGCGCGCAGCTCGGCGCAGAGGTCCGCGAGCGCCCGGAACATGCCCTCGGTCAGGGCGTTCTTCCGGTGCGGCCGGTGCAGGGCGGCGACGACGATCTCCGGGGAGGGACGGGTCACCAGGAGGGGTGTCTGTTCGTCGGTCATGCCGCTCACACCTGGGGGGTGAAGAAGTAGGTGTCACGTCGGCGGAAGAGACCGTCCTGGGCGACCTGGAAGAAATCCGAGAACCGTACGCACACGTCTTTACCGTTCTTGAGCCGCCCCTCGAAGTCCCCGTGCACGGCGATCAGTTCCCTGCCCACCGCGACTCCGCGCAGCGAATGCTTTCCCGATGCGATGACCCGGTCCTGCCGGTAGAACCGCTCCAGTTCACCGATTCCGTGCAGGGGCGGATATCCGGGCCGCTCGTACACCACATCCGTCGTGAACAGTGACACAAGACCGGGAATGTCATTCCGGTCGACCAGGTCGTAGTACCGCTCGACCCGGCTTATGGCTTCCTCGACGACGATCACGCGGCAGACCACCCCGTTCACAGTTGTTCCACAGAAGTCGCTCCGGAAAGGTGACGCATCATGAATTGCAGCGATTCGGGCAGGGCGCGGTTCACGAAGTCCCAGTCGTGACCGCCCCGCCGCTCGTGGTACTCCGGCCGCCAGCCGCGCTCCCGCAGCGTGTCCCGGGTACGACGGTTCATCCCGATCACCCGGTCGTGGTCGCCGGTGCCCACGTCGAGATAGAGGGCCGGACGGGGGCCGGGGAGGCTACGGGAACTCCGGGGGACGTCGTCCGGCTCGGCGGCCAGCCGGTGCGGGTCGTAGAGCCGGCGGGTGGCGCTGCCCGGCGGGCCCCAGACCCGCTCATGGGCCTCTTGCGTGGGCATGGCGAAGCCGGGGTCCCCGCGGAACGCGGCGTACGGATCGCCGACGCGCGTGCCCGCCTCGAAGGCACCGGCGTGCGCGGCGGCCGCGCCGAACAGCCCGCGGTGGCGCAGCGCCAGGAACAGCGCGGCGGCGCCGCCCATGGAGAACCCGCCGAGCGCCTGGCCCTCGCGGCGGGCCACCGTGTTGAACGCGTCGTTCACGCTCGCCAGGAGGTCCTCGACGAGGTAGTCCTCGTACCGGTGCCCGGCGTGGTCGTTGATGAACCAGCGGCGGCCGCTCTCCGGCAGGACGACGATCAGCCGGGTGCCCGCCAGGGCCTGACACAGCACGGAACGGCTCAGCCAGGTGTCCCGCCCGCCGCCGTAGCCGTGCAGGAGGTACAGGACCGGGTGGGCGGGGCCCTCCTCCGTGTACGTGTCGGGCAGTACGACGTTGACCCGCTTGGCACGGCCCAGCGCCCGGCTGGGCCAGCGCGGGGTCACGACGCGGGTGTGCACGGCCCCTCCTCGCTCCGGGCCGCCGCGGCGGCGAGCGCCCGCCGGTCGGCCTTGCCCGTCGACGTACGGGGAAGAGCGTCCACGACGGCGAAGCGGGCCGGGACCATGTAGCGCGGCAGGGTGCGGGCACAGTGGTGGCGCAGCCGTGCCTCGTCGACCGGCGCCCCGGACTCCGGCACCACGAACGCCTCCAGACGTACGTCGTCCTCCCCGGCCCCGACGGCCACGCAGACGGCCTCGTGGACCTCGGGCAGCGCGAGCAGCGTCGCCTCGATCTCCTCGGGTTCGATCCGGTACCCGCGGACCTTCACCATGTGGTCGCGCCGCCCGGCGAACGTATAGGTCCGCGCGCCGTCGGATCTGACGATGTCCCCGGTCCGGTGGACCGGCGCGGGCTCGGCGGGCGGACCGGTGGGCGTCCAGTAGCCGAGCATCACCGAGTCGCCGCTCACCGCGAGTTCGCCCTCGGCGCCCGGTGCGTCCGCCATGGCGCGGCCGTCCGCGTCGAGCAGGGTGGTGGTGGCGTACGGGCAGGGGCTGCCGATGGGCGGCGGCGCGACGCGGTCCGGTGCCAGGTCCTCCTCGGTGACCCGGTGGAAGGTGCAGACGTTGGTCTCGGTCGGCCCGTAGAGGTTGTACAGCTCCGCCCCCGCGAGCACACCGCGCAGCCTTCTGAGGTGCTTGAGCGGGAACGCCTCGCCCGCGAACAGCACCGTCCGCAACCCGCAGGAGGCGAGTTCGTCGCTGTTCCTCGCGTCGAGCATCCGCACCAGCGCGCCCGGGACCGAGTACCAGACGCTGATCTTCTCGGCCACGACGAGCCGGTTCAGCGCCATGCCGAGGGCCTTGTGGTTCTCCGGGACGAGGACGAGACAGGCCCCCGTGCCGGCCGCCGCGAAGAGGTCGAAGACCGACAGGTCGAAGTGGACGGGCGCGTGGGAGGCGAGCCGGTCGTCGGACGTGATGCGGAACTCCGCGACGGCCCAGTCGACGAACGCGCGGGCGTTGCGGTGGGAGAGCATGACGCCCTTGGGGACGCCGGTCGAACCGGAGGTGTAGAGGACGTAGGCGAGGTCGCCGGGGTCCACGGAGGCGGGCCGGAACCCTTCGGGCACGGGGCGCCGCGCGGCCTGACCCCAGCCGAGGCGAGGGGGGCGGGCGACGGCGGGTGCGGCGTCCGTCGGCTGCCCGTCCGCGACCTCCTCCTCGTCGACGACCACGACGAGCCGCACCGCGGCCGACCAGCCGTCCGTGCCCTCCGTGTCGTCCGTGTTCTCCGTGTTCTCCGTGTTCTCCGTGTTCTCCGTGTTCTCCGTGAGCAGATCGAGCCGCCCCCGGTCGGTGACCAGGCAGGCCACCGCGCAGTCCTTGAGGATGTACGCGGCGCGGGCGGGCGGTGCCGCCGGGTCCACGGGTACGTACGCGGCGCCGCACTTGAGTACGGCGTGAACGGCCACGACCGTCTCCACCGACTTGCCCAGCCACAGCCCGACCCGGTCGCCCGGGACCACACCCGCCTCGCGCATCGTCGCGGCGAGGGCGCTGCTGGCACGGTCGAGGCCGGCGTAGTCGAGGGAGCGGCCGCGGAGCCTGACCGCCTCGCCCGTGGGATGCTCGGCCACCGACCGCGCCAGGGCGTCAACGAGCGTCGGCATGCCGCTCACCCCCGGTCCTGGCGGCGGCCGCGGGCCGCGGTGAAAGCGTGCGGCGCGCCCTGGCCGTGATCCCCATCTTCTCGGCCATCAGCACCCGTTGGAGGTCCGAGGTGCCCGACGAGATACGGGTGCCCAGGGCGTCGCGGAGGTTCCGCTCGATGTCCGTGTCGGTGGTGTAGCCGAGCCCGCCGTACACCTGCATGGCGTCGAGGAAGGTCGCGACGGCCGCTTCGCTGGTGGTCAGTTTCGCCGCCTCGGGGGCGTACGAGACGTCCTGGCGGCCCAGCTTCCAGGCCGCCTGGTGGGTCAGCAGCCGCGCCGCCTCCAGCCGGAGCTGCATGTCGACGATCCGGTGCGCGACCGATTCGAACCGGCCGATGTTCTTGCCGAACTGGCTGCGGCTCCTGGCGTACTGCACACACTGTTCGATCTGGCGCCGCATCGTGCCGAGCAGCGGTGCCAGGATCAGCGAGCGCTCCCAGGCCATCGCCCGGGCGAGGATGCGCGAGCCCTGCTTCTCGGCGCCGAGCCGGGCGCCGGCCGGGACACGGCAGTTGCGCAGGGTGATCTCCCCCCACGGCGCGGTGCGCATCCCCGTCTTCTCGAACCGGCTCTCCACGGTAAGGCCCTCGGTGTCCCGGTCGACGAGGAACGCGGTCACCCCGGTGAACCCGAGGGCCGGATTGACCGTGGCGTAGACGAGGGTGACGTCGGCGATCGGCGCGTTGGTGACGAACCGCTTGGTGCCGTCGAGGACATAGCCGTCCCCGTCGCGGCGGGCCTGTGTCGTCAACGCCATGGCGTCGGAGCCGGCCTCCTGCTCGGTGAGCGCGTGGGCGCCGATCATCCGGCCGTCGCAGAGCGCGGGCAGATAGCGCTCCTTCTGCTGCTCCGTGCCGAACTCAAGGATCGGGATCTCGACCGCCCAGATGTGGGCGCCGAGACTGAGCAGCAGGCCGTTGTCCCGGCAGCCGTGGCCGAGGCCCTCCATGCCGACGGCGCAGCTCAGCGGGTCGAGTCCGAGCCCGCCGTACGCCGTCGGCACGGGCAGCGCGAGGATCCCGGCCCCCGCGCACCGCTCCCAGTCCCCCGGCTGGAGGCTGTGGGTGTGCTCCCGTGCCTCGACGTCCGCGCCGAGCCGGGTGGCGCCCACGTCGCGCAGCCGCTCGCCGAGAGCGGCCTGCTCCTCGGTGGGGCTGAGGTTCATGACGCCGTACCGGCGGGCTCGGCATCCGAAAGTTCCGGGACCTGCGGGACTTCCGGGAGTGCGGCCAGCGAGGCCGCGATCTGCTCGTCGGTGGCCGTGTGGTCCTTGAGGGTGCCCGCGAGGTACTGGTCGTAGGCGGACAGGTCGAGCATGCCGTGGCCGCTGATGTTGCACAGGATGACCGTGGCGCGCCGCTCCTCGCGGGCCCGCAGGGCCTCGTCGATCACGCCTCGGACGGCGTGCGCGGACTCGGGGGCGGGCACGAGGTTCTCGGTGCGGGCGAAGAGGGCGCCCGCCTCGAACGCGGCGTTCTGCCCGACGGCCACGGCCTCCATGCGTCCGTGCCGGTGCAACACGCTGACCAGGGGCGCGGCCCCGTGGTAGCGCAGACCCCCGGCGTGCACGCCGGGGGCCACATAGGTGTGTCCCAGGGTGTACATCTTCGTCATCGGTGTGGTGCCGGAGTAGTCGTTGTAGTCCCAGGCGTAGCGGCCCCGGGTCATCTTGGGGCACGCCTCCGGCTCCACGGCGACCAGCCGGGTGTCCGCCCCGGTGCGCAGCTTCTCCCGGTAGAAGGGGAAGGCCAGTCCGGCGAAGTTGCTGCCCGCCCCCATCGACGCGATGACCACGTCGGGGAACTCGCCCGCCTTCTCCATCTGGAGCAGCGCCTCCTCGCCGATGACGGTCTGGTGCAGCAGTACGTGGTTCTCGCCGCTGCCGACCGCGAAGCGTCCGCCCGTCACGGACCGGGCGTGCTCGATCGCCTCGGCGTTGGCCATGGACAGGCTGCCTTCGCTGTCCGGGGTGGCGGCGAGCAGCGCGCGGCCCGCTTCTGTGGTGCCGCTCGGGCTGGGGATGACGCGGGCTCCGTTGAGCTCCATGAGCACACGGCGGTACGGCTTCTGGTCGAAGCTGCACCGGACCATGAAGACCGTGCAGCCCAGGCCGATCGTCTGGCAGGCCATCGCGAGCGCGGTGCCCCACTGACCGGCTCCGGTGCCCGTGGTCAGTTCCTGGACTCCGGCCTTCTTGTAGTAGTACGCCTGGGCCAGCGCGGAGTTGAGCTTGTGGCTGCCCGCCGCGTTGGCGCCCTCGTACTTGTAGTAGATGTGCGCGGGGGTGTCCAAGGCCCGCTCCAGCGCGTGGGCACGCACCAGGGGGGTGGGGCGCCAGCGCTGGTAGTGGCGGCGCACCTCGTCGGGGATCTCCACGTGGCGCCTGCGGCCGACGCTGTCCCGGTACATGGACAGGGGGATGTTGGGTGTCTGCCGGTCCGCCGCGGCCGTGGCACCCGGGGCGGGGTTGCTCGGGGCGGGGCGGGCCCTGCGTACGCCCTCCGTCGGCACGTCGAGGTCGGCCAGGATGTTGTACCAGTGGGTGGGGACGTCGCTCTCGTCCAGCAGGTACTGGTTGCGGTCCGCCTTCACGCGCCGGCCTCCGAACGGTTGATCCGCACATGCCGGGACACCAGCCGGATGAGGTCGCCGACGGTCTCCAGGTCGGCTTCCATCACGTCCTCGTCGTCGATGTGGCCGCCGAACTCGTCCTCGACCGCCAGTAGCAGTTGCAGCAGATTCAGGGAATCGAGCTGAATCGTCGGCGAGTAGAGCGACATGCTGTCCTTGATCTCCTCCGGGCTCAGCCGAAGGTCGAGGACGTCTGCCATGAGCTTCCGTACGACGCCCGCCAATTCGTGGTCATTGCTGTCCATCGTGGGTTCCCTTCGAACTACCGGGCGCGGACCGAAGTCAGCCGTGCGGCGATATCGGCGAGGAGTTCCGTCTGCCGATCCCGCAGATAGAAATGACCGCCCGGGAGTGTGCGCGCCGCGAATTCCGCCGTGGTGAGGTCACGCCATGTTCCGATGTCGGCGGCGGAGACCTCCGGGTCGGCGTCACCCGCGTACGCCGTCACCGGAATGTCCACCCGTTGCGGCTGGGTGCGACGGTAGTTCTCGATGAGCCGCATGTCGGCCCGGAGCGAGGGAATCACCAGCTGCCGCAGGTCGGGGTCGGCGTACACGTCCTCCTCCACGCCGCCGAGTGCGCGCAGGCCCGCCAACAGGCCCTCGTCGTCGCGCAGATGCAGGTCCTTGTCCTCGCCCCGGTACAGCGGTGAGGCCTGGCCGGAGACGAACAGCGCCTGTGGGCGCACCTGATGGCGGGCGATCAGCCGGAGCGTCACCTCGTACGCCACGCTCGCGCCCATGCTGTGCCCGAACAGCGCCAACGGCCGGTCGGTCAGGGGCAGCAGCACCCGCGTGACATGGTCGGCCAGCGTGCCCATGTCCGTCACGCACGGTTCGCCGAACCGCTCCTGGCGGCCCGGGTACTGCACGGCGACGAGCTCCACGTCCGCGGGCAGGTCGCGGGCCCAGGCGTGGTAGGAGCCCGCGGTGCCGCCCGCGTGCGGCAGGCAGACGAGTCGGATCCGGGGCGCCTGCACCGGCTCGAACCGCTTGAGCCAGGCGCTTTCGGAACGCTGAGCGGGAATTGCGGATGAGGACACTGGTCGCCTCTCCATCGGGCGGCAAACAACCGTCGGTTCACTTCCGAATCGGCACCTTAGCCGGTTCTTGTTCCACCGTCACTGCCCTTTGGCCCAGGGGCAGTTGGCCGTACAGATTGCTTCCAGTCCCGGGAACAGCTCTCCCGTAGGCTGTTATCGCCCCGCATGGAATCTCTGCCCGTGCATTCTGCTTTTCGGCGGCATGTGGCGCGCCCTGGACGCGGATTCCTCCGCTTTTCCCGAGATGTTTCTCTCCACTCCCTGCCCCGCTCCTTCGACGCCGGAGTCATCGTGACCCTCCGAATGCCCCAGATCCGGGTGGATTTCCCCGCGGAGCTCAGCCCCTTCCGGGACCAGGTGGAAGAGAGCACCCGCGCGTTCGTCCGGCGGTTCGGCCTCGTGCCCGACGAGGTGGCCCGCCGGCACCACGAGCGGTCACTGCTCGGCACCCTGATGTCGCGCGCCTATCCGCACGCGGGCCGCACCGAACTGGCCCTGGTCACCGACTGGATCAGCTGCATGCTGGTGCTGGACGACCAGTTCGACGAGACGGACCTGGGCAAGGACCCCGAGCGGCTGCGCGCGGTGTGCCGCGAGGTGCTCGGCTGGCTCACCCCCGACGGCTCCGTCGCCGAGGCCGCGCCGCCCGGCCCGGCGGAGCACCCGGTGGTCGCCGAGCACTCGGTGGTCACGGCCTTCCGGCCCGCCTTCGCCGACCTGTGGCGCCGCACCCGCCCCTACACCTCCGACACCTGGCGGATCCGGCTCGCCGGGCACATCGGCGCGTTCTTCGACACCTGCGCGTGGGAGGCGGAGAACCGTCTGACGGGGCGCACACCGGACCCGGCCGAGTACATCGCGATGCGCGGCCGGGCCCTCATGCCGTACCTGGACCTCATCGAGGTCACCACGCACTTCGAGGTCCCGGCGGAGATCTACCGGCTGCCGGTGTTCACCGAGCTGAACCAGTCACTCTCCGACGCCGACCTGTGGACCAACGACCTCTTCTCCTGCGAGAAGGAGGCCCTCCTCGGCGACCCGCACAACCTGGTCGCCGTCCACCGGCACGCCCACGGCACCGACCTCCAGACCGCCGCGGACGCGGTGGGCGAGATGGTCCAGGGCCGCGTCACCACCTTCACCGAGCTCAGCCGGACGTTCCCCGAGGCGCCGCTGCGGGACTCCCTCGATCCGTCCCTGCTCGCTCCGCTGGCCCGCCATGTCGCGGGGCTGCGCAGCTGGCTGACCGGCCAGCTCCAGTGGCGCCATGAAACCCGGCGCTTCGACCCCACGCGCCCCGAAGTGACCAGCGCCGCCGGATCCACCCCGCTGTAGCCCACGGCCCCACCACCCGATCCGGATCGAGGAGCGACATGCGGAACCGGTATGCCACCGTTGAGTACTTGCGGTCCCTCGACCCGAAGGCGGACCACGAGGAAATCCACCGCACCTCCTCCGACCAGGAGTTCCCGTGGGACTACGGCCGGGGTCTGGAGGTGGCCATCTGGCGGACCTGCTGCATACCGAACATCTCCGAACTCCTCGACGGCACCGGCGAGTTCGCGCTGCGGGCGCAGAAGCGCTACGACGACACCCGGATCCTGCTCGGCGAGATCGTCCGCAACGGCTACACCTCCGAGCGCGGCCGGCAGGCCCTGCGGCAGATCAATGTGGCGCACCGCCGCTACTCGATCTCCAACGACGACATGCTGTACGTGCTGTCCACGTTCGTCTTCGAGCCCATCCGCTGGATCGACCGCTGGGCCTGGCGCAGGACCGTCGAGACGGAGCGGCTGTCCGCCTTCTACTTCTACCGGGAGGTGGGCGCCCGGATGAACATCCGGCAACTGCCCAGCGAGTACGGCGAGTTCGAGCGGTTCAACGTGGAGTACGAGCGGGCGCACTTCCGTCTGACCCCCAGCAGCGTGCGGGTCGGCGCCTCCGTCATGAAGCTCTACTCCTCCTGGTATCCGCGCCCCGTCTCCGACCTGGTGGCCGCCACGCTGCCGTGCCGGCTCGACGCCCCCGCACGGCAGGCGCTGGGCATACCGCGGGCGTCCGGACCGGCCAGAGCCCTGAACCGGGTGGGGCTGCGCGCCCACGCGCGGGCCGAGCGGGCGGCGCCGGCGCTGATGGCGCGGCTGATGACCCGGCCGACCGCCAGGACGTACCCGGGATATCCGCGCGGCTACCGCATCGGCGACATCGGCCCCGAGCACGCGCGGGGCACCGACCAGGACCCCCTCGCCCTCGGCCACTCCTCCGCCGAGAACCTTGAGAGCTGACCGGCCCGTGACCCACGTACCGACTCCCCTGCTGCCCGTACGCGTCCCCCTGCCCGGGCGGCGGTCGCTGCGCCTGTGGCTCAAGCTGGAGGCGCTCGGCCCCTTCGGCTCCATCAAGGCGCGTACCGCGGAGGCGCTGCTCGACGCGCTGGTGGAGGCCGGCAGGCTGCGCCCCGGGGACCGGGTGGTGGAGTCCACCTCGGGAAACCTGGGCATCGCGCTGGCCGGCCTGTGCGCGGCGCGCGGCTACCGGTGCACGCTGGTCGTCGAGCCCAGCACTCCGCGCGCGAGCGTCGCGCTGATGACGGAGTACGGCGCGGACGTGGTGACCGTGCCCGAACTGCCGTCCGGCAGGACGCTCGACGCCCGCCTGGAGGCGGTCGAGGACATCCTGCGCCGGGACGACACCGCTGTGTGGACCGATCAGTACGAGAGCAGCGCCAACCCGCGCGTCCACACCACCCGGACCGCCGTGGAACTGGCCGGTGACGCCCCCGAAGGCGGCTTCGACGCGGTCGCCGTGGCGGTCTCCACGGGCGGGACGCTGGCCGGGGTGGCCGACTACTTCCGGGCGCACCGGCCCTCGACGCGGATCATCGCGGTCGACGCCGTGGGGTCGGCGGCGCTGGGCGGGACCCCGGCGCACCGCCCGGACAAGCTCGCCGGGTTCGGCTCCGGGCGGGCCTCGCGGTTCGTGGCGCGCCACCACTGGGACCGCCTGGCGCGCGTCCGCGACCTGGACGCCGTCGCCGCCTGCGCGCGGATCCGGGAGCACACCGGCCTGTCGCTCGGCGGCAGCGCGGGCGCGTCGGTGCTCGCCGCCGTCATGGACGCGGCCCGGAGCCCGGGGACGGCCGACGCGGCCTGTCTCTGCCCGGACGGCGGCGACAAGTACCCGCAGCTCACCGGCGCCGTGACCCGGAACCCGACGGGGGTCACCGCCGAGGTCGCGGCGGCCCTGGACGCCCTGGGGCGCGCCCGCTCCGAGGAGTACGAGCACCCCGGCACACCCCCGGTCACCGAAGGAGCGGCGAAGCCATGACCGTGCACACCCAGCCCCCGCCCTCGCCCCCGTCCCCGTCCCCACCCCCGCTCACCTATCTCGCGAGCGCCGATGTGGCACGCGTCTGCGCCGAGCTGCCCGTCGTGGAGCTGGTGCGCGAGACGCTGCTGGCCGTGCGGGCGGGCAGGGCCGGGCTCACCCCCGAGGCCGCCCTGCGGTGGACCACGCCCTCGGGGGCGTCGGCGCGCAGCCTGGTCCTGCCGGGCTGGGCGGGCGACAACTACGGCTGCAAGATCATCAACGCGTCGCTGGGCAACCAGGCACTCGGGCTGCCCCGGGCCGCGGGCCTGATCGTGCTCGACGACCCCGAGACGGCACGCCCGCTGTGCGTCATGGAGGGCGCCCTGATCAGCGCCCTGCGGACGGCCGGGGTGTCGCTCGCCGCGGTGGGCGCGGTCCGTGACCTCGCCGGGATCGGCCGGGTGGCCTTCCTCGGCTGCGGCAGACAGGCCGAGGTCCATCACGGGCTCCTCGCACCCCACGCCACCGGGCTGCGGGAGGTGATCCTGCACGACCGGGACGGCTCCCGCGCCGAGCGGGCCGCCGCCACCTGGGCGGCGGCCCGGCCCGATGTGGCGGTGTCCGTGGCCGAACGGCCCGAAGAGGGCGTGACACGGGCCGAGTTGACGTTCGCGGTGACCACCACGACCGAGTCCTACGTCGAACTGGACTGGGTGCCCGAGGGCGGCACGTTCGTCAACGTCTCCCTCGACGACGCGGCCGAGAGCCTGCTGCTCGGCTGCGACCACCTGTTCGTCGACGACTGGCGGCTGGTCTCCGAGGACGACCACCGCCTGCTGGGCGTGCTCGCCGGCCGGGGCCGGGTCACCGGCCCCGGCGCCCCCGCCCCCGAGGGCGGCCGGTCCGTCGACGCCGCCCTCCCCGACCTGCTCGCGGGCGCCTACCGGCGGCAGGTGGCCACCCGGGACCGGGTGGTGATCAATCCGTTCGGCATGGGCGTGCACGACATCGCGGTGGCCGCCGCGGTGCACGCCAGGGCGGCCGAACTGGGCCTCGGCACGCGGTTGCCGCACTGACACCGACAGACCGACAAGGGGGAGCAGCCATGGACGACGTGACATCGGGCACGGCCGGGACGGCGGGGTGGCCCGGCCTGACCGGGCTGCGGGTGCTGGATCTGTCCCGCCTGCTGCCCGGCGGTTTCGCCACGCTGCTGCTGGCCGACCTCGGCGCCGACGTGATCAAGGTCGAGAGCCCCGACGGGGGCGACTACGGCAGGCTCGTCGACCCCGACACGTTCGCCGCGCTCAACCGCAACAAGCGGTCGGTCGTCCTCGACCTCCGGGAGCCCGCGGGCCGCGACACGCTGCTGCGCCTGGTCGAGCGCAGCGACGCCGTCGTGGAGAGCCACCGGCCGGGCGTGCTGGAGAAGATGGGGCTCGGCTACGCGCGGCTGCGTGCCGCCAACCGCCGCGTCGTGCTCTGCTCCATCAGCGGCTTCGGCCAGAGCGGGCCGTACGCGGCGCGGCCCGGCCACGACCTCAACTTCCTCGCCCTGTCCGGCTTCTTCGCGGTGCCGCACCGTGCGGCGGGCCCGGTGGACCGGGTCGGGGTCCGGGTCGCCGACACGGCAGGCGCCATGTACGCGGCGCTCTCCATGGCCGTGGCGGTGTTCGGGGCACGGGCCACGGGCGAGGGCCAGCACCTCGACGTCTCCCTGCACGAGGCCGCGGCCGCCTGGGCGGCCCCGCTGGCCCTGTCGCGGCACGGCCGGGCGGGGCCGGGCGAGAACCCGCTGGTCACCGGCGACAACGACGTGTTCGTCCTGGCGTGCGGGCGGCGGCTCACCCTCGCCACCTTCGAGGACAAGTTCTGGATCGCCTTCCGCGGCCGGTTCGCGGCGGAGTTCCCCGCGCTCGCGGACGACGCGTACGACCGGCGGGCCGACCGCACCCGGGCCAAGGAGAAGGTACGGGCGCTGCTCGCCGACGTGTTCGCGCGGCACGACCTCACGTGGTGGTCCGCCGCCCTGTCCGGCCTCGACGTGCCCTGGGCCCCGGTCTACGAGTCGGCGGACGAGTTCCTCGCCGACGGGCACGTGGCGGCCCGCGGCCTCGTCGGCACCGTTCCGGGCCCGCCCGGCGAGGGTCCGCGGACGCAGGTCCGCTTCCCCGTGCTCTTCGGGGCGGGGCTGGAGTCCCTGCGGGGCGCCGCACCCGCGCACGGGGAACACACCGCCGAGGTGCTGGCGGAGATCGACGCCGTAGACCGACGACATGAGGAGCCACAGTGACCGGCCGAACCGTACGGGCAGTGAACGGAAGCCCGAGACCGCGCCCGGGCTCGGTCCGCCGCGCGGACGGGCGCAGTCCGCTCGCCGACCTGACCATCGGCGCGCTGCTCCGGGAGACCGTGGCGCGCAGCCCGGAGGCCATCGCCCTGCGCGGCGTCCCGGACGGCGGCGGCACGCCCCGCCAGTGGACGTACGCGGAGCTGCTCGCCGAGGCGGAGAGTGTCGCGTCCGGCATCCTCGCCCGGGTCCCGCGCGGCGGCCGGGTCGCCATCTGGGCGCCCAACGTCCCGGAGTGGCCCGTGTTCGAGTACGCGGCCGCGCTCGCCGGGGTGACCCTGGTGACCCTCAACCCGGCGTTCCGCGCCGCCGACCTGACGCATGCCCTCGGTGTCTCCGAGGCCCAGATGCTGGTCCACGCCGACCGCAGCCGCGCGTACGACATGGCGGCCGTGGTGTCGTCGGTCGCCGCCGGGCTGCCGCGGCTGCGCCATGTCGTCTCCCTCTCCGACTGGGACGAGCTCAAGGGCGGCGGGCCGCTTCCCGTGGAGGACGAGCCGTCCTCGACCGCCCCGGCCCAGATCCAGTTCACCTCGGGGACGACGGGTGCCCCCAAGGCCGTTCTCCTGTCCCACCGGGCCGTGGTGAACGTCCCCAAGCTGACCTTCGAGGCGCTCGGGGTGCGTCCGGGCACCACGGTCGTCAGTCCGCTGCCCATGTTCCACACGGCCGGCTGCGTCATCTCCTGCCTGGGTCCGCTCTGGAGCGGCGGCACGTTCGTCCTGCTCGAACGCTTCGACCCCAAGGTGCTGCTCAGTACGTTGAGCGAGGCGCCCGGCGCGGTGCTGACCAGTGTGCCCACGGTGCTGAGCACGCTCAACGACGCCGCCCGCGACATCCCGGACCGCCCGGTGCTCTCGTCCGTCCTGACCGGTGCCGCCCCGGTCCGCGCGCAGCTCATCGCGGAGACCGAACAGCTCTTCTCCACCACTGTGTTCAACCTCTACGGCCAGACCGAGCTGGCCTCCGTCCTCACGCTCACCCGGCCCGACGACACCGTCGAGGACAAGACGAGCACCGTCGGACGGCCCCTCCCGCACGCCGAGTGCAGAATCGTCCACCCCGAGTCGGGCGCCGTGCAGCCGCTCGGGGTCCAGGGCGAGATCTGCGCCCGCGGCTACCAGCAGATGATCGGCTACTACGGAGACCCCGCCGCCACCGCGGGCAAGGTGGACGCGGAGGGGTGGCTGCACACCGGCGACATCGGCTCGATGGACGCCACCGGGGCCCTGCGGATCGACGGGCGGCTGAACGACCTCATCATCCGGGGCGGCGAGAACATCGCGCCCGCCGCCATCGAGGAGGTCCTCGCCGAGGTGCCGGAGGTGAGGGAGGCCGTGGTCGTGGGCGTCCCCGACGACGTGTGGGGCGAGGAGGTCGCGGCCGTGGTCCAGCCCGTGCCGGGTGCGGCGCTCTGCCTGGAGGCCCTGCTGGCCCAGTGCGAGGGGCGGCTCACGCCGTACAAGATCCCGGTCCACTGGTTCCTGGCGGCGGACCTCCCCCTCACCGCCTCCGGGAAGATCCAGCGGTTCCGCGTCGCCGAACTCGCCGTCAGCGGCCGCCTGGAACGTCTGGGCAGCAGCACGCCCACCGTCTGAGCCCCTCCTCGCCTCCCTGCCCCTGCCCTCCTGGACCCGGAGCACACCATGCGGATTTCCATGCAGTTGCGGTACGACGGCGACATCGTGGCCGCCGCCGAGCAGGTGGCGGAGCTCGAACGCGCCGGTCTCGACCTGATCTGGGTGCCCGAGGCGTACGGCCACGACGCCCCGAGCTTCATGGGCTTCATCGCCGCTCGCACCCGGCGGGTGGAGATCGGCTCGGGCATCATGTCCGTCTACACCCGCACCCCCGCCCTGCTCGCGATGACGGCCGCCGGAGTCGACGCCCTGTCAGGCAGGCGCTGTCACCTGGGCCTTGGCACCTCGGGCCCCCGCGTGGTGGAGGGGCTGCACGGCGTCCCGTACCGCGAGCCGGTGGCACGGACCCGGGAGACCATCGCGGTGCTGCGCGCCTTCTGGCGGCGCGAGGAACCGGTGACGTACGAGGGCCGGGTGCACCGCCTGCCGCTGCCCGCGGGCGAGGGCGGCACGGGGCTAGGCACCGCCATGAAGCTGCTGACGCCGCCGGTGCGGCCGGCCGTTCCCGTCTGGGTGGCGTCGCTGGGACCGCGCAACGTCCGGATGACCGCCGAGGTCGCCGACGGCTGGCTGCCCATGTTCTTCGACCCCGAACGGTACGACGAGGTGTGGGGCGACGACCTGCGGGCCGGGGCGGCGCGGCGGGACCCCGGGCTCGGCCCACTGCGGATCTCGGCGGGCGGGCTCCTCGCCATCGGCCCGGACGCCGCCCGGGCCAGGGAGCTGGCCCGCGGCCAACTGGCCCTGTTCATCGGCGGGATGGGCGCGGCGGGGCACAACTACTACTACGACCTGGTCTGTAAATACGGGTATCGGGCCGAGGCCGAGGCCGTGGCACGGCTGTTCGGGGCGGGTGACCGCGCGGGGGCGGCGGCGGCCGTTCCGGCGGAGCTGCTCGCGGCGACCACGCTGTGCGGGCCCGAGGGCTATGTGAAGGAGCGGGTCGCCGCGTATCGCGCGGCCGGGGTGACCGACCTCCAGGTCGTCCCCGTGCCGCAGGACGGCCAGACGGAGGCAGGGCTGCTGTCCCGGCTCAAGGAGATCTGCGGCTGACCCGCCCCTGCCGTTCAGTGGTCCTTGCCGAAGCGGCGGAGATACTCCGCCAGCTGCTCCGGGTCGTCCTTCAGAAACGGCAGATCTGTGGGCACCATGTGACGTATCGCCAGCAACGGCACCGGACTCTTCAAGGGGCGGAATTCGGGGTTCCACAAACCGCCCTTGGCCGGTGGCCCATCATGGAACTCGCCTATCATCAGCCCTTGCGAGACATAGTCCGCTTTCAGTAATACCTGGGTGTTCTCAATAATTTCGACCACCCTGTCCCGAGGCAGTTCGGGAAAGAGCACGAGAATCGTCGTGTACTGCGCGGCGCCCCCGTGCCGGTCGGCGAGTTCGAGGAACCAGTCGCGGTATCCGCGCAGCGCCTCCGCGGTCGCCGCGGAGCTTTCCGGAACCCCTGGTTCCACCGCCAGATAGAACAGCTCCCTGTTCAACGACGTCTTGACGAACGGGCAGACATGCCCTTTTCGCCCCACTTCAGGGTGGGGTCGGGAGAGGTAGCTGGACGCCCAGTCGACTATCTCACGCAGGGACTCCTCGTGCTTCGCAAGTCGCGGGGGAAGATCATTTCGCGCGAGGTCGCCCAGCTCGACCAGGCTCAGCCGCGCACTGCTTTCGCGAATCAGCATGGCTGAGTCACTCCCACCCGGGCACACCCACCCTGACGTTTCGCTTACAAGGGATCATCCAGCACAATCAATTTCAAAGCGGATCTTCGTCGACGCGCAGAAATATTTCCATGGCGCTCACGCGTCTCACTGGATAGACACTGGATGCACGATCTGCCTCTTCCGCAGCGTCGTACAGACGTGTCAAATACCTAGCTGGAATGGGTGTCAGGAATGGCTGCTCGTCGACGGACGGGGGATGAATGGCGGTCCAAGGCGCATTGCACGACCAGACCGACGATCTCGGGGAGGTGGTGAGAGACGCGAGAGACAGAGCCCGGCTGAGTCAGCGGGTGGTGGCCGAGCGGTCCGGAATCAGCCTCCGTACACTGCGGGAGATCGAGAACGGCCGGGTCCGCATGCCGCGACGGCACTCCATACAGCGCCTGGCCGAAGTGTTACAGGAGCCTCGCCTGCTCGACCAGGCGGCCGCCAAGTCCCTCCTCGACGAGGACGCGTACGGCGAGGGCGACCGGCTGACGCTCCGCGTCCTCGGTCCGCTCAGAGCGGTACGCGGCCGGAGCGTCCTCAACGCCGGCACGCCCATGCAGCAGAGCCTGCTCGGCCTGATGGCCCTGCACGCGAACGAGAGCGTCTCCCAGGCGGAGATCGTCGACGTGCTGTGGGGCGAGGCACCCCCGAACTCCTTCAACCAACTGGTCCATACCTATGTCTCGCGGCTGCGCGCCCTGCTGGCCAAGCACAGCGACCCGGGCTCCGACGCGTCGGCGATCGTGCGCCGCAACGCGGGCTACGAACTGCGGATCGGCTCCGACCAGCTGGATTTGCTGCGCTTTCGCGAGCTGGCCAAGGACGCCGAACACGCCCGAGCCGGCGGGGACCTCACCCTTGAGGTGCGGCTCCTGACGGACCTGCTGCGCCTGTGGTCCGGCCCCGTGCTGCACGGAGCGTCGCCGCGGCTCCAGCAGCACCCGCTCGCCCTGGACTCCAACCAGCGGCAGATCACCGCGGCGCTGCGCCTGTCGGAGCTGGCCGTCGCCTACGGCCACTACGAGAAGGCCATCGACCAGCTGCAGCCCCTCGTACGGCACCATCCGCTGCACGAGGGCCTGCACGCCCAGCTGATGGTCGCGCTGGCCCGAGCCGGCCAACAGGTCGAAGCCCTCGACCTGTTCGGCAAGTTGGACCGCACCCTGCGCAACGACTTCGGCATCGACCCCGGACCCGAACTGCGCGCCGCCCAGCTGTCCGTGCTGCGGGGCGTCAACCGCGCCACGGACGACAAGGCCGTGCAGGTCGCCCCGGACCGGGCGGAGGCCGAGCGTCCGTACGGGCTGCCGCCGGACACCCCGGACCTGGTGGGCCGCAGCGAGCACCACCAGGTGCTCCAGCACCTCACCCAGAGCGGTTCGCCCGGCGGCCTGTTCGGCCCCTCGCCGGTCGCCTCCATCTACGGACCGCCGGGGGTCGGCAAGTCCGTCCTCGCGGTCCGCGTGGCGAACTCGTGCAGGCTCCGGTACGTGGACGGGGTGCTCTACGCCGACCTGCGCAGCGACACCCAGGCGGACGGCCACGGCACGTACACCGTGCTGCACCGCTTCCTGCGGGCGCTGGGCATGGCCGAGGCCGAGATCCCGCGCATGCTCACCGAGCGGATCTCCGCGTACCGCAGCCTGCTCGCCGAGCGCCGTGTCCTCGTCGTCGTCGACAACGTCGTACGCGACGAGCAACTGCAGCCGCTGCTGCCGGGCGGGTTCACCAGCGCCCTGCTGTTCACCAGCCGGGCGCCGCTGTCCACGATCCCGGGGGCCCGGCACTTCCCGCTCTCCCTCTTCACCCCCGAGCAGTCGGTCAGGCTGCTGACCCGCATCGTGGGCGAGGAGCGGGTGCTCGCCGAGCGTCAGATGGCGGAGGAGACCGCCGAGTTGTGCGGGCATCTCCCGCTCGCCATCCGGATCGTGGGCCAGCGTCTGATCGCCCGCCCGCACTGGTCCCTGACGCGCATGGTCCAGCGGCTCACCGACGAACAGGGGCGCCTGTCGGAGCTGTCCCACGGCGAGCTGGACGTACGCGCCCGCCTCGACACGCACCTCGTGTCCCTGGCGAGCGCGTCGCGGCGGGCCCTGCTGGCGCTGGCGAGAGCCTGCGGGGTCTCCTTCACCCTGCGGGCGGCCGCCGCCTCGCTCGGCTGCAGCCTCCTCGCCGCCGAGGACGTGGCCGAGACACTCGTCGACCACCAGCTCCTGGAGGGGCCGGACTCCACGGGCCGCTACGCGTTCCCGGTGCTCACGAGGCTGCACGCGCGCGAGCGGTTCGCCTGACGAGGGCGGGGCCCCGGCCCCGCCTCAGGGCCCCGCCTCAGGCCGGGGTGAAGGCGACCGGAAGGCTGCTGAAGCCGTTGAGGAAGTTGGAGTGCACCCGCCGCGGTTCGCCGGTCAGCTCAAGCGCCGAGGCGTGGGCGCGCAGGGCGTCCAGTACGGCACCGACCTCCGCGCGCCCCAGGGAGGCCCCGATGCAGAAGTGCGGTCCGTAGCCGAAGGTGAGATGGCGGTTGGCCGCCCGTGACAGCAGGAACCGGTCGGGCTCCTCGAACACCTCCTCGTCCCGGTTGGCCGCGGTGTTCCAGAGCACGACGACCGAGCCGGGCCCGATCGTGCGGGAGCCGATCGTCACCTCCTCCAGCGTGGTCCGCCCGAAGTGCATGGCCGGGGTGGTCCAGCGCAGTACCTCGTCCACGGCGGTGTCCGTCCCCACCTCGCCCGCGCGCAGCAGCTTCCACTCCCGCGGGTGCTCCGCCAGCGCGTGGACCGCGCCGATCATGGAGAGCCTGCTGGTCTCGTCCCCGCCGATGACGAGGCTGTAGCAGTTGAAGACGATCTCCTCCTCCGTGAGCGGCCGGCCCCCGACCGCGCCGTCCGCGAGGGCGGAGATGGCGCCCTCGCGAGGCGTCTTCCTGATGCCGTCCAGGAGGTCCAGGAAGTAGAGGAGGATCTCGTTGCGGGCGCGGACGGCGGCCTCTTCGGTGGCGTCCTCGTGCTCCGAGCCGAGCGCGGACTTGGTGAGGGTCAGCAGGTGCGCCTGGTCGCTCTCCGGGACTCCCAGCAGATGACAGATCGTCCCCATCGGGATCTTCTCCGCCACGTCCGCCGCGAAGTCGCCGCCCCCCTCCACCACTTCACGGATCAGCCGGTCGGCCATGTCCCGCACCCGGCGCTCCACGGTCCGCAGGAACCGGGGCGAGAAGGCCTTCAACATGACGTTGCGCAGCTCCCGGTGGCGCTCGCCGTCGCTGACCGCGAGCATCTTTCCCGCCGCCGAGTCGCCGCCCGCGAGCAGCGTGGTGAGGACGTTGCCGCGCTCGGAGGTGAACCGCCCGTTGTCGCGGTAGACGCGCTGTACGTCCTCGAACCGCGTGAGCGACCAGAACCCCGGCCGGTCCTCGCGGGGTTCCGTCCAGAAGACCGGGTGCTCGGCCCGGAGCCTGCGCCACAGCTCGTACTGGTCGTGGTGCCGGAAGAACCAGGGGTCGGCCAGGTCCACCGTGGTGCAGTCCTTGGGGAGCTCCCGCACACCGCTCATCTGCTTCCTCACGTATCGCGTCGTGGGCTCGATGGACACGCAGGCTAGCCGCGCGGGCGGGCGCGGTTCTGTCGGCGGACTACACGGTCAAGTGCCGCTACTCGTCCGCCCCCGCGGTGATGAAGCCCGACTCGTACGCCGTGATCACGGCCTGGACGCGGTCGCGCGCGCCGAGCTTCGCCAGCACCGCGCTCACGTGCGTCTTCACCGTCTCGGTGCCCAGGTGCAGCTCGGCGGCGATCTCCGCGTTCGTCAGGCCGCGCGCGACGCACCGCAGCACCTGGCCCTCGCGTTCGGTGAGCGCGGCGTTCTCCAGTGCCCGCCGCGACGACTCGTCGCCGTGCGCGGCGGCCAGCGAGCGCAGCACGGGCGGGAAGAGCAGCGACTCGCCCTCGGCGACGATCCGCACCGCGTGCACGATCTCGGTGGGCCGGGCGCGCTTCAGCAGGAACCCGTCGGCTCCGGCGCGCAGAGCCCCGTACACGTACTCGTCCTCCTCGAACGTGGTGATGACGAGGATCCTCGGCGGGTCGGCGACCGTCCGCAGCACGGCCCGGGTCGCCTCGATGCCGTCCATCAGCGGCATGCGCACGTCCATGGCGATGACGTCCGGCCTCACCTTCCCCACCAGGGGGATGACGGCGGCGCCGTCCGCCGCCTCGCCGACGACCTCGATGTCGGGCTGCGCCTCAAGGATGGCGCGCAGTCCGGCGCGTACGAGCGCGTCGTCGTCGACGAGCAGGACGGTGATCGGCATGCCGGTCACTGTAGTGGCAGGGTGACGTGCACCCGCCATGCCCCGTCGTACGGCCCGTACGTGGCCGCGCCGCCGAGCAGGACGGCCCGCTCGCGCAGCCCGCGCAGCCCGGAGCCACCGCCACCGGACCCTTCGTATGCGGCCGCCCGCTTGTTCAGCACCTCCAGCTCCAGCCACGCGTCGCGGACTTCGATCCGTACGGTCACCGGCACCGAGCCCGCGTGCCGCAGTACGTTGGTGAGGCACTCCTGGAGCATCCGGTAGCCCTCGCGGGAGATCGGCCCGGGCACGGCGTCGAGGTCCCCGTCGATCCGGGTGGTCACATCGGCGCCGGCCCCGCGCGCGGAGTCCACCAGCCGTCCGGCGTGCGCGAGCGTGGGCCGCTGCGCCGTCGGGTCGGCGTCCTCGCGCAACAGCCTGAGCACGCGGTCCAGTTCGGACAGCGCCTCGCGTCCGGTGTCCTCGATGGCGGCCAGCGCCCGGTCGGTGAACTCCTGCGTCCCGGCCGCGCGCGCCGCGCCCGCCTGCACCACGGCGATGGTGAGCGCGTGTCCGATGGTGTCGTGCAGCTCGCGGGCGAGCCGTGTGCGCTCCAGCAACCGCTCGGTACGCTCTTCCAGTTCGGCGAGCCGTTCCACCGGGGACGGGCCGAGCAGCCGGGGCGCGAGTCCGGCCATCAGCGTGCCGGACCCCCATACGACGGCGGCCAGCGCGGCGCCGGAGACCGGGGCGAGCAGCGGGTACCACCATCCCCACCGTTCGGGCAGCAGCATGGGCGCGGGCCCGAACGGCGGCCACAGGGACGGCATCAGCAGACCCAGCGTCAGTACGAGGCCGTTGAGCGTGACCACGGTGACCCCGAACCCGAGCCACAGCCGCAGGGTCAGCCACACGAAGACCCGCCACCGGTCGCCCCACGAGGCCGAGGGCGAACCGGCGATGTCCGGCGCCGGATGCTCGTGCGGTGACCGCGGCCCGGGGTAGAGCAGCAACCGCGCCTGCATCGTCTCGGCGACCCGGGTGCCGGGGACGGACGCGGCGAGCGCCAGCAGCGGGAGCGGCACGAGGAGCAGCAGCAGCCACCTGCCCTCGCCGGGATCCTCAAGGCCGGGGAAGGCCACCCCGACCACCACCACGGCGGCCACCGCGCCGATGAACAGGTGCAGCCACCGGGTGTACGTGACCGCACGCGACACGGGCAGCAGCAGCCGATGGAGACGGTTCATGAGGGTCATGTTCGCAGCAGGTCAGGGCAGTTGCCTCCCCCTCGTGGGGGAGGCCGTTCCCTCCGCCGGGGGAAGCGGGCGCCGCCCCGTGGAGGGCACCGTCGTCACCATGACTGCCATCGAAGTGAAGGACCTGACCAAGGTCTACGGGCAGGTGCGCGCGGTCGACCGCCTCACCTTCTCCGTCCGGCCAGGACAGGTCACCGGGTTCCTCGGCCCCAACGGCGCGGGCAAGTCCACCACCATGCGCCTCATCCTCGGCCTCGACCGCCCGAGCGCGGGCACGGCGACGATCGGCGGCCGCCCGTTCACACGGCTCGACGAGCCGCTGCGGCATGTGGGCGCCCTCCTCGACGCCCAGGCGCCGCACGGTTCCCGCACCGCCCGCAGCCACCTCCTGGCTCTCGCCGCGAGCAACCGCATTCCCGACGTGCGGGTGGACGAGGTCCTCGAACTGACGGGCATCGCGAGCGCGGCGTCCCGCAGGGTGAAGACGTTCTCCCTCGGCATGCGCCAGCGCCTCGGCATCGCCGCCGCCCTGCTGGGCGACCCCCAGGTGCTGTTGCTCGACGAGCCGTCGAACGGCCTCGACCCCGAGGGCATCATCTGGATCCGTGAGCTGATGCGCCGCCTCGCGCGGGAGAACCGCACCGTGCTGGTCTCCAGCCATCTCATGGGCGAGACGGCCTCGTTCGCCGACCACCTGATCGTCCTGGGCAAGGGCAGGCTGCTGGCGGACACACCGACGAAGGACTTCATCGCGGCCCGCGTCAAGCCGCGGGTCCGCGTCCGCACGACGGAGCCCGCACGGCTGCGCGAGGTCCTGCTGCGGCACGGCCACACCCCCGTCGACTCGGACGACGGGCGCATCCTGATCGACGACGCGGAGATCGACGCCATCGGCCCGCTGGCCGCCCAGGAGGGCATCGTCCTCCTCGAACTGGCCGCCGAGGAGGCCACGTTGGAGCAGGCGTATCTCGATCTCACCGCCACCGCCACGGAATTCTCCGCACGAGCCCCGCAGGAGGCCTGATCATGTCCACCGCAGCCGTACTCCGCTCCGAGTGGATCAAGATCAGGACCCTGCGCGGCACCGCCTGGTCGCTGCTGGCCGTCTTCCTCCTGACCGCCGGCTTCGCCGTCGCGGCCAACGCGGCCATCGGCGACTCCGAGGCGGACAGCGCCGACTTCGACGCGCTCTTCTCCGTCTTCCTCGGCCTCAACCTCGGCCAGATCGCGGCGATCTCCTTCGGCACGATGGCCATGTCGTCCGAGTACCAGGGGGGAGCCATCCGGGCCTCGCTGACGGCGGTGCCCAACCGGGGTCTCTTCTACGCGGCGAAGCTCGCGAACGTGGCGGGCCTCGCCCTGGCGATGGGCCTGGTGACGACGCTCGTGTCGTTCCTGGGCGGCAGCGCCTTCCTGGGTGACGCGGCGCTGAGCCTCGGCGACGGGGACGCGCTGCGCGCCTGCCTGGGCGGAGCCCTCTACCTCGCGCTGATGGCGCTCTTCGCGGCCGGCCTGACCGCGGTACTGCGCAGCGGCCTCGCCGTACTCAGCATCCTGATCCCCTTCATCCTCATCGTCTCCATGATCCTGGGCGAGACCTCCGGCTCCCTGGCCGACTACCTGCCCGACCGCGCCGGACAACAGATCCTCTACGTGGACCCGCCGGGCGACCTCGCCCCGTGGGCGGGGCTCGGGGTGACGGCGCTGTGGACGGGCGCGGCGGTCCTCGCGGGATGGTGGTCCCTCAGGCGCAGAGACGCGTAGGCCGAGTGGAAATGGATCGGGGGTTGGCCGAAACCGGTCGACAGGACGCGTCACGGTACGCAATCATGTCGTGACGTTAGGCAAGTGCCGTCTGTCGTGCGGTGCGCCTCGAGGGGGCCTTCCCGTGGAACCATCCGAAGCACCCATCGCCCTCGACCGCGATGTGTTCATGCGCAGTCTGATCCGTGAACTGGCGCGTGTCCTTGAGGACGTGGTCGGCCTGGAGGAGGCGGCGGGGTACGTCAGCCTCGTCAGCCAGACCATCGGCGGTGACATCAACAACCAGTACGTCAAAGCTCTTTCGGTGGACCGTCTCGACCGTGCGCAGGTGGCGCGGACCATGGTCGATCTGAAGATGCGGCTCGGCGGTCAGTTCTTCGTCATCGAGGAGAACGAACAACGCATCGTTCTGGGCAACCGGGTGTGCCCGTTCGGTGAGAAGGTCGTGGGCCGCCCCTCGATGTGCATGATGACGTCGAACATCTTCGGGACCATCGCGGCGGAGAACCTCGGCTATGCCCGTGTGGAGCTGGAGAAGACCATCGCCCGCTGGGACGTGGGCTGTCGCGTGGTCGTTCATCTGCGCCCGCCGTCGGAGCCGGAGCACGGCACCGGGCGTGAGTACTACGGCGATCTGCTGTGATCCGCGTCGAGGCGCTCACCCTCTTCCGGAAGATCACCGGTCTGCTCACGGAGCCCGTGCTGCTCGTCGCCGCCGACACCCGGGTGCTGGCCGCGAACCCGGCGGCGGTCCGGCTGCTGCCGGGGGTCGAGGACGGTACGCCTCTGAGCGGCCTCGTCTCCGAGTCCGCCGATGATGTCGCCCTGCGCGTCCGGCAGTGGCTGCGCACCAGCCACCCGACGCCGGCGGGCCTCACGCTGCACGGCTTCGACGGCACGCGGGTGCGCTGCCGCTGCTTCGGCGCCCGCGCCCAGTGGCTGCCCACGCCGACCGTCCATCTGCGTGCGGTCCGCGTCGACCCCTGCGACCGCTTCCTCACTCTGAAGGAACGCCTCAACGCCCTGGAGCGCGAGCGCACACTCCGCTTCCGTGCCACCGAGGACCGCATCGCGCTCACCACGTCCCTCGCCGCGGCGCACGCCAGGCTCGACCGCCTGCACGCGCTCGTCGTGGCGCTGGCCACGGCCACCACACCGGCAGCCGTCGTCCGGTCGGTCGCCGAACACGCGGCGCCGGTCCTGGGCTGTACGACAGCCGACCTGCACCTCACCCCTCCGGCCCCCGCACCCGCCCGCCTCCACATCCCTGTCCCCCCGCATGCCGCCCTTGTCCTGGCGGCGGACAGCCCGCCCGCTCCGGAGCATCTGGAGTCGGTGACGGCACTGATCGGCGCCGCGCTCAGGAACGTGTAGGCGGCGCGGATCCGCAGCCTCTCCAGATACGGTCCGGGCGCAGGGGCAAGGAGGCGAAGCGGACGCCGGTGGCGTCGCGTACGGCGTTGGCCAGCGCCGGGGCCACGGGGTTGAAGGGCAGCTCGCTCATCGGTTTCGGATCCACCGCGCCGTCCCCGTCCGCGTACTCGACGAAGTGGACGTCGGTGGGCGGCACTTCACCGAAGTGAGGGATGGTGTAGGTGCGCAGGCCAGGGGTGGTGACATGGCCCGCGGGGTCGGTGGGCAGATCTTCCCGCAGTGTGGTGCCCACGCCTTGGACGACGGCTCCCTCGACCTGGCCGCGGCACTGCGCGGCGTCCATCACCGTGCCGGCGTCCGCCGCGTGCACGCTGTCGAGGACGCGCACCAGTCCGGTCGCGGTATCGACCTCGACGCGGAACCACTGGGCGCTGAACGCCAGCGACGGGACGACGTCCTCCGCGAGGCAGGTGGCGGAGGCGTGGAGCGGGATGTCGGCCGTCCGGGCGTCGGCGCGGAGCGCGGTGAGGGTTTGGCACGCCCGGGCGACGGCGCGGCCCGTGAGGGTGAGGCCGGTGGAACCGAAGCCGCCGCTGTGGTGGCCGGTCCGATCCGTGTCGGCATCGCTGAGGTGCACATGGTCGCAGCTGGTGGAGAGGGCGCGGGCGGCGATGCGGCGCAGCACGGTGCTGGTGCCGCTGCCGAAGTCGGGGACGGCGGTGGCCACGTCGTAGTGGCCGTCCGGGCGCAGGGTGACAGTTGCCTGGGCGATGTGCTGGTCGGCGGGGACGGTGTAGAGGGTGGCCACGGCCATGCCTTCGCCCACGAGGTGGCGCTGCCCGCTGCGTACGGGGTGAGTGCGCAGGCGCTCGGCACGGGCTCGGCCGATCAGGTCCAGGCAGCGGCCGAGGCCCGCGTCCATGACGGGGCGGTGCCCGCCGGCGCCGGGAAACGGGGCCTGTTGGCCGGGGCGGAGGTAGGCGCGTTCACGGATGGTGAGGGGGTCGAGGCCAAGGCGGCGGGCGAGGTCGTCGAGGGCGGATTCCAGGGCGAAGGCGAGCTGGCCGCCGCCGTATCCGCGGAAGGCGCCCGCGGGGACGTTGTGGGTGCGCACGCAGTAGCCCTCGACGGTCAGGTTCGGGCAGCGGTAGAGGGCCGGGGTCTCCGTGCAGGCGACGTTGAGGACGGACGGGCCGTGGTTGCCGTAGGCGCCGGTGTCGGCGACGATGCGCAGTTTCACAGCGGTGAGGGTGCCGTCGCGGCGTGCGCCGAGGGTGACGCGGACCTCAAAGGGGTGGCGGGTGGTGGTGGCGGTCAGCTCGTCGGTGCGCGTGTTCTCCAGCTGCACGGGCCGCCCGGTGTGCAGGGCGGCGAGCAGGGCGACGTCCTCGGTCTGCAGATCCTGACTCCGGCCGAAGGAACCGCCCAGGCGGCCGGCGGTGACGCGCAGGCGGTCCGGGTCGAGTCCGAACACCTGGCACAGCCTGCGGCGGACCAGATGCGGGGCCTGGGTGGCGCAGTGCAGGTGCAGGCGGCCGTCGGCTTCGGCCCACACCCGGCTGGCGTGGCACTCCATGGCGGTGTGCTGGACCCGCTGCGTGCGGAAGGTGTCCTCGTGGACGATGTCCGCCTCGGCCAGGCCCCGCTCGGTGTCTCCGGTGGTGTGGTGGAACTCCCCGGCGATGTTGCCGTCCTCGCACACGCGTACCGCTCGCGGGGCCAGTGCCTGGTCGGGGTCGGTCACAGCGGGCAGGACCTGGTAGGTGACGCGGACGAGGTCGCGGGCGCGGTCGGCGGCGCCGGGGCTGTCGGCGACGACGACGGCGACGCGCTGCCCGACGTGCCGTACGACGTCGTCCAGGACGCGCGTGTCGGCGGGGTCGTCGTCGGTGTCTTCGTGCAGGGCCGTGGAGAAGCGACCTCGCGGAGCGTCGTGGTGGGTGAGGACGGCGTGCACGCCGGGCGCGGCGCGAGCGGCGGTGGCATCGACGCCCAGCACACGGGCGTGCCGGTGGGGGGATCGCACCAGGGCGATGTGCAGCAGGCCCGCCGGCTCGGGGTGGTCGAGGGTGAAGCGTGCGGTGCCGGTGACGATGTCGTGGGCGACCGTGTCCCCTTCATCCCGGACGCCGGACGACTCGTATCCCTCACCGTTTGCATGCCGCGCCGCCTCTACCGCCTCGCCGATGGGCCGGTACCCGGTGCACCGGCACAGATTGCCCTTCAGGGACTGCGGCAGGTCGGCGAGCTGCTGGGAGGTCAAGGCGCCCGCGGTCATGACGAGCCCCGCGGTGCAGTAGCCGCACTGGAAGGCCCGCGACCGGGCGAAGGCCTCCTGTACGGGATGCGGTGGTCGCGCGCCGGCGCCCAGGCCCTCCACGGTCGTGACGGTCCGTCCGTCGGCGCGGTGCGCCGGATACAGGCAGCTGTGCACGGCCAGCCCGTCCACGTGAACGGTGCACGCTCCGCAGTCGCCCGTGTCGCAGCCCTTCTTCACCCCCGTCCAGCCGCGCTCCCGCAGGTAGGTGCGCAGGCACTGCCCCGGCCGTGGCGGCTCATGGCTTTCGCTGTCGTTGATCCGTACGGAGAACGTCATGCCGCCTACCGCCTCTCCCCCGGCTCGCACCTGGCCTCTTCCGCCAGGAGTTCGACCAGGTGACGGCGCCAGTCCGCCGGTCCGTGCACATCGTCGAGCAGGAGGTCTGCCGTGAGCGCCTCCCGCAGGGTGTGCCGCAGTTCGGGGGCGGACGGCCTGCGGGTGAAGGAGAGGGGTACCGGCCGTGTCGTGGCGGCGGTGACGGTGACGGCCCATCGCCCGGTCTGCCGGTCGTCGGTGCCGATCACCAGGGCGGCCGACCTGCCCCACGTGTGGGTGCTCACTCTGCGCACCGTGCAGCGTTGGGCCAGTGCGGTGGCGGGCAGCACGAGGGAGCGCAGCATCTCGCCGGGCAGCAGCACCGTGTTCCCGGGCCCGGTGACGAACCGCTCGGCGGCCACGGTCCGTGCGCTTCCGTCGAGGTCCACGATCCGGCACTCCCCGCGCAGCGCCACAGCCAGGGAGATCATGGGGCCGACAGGCAAGGCGGTGCAGAGGTTCCCGCCGACCGTGGCGGCGTTCCACACCTTGAAGGACGACGAGAACGCCCGGCAGCAGTCGGCGATGAGTGCCCGGCCCGTCGGCCAGGGCCCGCCCGGCGCCTCGGCGAACGACAGCAGCTCGGCGATGGTGCAGGTGGCCGCCACCTCGACGCCGGCCCCGGTCACGGTGACCGGCCGCCATCCGCACGGCGCCAGATCCCGCAATCGCCGCACGGTCGGCTGGGGCTCACCGAACAGTGCCGTACCGCCCGCCAGCCACGCGTCCCCCGGCAGCCAGGGCAGCCGACTGCGCCCATCCACCACATGGCGCACCGCTGTCAGATCCATACGCCCTTCCATCCCTCTGAGCATCAACCATCATCATGCTCACTTTCCGGGCGCCGGGCGAAGTCGGCGGCGGGCCGTTCGACGAGACGGGCCTGACCGGGCGCGAGCTGCGCGCCGACGATCCGTCGGCCCGCCGCTGGTTCCGCTTCCCGGAGGGCACCGATCCCCTGTGGCGGTGACACGAACCCGTTGGGCCGCTCCTTCGTACAGATGGCGACCGCCTCGCTACGGTGGTCACACCAGGACTGAACCGGGAGGCGCAGCATGCAACTCGCAGCGGAGAAGGGCGACATCACCACCATCATCGGGGGCGTCGCCCCCGACTGGGGACCCTTTGGCGCGCTGGGCACCGAGGCCAAGACCATGGTGCAGGTCGTCATGGCCCTGGCCCTGTTGCTCTGTCTGGCCATCGCCATCTGGGGCGCGGCCAAGCAACGGATCGGTGCCACGGCGCTCCGCGACACGTTCAGCGCGGAACAGGGCAAGGGGTTGATCGTCGCCGGTCTGACGGGTGTCTTCATCATCGGCTCCCTGGGGACGCTCTTCACCATCGTCTACGGGATGGCCATCTGACGGCCACGCAGGGGCGCCGGGCGGCAGAAGGAGCGGTCGCAGTACAGCAGGGGCGGTCGCTGTCCGACGTACGTGGTCTCGACGCGGCCGATCAGGATGCCGTGGTCGCCTCCGTCGACGAGCTCGTGGAGCCGGCATGCCACCCGTACCGCCGCGTCGGGCAGCCCCGGCAGTCCCCTCTCGCAGGGTTCCATGTCCCCCGCCGCGAAGCGGTCGGTGCCCCGCGCGGCGAACCGGGCGGCCACCTCGGCCTGGTCCGTGGCCAGCACGTTGACGAGGAAGTGCCGTGCCTCGGCGAAGGCGCCGTACACACTGGCCGTACGGCCGACGCAGACCAGGACGAGAGGCGGTTCCAGGGACAGCGACGAGAAGGAACTCGCCGTGAAGCCCCATGGCCGCCCCGCCCCGTCGACGGTGGTGGTGACCGTGACGGGGGCGGGGACTCGTGCCATGGCGTGGGTGAAGGCCGTGCGGTCCAGGTCGCCGGTCATCGGCCGTCCTCCTGTGCGCGGGTGTCCTCCCCGGACCGGTCGGGGCCCGCCTCCAGCAGGAGAGGCGGCCGGAAGTCCACGATGGTCTTCAGGTCGGTCGTGGCCCGGTAGTTGGCCAGGATGTCGACGAGTTGGTCGTAGTCGTCGAAGGGGCACACCGTGGACAGCAGACCCTTGCCGTCCACGATGCCCGTCGCCAGCATGTGGGCGGCGGCGACGATCACGTTGGCGGTGCGGTGCATGGGGAAGCTGCTGACGTCGAACGGGGCCGAGCTGATGTTGAGGCCCTTGGCCAGCATCAGCCAGGTGTCGAACTGCTGCATCTCCTGCGAGGCCCCGTACAGGACGTATCGCCCTTGTGGCTTGAGCTTCCGCATCGCCAGCCGGCGCGGGTCCTTCTCGCGGTCCGTCGCCTTGACCGTGGGCAGGGCGTCGAAGACGTAGTCGAAGGAGTTGTCCGGTACGCGGCTCAGCTCCTCGGGGAGATGGGCGCGTTCGGAGAAGTGCGCCTCGGCCTGCGCGTTGCGCCGCTGGTTGGCGTCGACCGACACCACGCTGTGCGGCGCGAACAGGCGCTTGATGACGCTGCCGGCGATGATGCCGATGGGCCCGGTGCCGAGGATGAGGACCCGGTCACCGACCCTCGGCGGATGTGTCAGCATGGAGCGCAGCGCGCCCGTGGTGGGCTCGATGAACGACGCCTCCAGGTCGCCGAGGGAGTCCGGGACCTTCACGGCGGCCGCGCGGCGGTCGTCGAAGAAGTCCCGGTCGGCCCAGAAGAGGTCCTCTTTGTCCTCACCGGAGAACACGGGCCGCAGGGACCGGTACTCGGCGAACCCGCCGAAGTCGGTCTGGCCCCAGTAGACGATCCGGTCGCCGATGGAGATGTCCACGGCGCTGCGGAACTCCGGTCCGATGTCGACGACTTCTCCGAGGTACTCGTGGCCCAGGATGATCGGATACTCCGAGGGATAGAGGTGCCCCTCGAAGAAGGAGATGTCCGTGGAGCAGATGGACACGCACCGTGTCTTCAGCAGCAGGCCGTCGGGCGGCGTCGCGGGGACGGGTACCTCGGCGAGGACGGTCTTGCGGGGGGCGATGAGTTGGAGCGCTTTCATGTTCGGCATGGTGATGCCTCTTCCTTTCAGTGGGATCTCAGTGGTGTCAGTGGGATTTCAGTGGTGCAGGACCGGGCCGTCACCGAGCAGGTACTGGCCCACGGTCTCGAAGTGCGCCGACGACAAGGTGATGTGCTTGACAGCCGTGTGGATGTCGCGGAAGCACCGTTCGAGCCGGCCGCTGGTGTAGACGGCGCGTGCGCCGGCGAGGTCGTAGAGGGAGTCCACGGCGGCGGTGGCGTCCTCCGCCACGGTCGCCGCGGTCAACTTGACCAGGGCGCTGAGCGGTTCACCGCCGTTCTGGCCGTGGGCCGAGACGCGCCGGGCCGCGTCGGCGAGCAGCAGAGCCGTGCGGCGCACCCGCATCTGGGCTCGCGCGTAGCCGGCGTGGACAGTCCCGCCGGGAGCGGTGCCGGAGTCCGACAGCAGCTCGCGGAACGTCTCCACCGCGTCCTGTGCGATGCCCAGGACCGTTGAGGCGGATGTGAAGGGCCCGAAGTCGTAGTAGCCGATGGCGTACGCCCGTGAGGCGCGGCTCGGCGGCGGGCGCAGCATCGCCGCTCCGTCGACGGTGAACTCCTCCGGTACGAAGGCGTCGTCGACGTCGAAGTGGTTGCTGCCGGTGCCGCGCAGGCCCAGCGAGTGCCAGGTGTCCCGCGGGCGGACCGCCGACCGGGGCACGAAGAGCATGCGCGGCGCCCCGTCCGGTACCTGTGCGGCGCACACCAGCCAGTCGGCGTGCGCGGAGCCGCTGGCGAACGGCCAGGTGCCGGTCAGCCGGTAGCCGCCCGGCACCGCGCGGGCCCGGCCCGCGGGGCGGACACTGCCCACGACCAGTCCGGTGTGTTCGGCGAAGACGGCGTGGGCCGCCGCTTCGGGGAGGTAGTCGGACAGTCGGCCTATGGCCCCCTGTACGCCCATCTGCCAGGCCACCGAGGCGTCCAGCCGTGCCAGCTGCCGCAGGACGGCGGAGCCGGTGGTCAAGCTGACGTTTCCGCCGCCGAAGTGGCGGCCGACCCACATGCGGTGCAGGCCGTTGGCCCGCAGTACGTCGATGACGGGCGTCGGGGTGACGCGGTCCCGTTCGGCCTGCTCCCGGTGCTCGCGCACCACGGGTGCGATCGCCTTGACCCGGTCAAGCCATTGCATGCCGCCGTCGGGAGCCGATGCCGTCTGGAGCAGTGGGGGGCGGCGCTGCGTGTGAACTGTGTGGGCGGTCACGGTGATACCTCCTGTGCGTGGTGACGCTGTGACTGTTACGCCGTCGCCAGGGCGATCGGCATGTCACCACCGTGGCGGCCCGGCCGTCCCGGGCGCCTGAGCCGTGCTGCCTCTTCCCGTACGTACCGAGGCCGGGACGGGGCCGGGCGGCGGGTGGGGCACGCGGCTCTGCGCGGGAGCGGGACGCGGATGAGCTGTGTGGCCCACGCGGCCGGGCGCATGGGCGCGCGAGACTGGCCTGCGGGGGACGTCCCGTGAGGAGGTCGCCGTGAGAAGCAGAAGAGTGGGCCGACCGCGATCGGCGTACCGAGCGTGTCGAGGGTGTAGGTGCTCAGTCCTGGCCGCTGGGCGACGGCGGGGCGTCCGCGCCCAGCCCCGCGTTGCGGGCGCGGACGATGGCCTGTGCCCGGTCGTTGACCTGCAGTTTGGCGAAGACGTTCGCGACGTGGTTGCGGACCGTCTTGTCGGAGATGGTCAGCCGACGGGCGATCTGACGGTAGTTCAGCCCGCCGGCCAGCAGATCGAGGATCTCCAGCTCCCGCGGGGTCAGTTCCGGGAACGCGGACCGTCCCGGCGCGGCCGCCAGCGAGTCGAAGTACGTACGCAACCGCAGGGCGACCCGGGGACCGAAGACCGCACCGCCGCGCGCGACGGTGCGCATCGCCGTCAGGATCTCCTCGCGGTCCGCGCCCTTGACCAGATAGCCGTGGGCGCCCGCCCGCATCGCCGCCAGGACGTTGTCGTCGTCGTCCGACATGCTCAGCACCAGCACCTTGACGTCGGGACGGTCGACGAGCAGGCGCCTGGTGACCTCGATGCCGGACCCGTCGGGCAGCCCCAGATCGAGGACGACCACCTGGGGTGCGGCGCTGACGCTCAGCGCGACGGCCTCGTCGGCGCCGCCCGCCACCCCGACGACCCGGAAGCCGTCCTGGGGCAGGAAGACGCCGCGCAGCCCCTCCAGGAACATCGGGTGGTCGTCGACCAGCAGAACGGTGATCGTGTCCGCGTCGGCGCCAAGAGCGCTCTCCTCTGCCACGGCGATTACTATAGGTGATCACATGACTTCAGGCAGCGACTATGTGGTGGTCGGCGCCGTGCGTCGAACGCCGGCGGAGCGGCAGTTGGCCGCCGCGACGCTGTGCGCCGCGGGCACCGTCGCCATCACCGCTCTGTGGATCTGCTACCTCCTGGCGCGCCTGGGCGCTCCCGGGGTGGCGCTGAGCGCACCGGGGCTGTCCGTCCTCCCCTACGGGCTGGCGGCCGCCGCCGGAGGCGTCCTGCTGCACGCGCACCGCCCGGGCAGTCCGGCGGGATGGTTGCTGCTGGCCTTCGGTGTCTGCGCGATCCTGCCGAGCGCGGCGGCCGCCCCGGTCCTGGTGGAGCAGCCGGGACCCGCGGTGCGCGTCCTGGTCACCGTGCTGGAAATGGTAGGCAATCTGGTCTACGGCACGATCTGGTACACGCTGACGCTGTGGTTCCCCGACGGCCGGCTGACCAGCCGGTGGTGGCGGCTCTACGTGGCCGCCGTCGCCCTGTGGATGGTGCCGCAGGTGTTCGTCGTCGCGGCGGCCCCCGGACGGTTCGGCCTGCCCAATCCCCTCAGCGGCGGCTGGTGGGGACAGACGGCGGCCCTGCTGGACACCTCCCTGACCACTGCCTGGGAGGTGTCCTACTACCTGCTCATCGGCGTGGGCGTCGCCGTGCTGCTGGCGCGCCTGCGCTCCGGCGAGCCCGGTCGGCGGCGCCCGATCCTCCTGCTCGCCGCGGGCTACGTCGTGATGGCGGCCGGCCAGTCGGCCTTCCGCTATCTGCATGGCGGCCACTACTGGCCCGCCTTTGGCCTGTACGTCCTCGGCTCGGCCCTGTGGACGGCGTCCTTCGCCCACTTCGTGATGCGCACCGGCTCCTGGCGCATCAGCCGCTCGGCACGGCGGATGCTCGCCGGGCTCATGGTCGGAACGCTGCTCACGGCCGGCTTTGTCGCCGCGACCGCCGTGCTGGTCACCGGACTGGCGTTCGGCGAGACCGTCGACGCCTTGGTCCTGGTGGCCGTGGCCTTCCTGCTGGGCGCCGGACTACGCCGCACCATGGCCTGGGCGACCGGCCTGGTGGACCGCCTCTTCTACGGCAACCGGGCGCACCCCTACCAAGTCCTGCACACCCTCGCCACGCGCATCAGCCGCGCGGTCACTCCCGAGGAGATCCCGGCCACCCTGTGCGCCACCATCGTGGAGAGCCTGCGTCTTCCGGGCGCGGCCCTGGTCGTCCACACGCAAGCGGGTCCGCACCTGCTCGCCCGGGAGGGCCGGGTGGGGCCCGAACCCCGCCACTTCGACCTGCTGCACCAGGGCGTCGCCATCGGCCGGATCTCGGTCGGTGTGCGGGAAGGGGAGACGACGCTCGACGCCCGGGACACCGGCGTCCTGTCGTCACTGGCCAACCAGGCCGCCCCGGCACTCGCCTCCCTGCGCCTGCAGGAGGAACTGCGTACCAGCCGGGAGCAGATCCTCACGGCGCGGGAGGAGGAGCGGCGGCATCTGCGGCGCGACATCCACGACGGGCTCGGACCGACCCTGGCCGGGCTCCGGCTCCGCGTCGAGAACACGACCACGCGGCTGACCGCCGAGGACCCGGTCCGGGCAGCGTTGCACGCCGTCCGCGACGACCTCGGCATGGCGATCAGGGAGGTCAGGCGGATCACCGAACGCCTCGGCCCGGCGCCGCTGGCCGAACTGGGCCTCACCGGCGCCCTGGGCCAGCTGGCCTGCGCCTTCGGCGCGAACCGGACCCGGATCGACATGGACCTGATGCCCTCTCCCCTGCCGCCTCTCCCGGCGGCCGTCGAGGTCGCGGCCTACCGGATCGCCGCCGAGGCGCTCAACAACGTCGTACGCCATGCCCAGGCCGCACGCGCGCAGTTGCGGGTCCTGGTCGACGACGACCGGCTCACCCTCGTCGTCCAGGACGACGGAATCGGCGTCGATGCCGCCCCGCGTCACCGTGGCATGGGACTGCCGTCCATGATCGAGCGGGCCGCGGAGATCGGCGGCCACTGCACGATCGACCGCATGCGGCGCGGCACCCGGGTGTGCGCCGTTCTCCCCCGGTCCATTGGAGCGACGTACGGTACGGCGCGAACGTGACAGCGCCCGCTGTCGCGCGGGACCGCGGCAGCGGGCGACAGCTCGCGGGACGGTCAGGGTGCCGCCTTGTGGCATGCTCCCGGCTTGCAGCAGCTGGGGCAGGCCCGGCCCTTGCCGCCCGACTGCGAGGTGCCGGACGCGTGGGCCGCCTGGAGCTTTCCCTGCCTGGCCACGACCGCGGTGGCGAGTGCGGCGCATGCGACGGCCGAGGCGATGATCTTGTTCCTCATGGTGGGTCCTCCAGTGGGCGAAGACGGGGTTTCCCCGAGAGAGCGCGGCGCGCCCTCAGAAGAAACGTTTCATCTCCGTCCGCCCAGGCACATGGGCCCCACATCCCACTCGTGACCCGACTGCGGAAAGTCGCGACCCGACTCCGCTGGGCGCTCGTGTCACAGGGGATGGCCTGCGTGCCGTTCTCCTTCTTCGCCGTACCGACGACGCAGCGCAGGAGTTCGTCTCCCCCGCGCGCGGGGTCGCGGCGCGCCGCGGAACGCGGCAGAAGTAAATCTCCGGACGACGTTGCCGCCGATCACGTCGATGATGCCGAAGGCGAACATCGCGGCGGTCAGGGATCAGGTCCGGTCCCAGTTCCGGTCCCAGTGGCCATGACGGTGGGCCGGTGCCGGGTCGCCAGATGCGGTGTACAGAGTTCGCCGGAGGCCGGACGCGGCTTGTACGCGACGCAACACGACCGGACGTCGGCGGCGATGACGGTCGCCTACTGCCGCGCGGCGGCGTCCGGCGGAATCGCGGAGCGGGGCCTCATGGTGTCCAGGTCGGCATCACGAGGCCCCGCTGGGGGGCGCATGGGCGTACAGCGGCATGCGCGTCGGTCAGTCCCGGTCTACGTGCTCCCGAAGGATCTTGCGGTTGGTCGCGTCGATGTCGAACGTCGTCTTGTTCCAGTCGTTGGTCGTCACGACGTCGACAGACCACTTCGGCGCGCCTCCGTCGGAGTCCTCCAGTTCAATGGAGCTGACGGTGCCCTTGGTCTTGTCCGTGGCGGTCTTCGCGGCCTGTTCGGCGGTCACGGTGGCCTTGCGGAGGCGGTCCGCCAGCTCGCGCTTGTCGTCGCTGTCCTGGTCCGAGTCGGCCCGCGCCTTGCCTGCCTTGCCGCTGACCGCGTCGACGTCGAGCTTGTGACTGGCTCCGTCGGCCGTCGCCACCTCGGCCTCCCACTTGGGGCTGTCCGGCGTCCCCTTCAGCTCGATCGAGACCGGCTTCGACTTGTCCACCGCCGCCACCGCGGTGCGCAGCGCCTCGTCGTAACCGATCTTGGCCTTCGGGATGAGAGCCTTCCGCTCGCTCTGGTCGTCGGTGAGAGCGCCGTCGCTCGCCGACGGGGAGGGCGACGTCGCAGGCGTCCGCGCGACCTTGGCCGCGTCGGTCTTCGTGCCGCCGCCGTCGCCGTCATCGCCACAGCCGGTGAGCAGGGCCGCCGCCACGGCCGCGGCGCACATCAGGCCGGCGCCTCGCGAGAGCGGGTGACGTCGACACCTTGAAGCGGAAATGTTCCTTTTAGTGACCATACGGGCACATTAAGCGAGATTTCCATCCGGCGCCCGGAAAGAACCACCGCCGGGGTCAGCGAGCCGTCAGGAGGGTCTGCGAGGCTCCGGCCCGGTGCGTCCGACGCTCAAGGGTGGGTCCGTATGCGCAGTGGCAGCAGTGGCAGCAATGGCAGTGTCCGTACGCGTGGGTGGTCGGTCGTGTGGCTCCTCGTCACCGCGCTGTCCGTCGTGGCCGCCCTGCTGTCCGCGCGGACCGCGACGGCTTCGGCTTCGGCTTCGGCTTCGGCTTCAGCCTCGGCTTCGGGGGCCGACACACCGGTCAACCTCCTCAACGTCCACAGCGGCAGGTGCATGGAGGTGGAGAACTCCTCCAGCGCCGACGGGGCGAAGATCCGGCAGTGGGACTGCGACGGCCAGCCCGGAGCGCGCTGGCTGCTTCGGCCCTCGGCCGCCTCGACCCGCGCGGTCCACATCGTGAACGCGCACAGCGGGAAGTGCCTGGCCGTACGGACGGACGCGCCCGCGGACGGCACATCGGCCCCGCGGGTCGAACAGTGGGGCTGCGCCGGCTCGCCGGGGGTCGACTTCGTGCTCGACAGCCGTGCGGACTCCGCCTGGATCCTCTCCATGACGACCACGCCGATGCGCTGTCTGGAAGTGGAGAACTCCTCCGAGCGCCGGGGCGCCCCCATCGTGCTGTCGACCTGCGCGAACCAGAAGGGGATCGCTTTCCAGCAACGGCAGGACCGCGTCGGCAACGACATCCGGCGTGACGACCTCTCCGCCCTCTACGGGTACGACAACGGGTCGGTCTCGCTGTTCCGCTTCCCCACAAACGGCGCGGGAGGGTTCGAGATACCGGACGTGCCGTGGAGCTCCCCCGCCGGCACCTGGGACTTCGCCCAGAGCCGGATCACCTCAGGCGACTTCAACGGTGACGGCCGCAGGGACGCGGCCCTGCTGCGCGGCCATGGCGACGGCTCCATCGCGCTGTTGACGATGCTCGGCACCGCCGACGGCGGGTACGCGGCCCCCTTCAAGTCGTGGGAGCGGCCACCGGGCAACTGGTGGGGCAGCCACGTGCAGTTGACCGCCGGGGACTACGACGGCGACGGCCGTGACGAGGCCATGGCCCTGTACGGCTACGACGACGGCAGCGCCGCGCTGTTCCGCTTCGGCACCACTCCTGAGGGCGCCTTCCAGGTCCCCTCCACTCCCTGGAGAGCGCCCGCCGGCACCTGGGACTTCACGCAGAGCCGGATCGCCACGGGCGACTTCGACACCGACGGCCGCCAGGACATCGCCCTTTTCAAGGGCACCCGGGACGCCGCCGCCGAACTGCTCACCCTCGTCGGCACCGCGGACGGCGGGCTCGGTGCGCCGCTGAAGTCCTGGCAGCGGCCGCCGGGCAACTGGTGGGGCAGCCAAGTGAAACTGGCCGCGGGGGACCATGACGGTGACGGCCGCGACGAGCTGATCGCGATGTACGGGTACGACGACGGGTCCGTCGCCCTGTTCCGGTTCGCGACCACCGCCGACGGCGGCTTCCAGGTGCCCACCGTTCCGTGGAGCGCTCCGGCCGGTACTTGGACGTTCTCCCACAGTCATCTCGTGTCCGGCGACTACAACGGCGACGGGCGGCGGGACATCGCGCTGTTCAAGGGAACTGTGGACGGGGCTGCCACGCTGCTCACCCTGACCGGCACCGCCGACGGCAGGCTCGCCGGGCCCCTCACGTCATGGCAGCGGCCGCCGGGCAACTGGTGGGGCAGCCAAGTGAAACTGGCCTGAGTCCAGGATCCGGGCGTCAGCAGGCGGCAGTACTTCTCTGCGGCGGGGTATACGGAGCTGTGCAGGATACGTTCGCCACCCCGTCACAGGAGGAGAGTCATGCCAGGAATGCTGACGAAGATCAAGCAGTTCGTCCGGAGCCCGCAGGGCCGACGCGCCATCGAACAGGCGCGTCGTGCCTCCGCCGACCCGCGGCGACGCGCCCAGGCCCAGCGGTTCCTGGGCAGGCTGCGCCGGCGTTGACGCCGGTGCCGTCCAGCGCTGAGCCGGTTGCCCGTCTCCCGAGTGCGACGCGGGCGTGCCCGCGGTCCACTGCTTGCGTGTAGGTCGGAAGGAGCCGATTCTCGTGGCTGAACAGGGCAAGGTCGTGGTGATCACCGGGGCGTCGAGCGGCGTCGGGCGGGCCTGCGCGCAGCGGTTCGCGTCCCGGGGCTGGTCGGTGGTGCTCGCCGCGCGGCGGGCCGAGGAGCTGGAGCGGGTCGCCGCCACGTGCCGGGAGCGCCGCGGGGCACGGGCGCTCGTGGTCCCCACGGACGTGACGGACGCGCAGGCGGTCGACCACCTTGCCCAGCGGGCCGTCTCCGCGTTCGGACGGATCGACGTATGGGTCAACGACGCGGCGGTGGCCGCCTTCGGGTCACTGGAGGACATTCCGCCGGAGGTCTTCCGGCAGGTCGTCGACGTGGACGTCCTGGGCTGCGTGAACGGAGCGCGCGCCGCGCTCGGTGTGATGCGCGAGCAGGGCAGCGGCACTGTGATCAATGTGTCCTCGGTGGTCGGCGCGGGCGTCGTCCCGTACAACATCCCGTACGTCATCTCGAAGGCTGCGGTCCGGGCGCTGAGCGGCAGCCTGCGTCAGGAGCTGCGGCTGGCCGGGCAGCACGGCGTCCACGTCTGCACCGTGCTGCCCGCGACCATGGACACGCCCTTTTTCCGCAGCGCCGCCAACTACTCGGGCCGCGAAGTGACCCCCATGGCGCCCGTGTACACGGCCGAACGAGCGGCGCGGACGGTGCTCCGGCTGACCCGCCGGCCACGGCGTGAGGCCTACGTCGGTCCGGCGGGCCGACTGCTCGGCATGCAGGCGAAGCTGATGCCCGGCCTCACGGAGCGGGCCCTGGCGCACCAAATGGACCGCTCCCACCTGTCCCGCGAGCACACCGCCGAACCGACCTCCGGCAACGTACTGCGCCCGCTGCCGGGGACGGCGGCGGTGCACGGCGGGTGGCACGGGCGCAGGCGCACGGCGATGAGGCGGCTGGGCGTCGGGACGGCGCTGGCCGTGTCCGTGGGCGCCGTGTGCGCGGCCAAGCAGCGGGCCCGGAACGGATCGGGCCGGGCATAGGCGCATAGGCCACTTGGCGTCGCCGTCGCCGAGGATCTCGGCTGGTCCCGCCCCCGACCAGGGTGCGGGACCAGTGCCGCTCGCCACCCTCGCCACCGCCCATTGCGGCGGCAGGAAGGTCAGACGGCGGCGGGGAAGCGGTCCCAGACACGGTGTTCGGCCAGAAGCTGGGCCACTTGCTCCAGCACCTGCACGCCGCCGTCCGCCAACACCACGCCCGGCGCCGCGTCCGTGATTCCGGCCGCCCGGAGCGCTGTTTCCGCCCCTGCCCAGCCGCCGATCGCCTTGCCGTGGCGGAAGGCCTCGGACGCCATGAGCAGGACCCTCGGATCGATGAGGCCGCCGACGTTGCCGGGGCTCGTCGGCTCACCGGCCTTGGCGTCCCTGGCTCCGTAGGCGTCGGCGCCGGGCGTCGGTGAACCGGCGAGCAGGAGCGCGTCGAACTCGACCGACCGTGCGTTGACGAACGTACGCTGCACGGCGAGCGCGTCCTTGCCCGAGCCCAGTTGGCCGCCGGTGGGGGCGATGACGAGCGGGACCATGCCCGCGTCGAGCACCGCCTGGCGTACGGAGCGGATTCCGTCGAGGTCGGTCGCCCCGTCGGTGATGATGCCGACGATCCGGCCCTGCACGGGCCAGGCCTTGCCGATCTGGGAGAGGGCGGGGCTGGGCAGGGGGTCCCTCAGGGGGACGGTCGGCTGCGGTGCGGGCAGGCCGAGCCCGTCGGCGACCTGCTGGCACAGTTCCGGGTCGATGTTGGCGAGGACCTGGAGTGCCCGCTCCTTGATGGCCTGTTCGTAGCATTTGCTCAGCTCGAAGGTGTAGGCCGCGATGATGTGTTCCCGCTCCACGGGTGTCATGGAGAGCCAGAACATCCGGGGCTGGCTGAAGTGGTCCGAGAAGGATTCCGGGGCCTCCCGGACCTTCCTCGCGGCCGGTACCTCGACGGGGACCTCCACGTACGCGCCGTTGTCCGCCCCCGCGAGGAACGGGCAGCCGCCGTCGAGCGAGTTGGGCCGGTACGGCGCGGTTCCGGCGTGGACGGCGGTCTGGTGCATGCCGTCGCGCAGCATGTCGTTGACCGGCGCGTGGGTGCGGTTGATCGGGATCTGGGCGAAGTTGGGGCCGCCGAGCCGGCTGATCTGCGTATCGAGGTAGGAGAAGAGGCGGCCGGTGAGCAGCGGGTCGTCGGTGATGTCGATGCCGGGGACGAGGTGGCCGGGGTGGAAGGCGACCTGTTCGGTCTCGGCGAAGTAGTTGGTCGGGTTCGCGTTCAGTGTCAGCAGCCCGATCGGCTGTACGGGGGCCAGCTCCTCGGGGACGATGTTGGTCGGGTCCAGCAGGTCGATGCCCTGGAAGGTCTGCTCGGCGGTGTCGGGGAAGACCTGGACGCCGAGCTCCCACTGCGGGAACGCGCCGGCCTCGATGGCGTCGGCCAGGTCGCGGCGGTGGAAATCGGGGTCCATGCCGTTGGTGATCTGTGCTTCTTCCCAGGTCAGGGAGTGCACGCCGAGCTTCGGCTTCCAGTGGAACTTGACCAGCGTGGTCGCGCCCTCGCTGTTGACGAGCCGGAACGTGTGGATCCCGAAGCCTTCCATCATGCGGTAGGAGCGGGGGATCCCGCGGTCCGACATGTTCCACAGGGTGTGGTGGGCCGCTTCGGTGTGGAGGGTCACGAAGTCCCAGAAGGTGTCGTGTGCGCTCTGGGCCTGCGGGATCTCCCGGTCGGGGTGCGGTTTCCCCGCGTGGATGATGTCGGGGAACTTGATGGCGTCCTGGATGAAGAAGACCGGGATGTTGTTGCCGACGAGGTCGAAGGTGCCTTCTTCGGTGTAGAACTTGGTGGCGAATCCCCGGGTGTCGCGCACGGTGTCCGATGAGCCGCGCGACCCCAGCACCGTCGAGAAACGTACAAAGACGGGTGTCTCGGCGTCCTTGGCCAGGAATGCCGCCTTGGTGATCTTCGCCGCTGTCCCGTACCCCTGGAAGATGCCGTGCGCCGCCGCGCCGCGCGCGTGCACCACGCGCTCGGGGATGCGTTCATGGTCGAAGTGCGTGATCTTCTCGCGCAGGTGGTGGTCCTGCAGCAGGACCGGCCCGCGGGCACCGGCCTTGAGGGAGTGGTCGGTCTCGTACAGTCGGGCGCCCTGGGCCGTGGTCAGATAGGCGCCGCTCTGGGCGCGCGCGGAGGCGGTGGCGCCGGTGGGCTTGCCTGTGGGGGACACCGCCTCCGGGGCCTCCTGATCGGGCTTCGGGGGCAGGGGCTCGTGCGGCGTGGTGGGCTCTTCGACCGTCGGGGGCTGCGGGGTCGGCGCTCCGGGGATGTCGTTGCGGTTCTTGTCGCTCATGGTCGCTCCAGACGTGAGGGAGGGGGGTGTCACAGCCATGGCCTCAGGAGGGCGAGCGCAAACAGGCATACGTCCGTCCAGCCGTGCGCCTGAGAGCCGTGCGCCTGTGGGGAAGGCGTGCTGCGCGCCTGCCGCCCCGTGTGCCCGGGGGCCACGGGGCGAAACGGAGGACCTGAGCGGTCAGGCGGCCAGACTGGAGTCGTGCTGGGAGGCCACTCCGGCGAGCTGGGCGCGGGCCCAGGCGAGGGCCTCGTCGATGGTCCGCGTACCGGTGGAGACGCAGAGGGTGTACGCGACGTCGTCCAGCTGCTGGCGGACCGCCGCGGAGTCCTCCTTGGCCTGGAGGTCTCGGAGCATGGCGTGGGTTTCGAGCAGGGAGCGCAGGAACGAGGTGTGGGGCCTGAGCACGGTGGTAATCCTTCCGTCCGGTGCGAGGAGACGCTGTTCTGCGGGGAAAGCGTCGTTCGGCTGTCCCCTTGTGCCCCCTCGGACGGGCGGTATGCACAGAAACTTCGGGAGGTCCCACAAGGCGAAAAGGCGCATACTTGAATGATTCAGAGGCTCGCGAGGGTCGGAGGATTCAATGATCGCTCTCGGAATCATCCTGCTTGTCATCGGCCTGGTGGCCGGCATCTCCATCCTGTGGACCATCGGCCTCATCCTGGTCATCATCGGTGCGGCCCTGTGGGTCCTCGGCTCCGTGGGCCACGCCGTGGGTGGCCGACGGCACTACTGGTAGCCGGGGCCGGCACCAGTCGTCACCGTCGGCCGTCCGGTGGGCGTCGGCCTCAGCGGCCTCGGCCCATCGCGAGGTCGGCGCGGGCCAGTTCCAGGCACTCGCCCACGAACTCCGCGTAGGAGGCGAGCACTTCGATGCCCGCCTCCACCATGGCGTCGAGCAGGTGGGGCCGGTCGGTCAGGGCCCTCTCCAGCATGCGCCGGTCCAGGGCGATGTGGCCGACGTCCACGACGACGTGCTCGTCGAGAAAGGTGAAGCGTGAGGGGTCGTCGCCCATGGCGCGCTTGCAGTTGGCGACCAGCTCGATGGCGAAGCCGGCCGAGAGCTGCTCCATCTCGTACAGCGCGGCCACGGTGCACACCGGGTCCTCACCGCCGCTGAGGCGCTCGAACAGGGCGTTGTACCGGGCGGCCGAGGCGAGCGCGGGGGCGTCCGCCAGGATGCCCTCGGTGTCCAGGACGGTGCCGCCCTTGTCGGCCAGCAAGGGGACCATGGAGCGGGCGTCGTGGACCATCAGCCGGTCGTGGCCCGTCTCGCCACGGGCGTGCTTGATGAGCCCCTCGCCCACGGAGGCGTGGCCCGCGGCCCGGGACCGGGTCCCGGCGGCCTCGATGACGCGCTGCATGTCCTGAGTGACGTGCACGCCGTGCAGGCAGTAGCGGTAGTGCCACTGCGCAAACAGCGTGACGTCGATCCGAGGTGACCCCAACTCGCGGACGGCGGGGTGCTCTGCGAACCCCTTCCTGCCTGCCTCGGCGCGCGCTTCGTACTGATCCAACTGATCCAATACAGCGGCCATGCGCGATCTCCTCCAACTGACGGGAACCTGGCGGGCGTTACGGCCCTCCAGTGTGCGTTCGCCCCCTGACAGTGGACTGACGCGCGTCGGCGTGCCCCCCATGCGACCTCGAACAATATGAACTAAACAGACATTACTGGCGTATTGCCCTAAAATAGTCCGAGGGTGGGCGTCACTGGACATAGTGACGACGTCTTTCTCTATGAGGAGGCATAATGCTTGCTCAGCACACACCGCTTCTCGTCACTCCGACAGAAGCGACTGCGCTCGGAACGGCCATGGTGGAACCGGAGGCGATTCTGAGCGACGCTCCGATCTACGCCCCTGAGGCGGCGGGCAAGCTCCTGGCGCTGCTGCTCGCCTCACCGCAGGAGCCCAAGGAGCCGAAGGAGCCGAAGGACAAGTGAGTCCCGATCAGTCGCAGACCGCGTACGCGACGTCGGCGGCTGACCTGGCTCTCCGTGCCCTTGATGCCCTCCGGGGCATCGGGGGCACGGCCCTGGTCGCCCAGTACGTCGAGAGCGCCGACGATCCCAAGGCGGCGCTCGCCGCCGTTCGCGTCGTCGGCGCCGACCTCTTCGCCCCCAGTCTGCTGGGCGACACGGTCTTCCATCCGCAGGACGCGGCTACCGTCGTACAGTCTTTCGATTTGTTCCCGCCCGCGGTGAGTACGCCTCCCGCGCCGCCGGAAGGGCTCGCCGAGCCCTGGCTCATCGCCTGGCGGGACTGGGCCACGGCCGCGCTGCTCGCCCGCTTCACCGACCCCGCCGACACGGGACTGGCCGGGGCTCTTCTGGCCCCACAGCCCTTTGGCGCCCCGGTGCTCTCGGAGGATACGAATACGGATACGGATACGGATACGGACGCCGACATCGACACCGACACCGACTGGCAACACTGGTCCGTCCGCATGGGCCAGCTCTCGCCCCTCGCCCTGCCGGAGCTCGAAGGACCGGTGCACGACGCGGCCCGCGCCGCCCCGCTGGCCCTCGCGCGCGGCGCCGCCCGCGCGGTGCTGCGCCGCGACTACCCCACCGCCGCCCGTATCGCGCGCTGGCTCGCCCTGCTGGGCGCCGAGGGCGTGTCCCTGCCCTTCGAGCCGGCACCGCTGATCGAGCATCTGCGACTGCACGGCGGCGGTTCGCGGCTCGCGCTCGACGTCGCGATCTCCGGGCGCCTGCTCGCATTGGAGACCCCATGAAGGCGTCCGTGACGCGGAACGCGCACCAGGTGAGCGCACAAGCCCTGGCCTGGCTCTACTCCCACCGCGAGCGTGGCGCGCTGCCCGCCGGCACCACCGCCGATCTCTGCGACCCGGACAGCGTCTACAAACCCCTCGGCGAGACCGCGCTCGCCGCCTCGCTCGTGCTGCGCGAGTCGGCGGCCGGCAGCACCGAGCTGGGCATGGCCCGCGAACTGATGGACTTCTGCTGGCGGCAGCTCGGCGACGGCGACATGCTGTACGAGCGGCTGCTGCGGTACTCGATGATGACCGATCCCTTCGAAACGTACGCGCCCTTCGCGCGCTGCGGCCTGCGCCACGAGCCCCTTGAGCGGCTGCTCACGCACACCACCGCCCTGCGTTCGGTCCGGGGCGTCGAGATGCAGCCCAACCGCAGGCTCGCCGTCGCCAACGCGGCCCACGTCGTCGGCCTCGACCGGGGGGACCGCGCGTACGACTGGCCGAGCCTGACCCGCGCCACCTGGCTCGGCGGGATGCCCGAGCCCTGGCTCATCGACTGGATGACCGGCTACTCCCTCACCCACGCCGTCTTCCACCTCACCGACTGGGGCGGTTCGCCCACGGGGCTCCCGGACGACCTCACATCGTACGTACGTACATGGCTGCCGGTGTGGATCGACATCTGGGCCGAGATCGAGCAGTGGGACCTGGTCGCCGAACTGATGATCGTCGGCTGCTGTCTCAAGGAGCCGTACTGCGAGCCCGCCGACTGGGAGCGGCTCGCCGGGGTGCAGCATCCGGACGGTCTCGTGCCCCGTGACGGCGACCCGGTCACCGACGACCCCGATCAGCGGTTCGTGGCCCACCAGCACACCGCCGTGGTCGCCGTGGTCGCCGGCACCCTCGCGGTCTCCCGCACCATGGGCGGGGCGGGCCCGCGGTGACTTTCCGCGGTCTCCCGCACGCGGGCCGGAGCGACGCGCCCGCCGTAGTGGCCCCGGAGAGCCCGGACTGGGCGGCCGACCTGCTCGCCGCCCTGCGTGGTGCCGCGCCCGGCGCGAGCACCGTGGCGCTCGCCGTGCGGCGCGGCCCCGAGCGCGCCCTCCTCGCCACCGGGGAGACCGCGCTGCGCGGCGGAGCGCCCGCCGGCCCCGACACCCGTTTCGAGATCGGTTCGCTCACCAAGACGTTCACCGCGCTGCTCCTGGCCGAGATGGTCGCGCGCGGCGAGGTCGCGTACGACGACCCGATCACCCGTTTCCTGCCCCGCACCGCCGCGCCGCACCTGCGGGGCTCCCCCATCACCCTCCTCCACCTGGCCACCCACACCTCGGGCCTGCCGCGGCTGCCCCCGGGCTTCCTGCGCGGCGGTGCGACCACCCGGTTCAACAATCCGTACGCCGGCTACTCCCGCGAAGCGTTCCGCCGCGCCCTCGCCCGCACGCGACCGCACGCGGCCCCCGGCATGCGCGTGCGCTACTCCAATTTCGGCGTCGGCCTGCTCGGCGATCTGCTCGCCCGCGCCGCCCACGGCGCCGATGGCCCCGACGGCGCCTTCGCCCCTCTGCTCGCCGCCCGCGTACTGGATCCGCTCGGCCTGGCCCGCACCAGCTGCGCCAGCGATCAGCCCCAGGCCACCGGGTACTGGCACGGCAGGGCGCGCCCCAGCTGGCGGATGGACGTCATGCCGGGTGCCGGAGCCGTGCGTTCCAGCGCCCGGGACCTGCTGACCGTCCTGGACGGCCTCCTCGACCCCACCAGCGTGCCCACGGGCGTCCCCGGCACGCTGCGGGCCGCGCTCGCCGACGTCACCGTGCCTCGCATCGCCCTGCCGCGCACCGGCAGACGTATCGCCCTGGTCTGGAACATCAGGCCACGCCCCGGCCACGATCTGTACCACCACTCCGGCGGCACCCGGGGCTTCACCACCTTCGCGGGCTTCAGTCCCCAGACGCGCATCGCCTTCGCCGCGCTGGCCAACACCAGTCCCGCCGTGACCGGCGGCTTCATCCAGCGGGCGTATCTGGGTCTGTGGGCGCTCGCCCAGGGCGAGCGACTGCACCTGCCTTCGTGCGGGCCGGTCGCCTACAGGTGAGCCGGGCCGACCGGAGGTCAGGGAGCGCCGGCTCCCGTGAAATCATCGGGGAATGTCTGACTTGATCATTGCCGCCTGTGACGGTGCGGCGAAGAAGAATCCCGGGCCCGCGGCCTGGGCCTGGGTGGTCGCCGACGCCGAGGGCCGCCCGCAGCGCTGGGCGGCCGGTCCGCTCGGCCACTCCACGAACAACGTGGCCGAACTGTCCGCGCTCGCCGAGCTGTTGGAGGCCACGGACCCGGCGCTGCCGCTTGAGGTGCGGATGGACAGTCAGTACGCGATGAACGCGGTCACGAAGTGGATCGCCTCCTGGAAGCGGAACGGGTGGCTGACCGCGGCGAAGAAGCCGGTCGCCAACAAGGACCTCGTCGTACGCATCGACGCACTCCTGCAAGGCCGCACGGTGACGTTCCGGCACGTGGCCGCCCACCGCGTGGACGGTGATCACCTCAACGCGATCGCCGACGTCGCGGCCAGCGACGCCGCCACGACCCAGCAGCCCGCGGGCACGGCCCACGGCGCGCTGGAGATCCCCGAACCGCGTGCGGAGCGCATGACCGCCTCCCCCGCGAGCCGCACCCCCCAGAAGGCCGCCGACCGCGCGAAGAAGGCGGGTTCGGGCGCCGTCATCAAGGCCAAGTTCCCTGGCCGCTGCCACTGTCAGAAGCCGTACGCCGCCGGGGAGAAGATCGCGAAGAACCCGCACGGCTGGGGCCACGTGGAGTGCCGGGACGCCGGCGACTGACAGCGCCAAGCCCTTTTACAACGGTTCGGCAACCGACGTTTCCCGGCCACCCCGAGCGCATTAAACCTGCCACTTTTCGGGCAGGGGTTCTACTCGAACAGCCATCACACAGGAGGACCCGGAGGAGGGGCTCATGCGGACGCGGCAGACACGGCTCCATGACGTGCCGCCCGGGACGGCTGCCTCCGACGAGGAGCCCCGGACAGCGACCTTCGCCAAGGAGCCCCAAGCGGTCACCGACGCGCGGGACGTCACGCGTGACTTCATCGCCGACCTGACTCCCGCTGTGGGCGACCAGACCGCCGCGAGCATCGAACTGGTCGTCTCCGAGCTCGTCACCAACGTCGTACGCCATGCCCGTGGCGCCTTGTGCTCGCTTCGGCTGCAGGCGCGGTCCGACGCCATAGCCATCGCGGTCTCCGACGCGGATCCGCGACCGCCTCAGGAGCGGACTCCCGATCTCGTAGGGGGAACGGGCGGGTTCGGCTGGCCCATGGTGCGGAATCTGGCCGAGGCCGTGAGCGTCACGCCGGGCGCGACCGGCAAGACGATCTGCGCGGAGCTGGCGAGAAGCGCGTGAGCGGCCGCGTCCCTGTCCCACGAAGGCCGCGGCCGCTCAGCTCACAGGAGGCACCGTCCACTGACCGTTCGACGGCGCCATCAGGTTGTCACCCCTGGTTGTCACCCCTGCACCCGTCGCCTGCCCCTCACGGAGACGCTCACACCTGCCGAACGAGCTGGGCTGAAACCGTCGTGAAACCGCGCTGAATGCGCCCTGCCGCAACCTCTGCGGCATGACGACCACGACGACAGCGACATCGCACCCACTCGCCATCGCGGCCAAGGGGCTGCGCAAGTCCTACGGGGACAGGACCGTCCTCGACGCCATCGATCTGGCGGTGCCGACCGGTACCGTCTTCTCCCTGCTCGGGCCGAACGGCGCCGGCAAGACCACCGCCGTGAAGATCCTCTCCACCCTGATCACCGCCGACGCCGGTGACCTGCGCGTCGGCGGCCACGATCCGGCCACCGACCCGCAGGCCGTGCGGGCCGCGATCGGTGTCACCGGGCAGTTCTCCGCCGTCGACGGCCTGATCACCGGCGAGGAGAACATGCTCCTCATGGCGGATCTGCACCATCTCCCCCGCCGCGAGGGGCGGCGGGTCGCCGCCGAGCTGCTGGACCGCTTCGACCTGGCGGAGGCCGCGAAGAAACCCGCCTCCACCTACTCCGGCGGCATGAAGCGCCGCCTGGACATCGCCATGACGCTGGTCGGTGCCCCGCGGATCATCTTCCTCGACGAGCCCACCACCGGCCTCGACCCGCGCTCCCGGCACAATATGTGGGGCATCATCCGCGAGCTGGTGTCCGGTGGCGTGACCGTCTTCCTCACCACCCAGTATCTGGAGGAGGCCGACGAACTCGCCGACCGCATCGCGGTGTTGAACGGCGGGGAGATCGCCGCCGAGGGGAGCGCGGAGGAGCTGAAGCGGCTCGTCCCGGGCGGGCACGTGCGACTGCGGTTCGCCGACCCGGCCGCCTACCAGTCCGCCGCCACCGCCTTGCGCGAGGTCACGAGGGACGACGAGACCCTCACCCTTCAGATCCCCAGCGACGGCAGCCAGCGCGAGCTGCGCTCCATCCTCGACTGGCTTGACTCCACCGGCGTCGAGGCGGACGAACTGACCGTGCGCACCCCCGACCTCGACGACGTGTTCTTCGCCCTGACCAGTGACAACGCCGCCCCCGTCGGCCGGCCCAAGGAGTCCGTCCGATGAGCGCCCTCTCTCTCGCCGTCCGCGACTCGTCCACCATGCTGCGCCGCAACCTCCTGCACGCGCGCCGCTATCCGTCCCTCACCCTCAATATCCTGCTGACGCCGATCGTCCTGCTGCTGCTCTTCGTCTACATCCTCGGCGACGTGATGAGCGCGGGCATCGGCGGAGGTGGCGCCGACCGCTCGGCGTACATCGCCTATCTCGTACCGGGCATCCTGCTGATGACCATCGGCGGCACCCCGGCCGGGACCGCCGTGTCCGTCGCCATGGATACGACCGAGGGCATCATCGCCCGCTTCCGTACGATGGCGATCCACCGCGGATCCGTGCTCATCGGGCACGTCGCCGGCAGCGTGCTGCAGGCGGTCATCAGCGTGGTCCTCGTGGGCGCCGTCGCCGTGGCCATCGGCTTCCGGTCCACGGACGCGAGCGCCCTGGAGTGGCTGGCGGCGTTCGGGCTGCTCGCGCTGGTCGCCATGGCGTTCACCTGGATCGCGGTCGGCATGGGCCTGGCCAGTCCGAACGCCGAGGCGGCCAGCAACAACGCGATGCCACTGCTCCTCCTCCCGTTCATGTCGAGCGCCTTCGTCCCGGTCGGGGCGATGCCGGGCTGGTTCCAGCCGATCGCCGAGTACCAGCCGTTCACGCCGGCCATCGAAACCCTGCGCGGCCTGCTCCTCGGCAGCGAGATCGGCCACAACGGATGGCTCGCCATCGCCTGGTGCCTGGGTCTCACGGTGCTCGGCTACTCCTGGTCGACCTCGCTTTTCAGCCGCGACCCGAAGTGAGCGCGCGGGCCGCGTCCCGCAGTTCGTCCCGATTCAGGGCGGCGTACTCCGACACCGCGTCGGCGTACGCCGCCCCGTCGGTGTCCTCGGCCGTCTGCCGGGCGCGGGCCGCCGACATCGTCGGCTGGAATTCGCGCAGCACCCGCAGCCGCTCGGCCAGCGCGATCATCCGTACGGCACGGGCGTCGCCGGACGCGAACCCCGCCATGCCGAGCGCGTGCAGCACCGTCCCGAACACGGGGAGCTCCATGGGTGAGCGGGGCGGGCCGCAGAGCAGCGTCCGCAGCCGCTGCCGGAGCCGGTCGACCGGCTCCGCGACGAGTTCGAGACGGCCTGCGTGCGCGTGCGCCGTCACCGCCGCCGACTGGATCTGCAGCGCCCATGGGTCGAGCCAGGGATCGCCGCTGTGCGTCGAACCGGCCTCGGACAGGCGTTCCAGGGCGCTGCGCCACAGGCCGAGCCCGGCCTCCGTCAGTCCGCGCGTGAGCGCGATCTCGGCGCGCGCGCCGAGATCGGGGCTGTAGAAGTCCTCCTTCTGCGGGATGTTGCCGCCCTCCGACTGCCGCAGCCAGTACTCGGCCTCGTCGGGGTCGCCGCGCTGCAGGCAGGCGAGGGCGAGGGCCGAGCGGATGCCGATGTAGTCCTGCTCGTCGCCCACCCGCGGCAGCGCCTGACGTGCCGCCTTCAGGTGCTCGTACGCGGTCTCGCCCCGGCCCGTCCGCAACGACAGTTCGCTCAGCCGGGAGTGCCCCATGAGCTGCAGGGACGGGTTGTCGACCGGCGCCAGCACGGCGATCGCCCGGCGAGCCGAGGTGAGCGCGCGGTCGATGTCGTGCTCGTACTCCCATACGTAGGTGGCGACGCACTCGGCGATACCGGCGACCAGCGGCCGCCCGCCGTCGCTGTCACGACCACAGAGCCGGTGCAGCACTTCGTAGTCGGGTGGCTGCATCTCGGGGATCGCGCTCAGCACTACCGCGGTGGCGCGCAGCAGCGTGTCGGGCGGGGCCGGGGGCAGCCGCCGGAGGGTGACGAGTTGGCGTACGACGTGCGGGCCGTAGTTCATGAACAGGCTCGCCGTGCACAACACCGCGGCGGCGCGGGCGGCTTCGACGTATGCGGGCTCGGGGTGGTAGTGCGACAGCGGCGGGCCGGTGTCGGCGGCCAGGGCGGCGAGGCGGGGGTAGTTGGAGTCGGTGGACCAGAGTGCGGCGAGGACGGCGGTGAGGGCGGCGGTGGTCGGGCCGTCCGTCCGGGCCAGGGCGTGCCGCAGGGCCAGTACGAGGTTGTCCTGCTCGGGCCTGATCCGCTCCCAGGCGGCCAGGGGCCGCGAGCCGAAGGGGACATCGTGGTGGGCGACCCCGAAGTCCCGTGCCCAGGCGAGGAACCGGTCGACGGCCTCGCTCTCCTCGCCGGCCTCCGCGCGGCGGGCCGCGCTGAACTCCCGTACGGTCTCCAGCATCCGGAATCGCACACCGACCGAGGTGTCGGCGACGGTGAGCAGCGACTGGTCGGCCAGCTGTTCCAGCAGGAGCAGCGCGTCCTCGCCGAGGACGTGCTCCGCCGCTTCGCCGGAGAAGCCGCCGGGGAAGACGGAGAGCGTGCGCAGCGCCGCCCTGGCGTCCTGTGCGAGCAGGTTCCAGCTCCACTCCACGACCGCGTGCAGCGTGCGGTGACGTTCCGGCACGTCGCGGGCTCCGCCGCGCAGCAGCGTGAACCGGTCGCCGAGGCGGCGGGCGATCTCCGGTACCGACAGGGCCCGGACCCGTGCCGCGGCCAGTTCCACGGCGAGCGGCAGTCCGTCGAGGTGGCGGCAGAGTCCGGCCACCGCGTCCGGTGGCAGCTCCACGCCGGGTCTGGCGGCCCGGGCCCGCTGCGTGAACAGTTCGACCGAGGTGTCGAGAGCGAGTTGCGGCAGCGCGTACAGCGCCTCCGATGTGAGGTCCAGCGGGGCCCTGCTGGTGGTGAGCACCCGCAGGTCCCTCGAGGACGAGAGCAGGGACTGTACGAGGCGGGCGGCGCCGCGGACGACCTGCTCGCAGTTGTCGAGGACCAGCAGGGCGGGGCCGGGGCCGAGCGCGCCGAGTATGCCGCACAGCGGGTCGGCCAGCGGATCGGTCAGCGGGTGGTCGGCCGGGGCGCGGCCGCTCATGGCGCCGTGCCGCCCCTCTCCCGCGCCGAGCGCGGACGCCACCTCCGCGGCCAGGTCCTCGTCCGCGGTGACGCCGGCGAGCGGCACGAAGTGGACGACGCGCTGCTGGGCCCGGCGGCTGACGGCGTGCGCGAGGCGGGTCTTGCCGAGGCCGCCGGGGCCGACGACGGTGACGGCGCGGGAGGCGCGCAGCAGCCGCTCCACGGCGGCGATGTCCTCGTCCCTGCCGAGCAGCGGGTTCGGCTCGTGCGGTACGCCGTGCCGGACCACGGGTGCCTCGCCGTGCAGCAACTCCCGCTGTACGGCCTTGAGTCCGGCGCCGGGGTCCGTGCCGAGTTCGTCGCGCAGTTCACGGCGGTACGCCTCGTACCGTGTCAGCGCGGCGGACGGGCCCGCCGTCGCCGCCTCGGCGCGCAGCAGTTCGGCGAGCACCTCCTCGTCGCGCGGGCGCCGGGAGGCGGCGACGGCCAGCGGCTCGGCCGCCTCCGCGGGCCGGCCGAGGCGGGCGAGCGCGAGCGCCCGCGCGCGTACGAGCGCGCTGTGGACGGGGGCGCGCTCGGCGCGCAACGCGGCTACGGGGTCGTCGGTTTCGGCGGTCCCGTCAGGGCTGCCCGCCCACAGCGCGAGTCCGGCCTCGGCCGCGGCGAGCGAGCCCGCGTGGTCGCCCGCCCTGGCCCGCTCGGCGCTCGCGGCGGCGTGCAGCAGCAGGGCGGAGCTGTCGACCTGGTCCTCGGTGAGGGAGAGCCGGTATCCGGTAGGCGTGCCGGCGATGACGCCGGCGCCCAGCTGGGCCCGCGCCCTGGACACAAGGACCTGCACGGCCTTCGCCGGCCGCTCGGGCAACTCGCCCGGCCACAGCCCGGCCACGAGCCGCTCGGTGCCGCACCCGGTCCGCAGGTCGCCCGCGAGCAGTGCGAGGAGAGCGCGGAGCCGGGGCGCGGTGACCTCCTGCCCGCGATAGGCGACACCGGGCAGGAGGGTCAGGTCGGTGCTCACACGTGCAGATTAGCCGGGGTGCGAGCCGGTGCTCAGAGGCCGAACTCCTGCGGGGACACGCCCAGTGCGGCGCACGCCTCGCGCAGGACCTGCTCCTCGGCCGGGGCGATGTATCCGTCCGCACCGGCGACTACGAAGCCGGTCTGTACGACCGCCTTGGCCTCCATCGGCTTCTTCGCCGCCTTGGCGATCTCCTGCATGGCCTGGGTCCTGCCCTGCTGGAAGTTGACCGTCAGCTGGTCCACGTGCTTGTTGAACCGCTGGCGCAGCTGGTCGGGCGGGAAGTTCTGCAGGACGTCGTTCTGCAGGATCAGCGTCTCCACGTGCTGCCGCTCGGCGGGGTCGACCGATCCGTCGGCGGCCGCTACCAGGGCGCACATCGCCATGCTGGCGTCCCGGTAGGCACCGCTCTTCAGTTCCGTCTTGAGGGAGGCCAGCTGGGACTTGAGCACGCCCACGAGCTGGGCCTTCGATCCCCCGCCGGGTTTCGATCCCCCGCCGGACCCGGAACCCGGCTGTCCGTGGCCGCCGGAGCTCCGTGCCCCCTGCGACTGCTGCTGCAGACCCTTGGCCTGGTCCTTGAGCCGGTCCCACATCGCCATCCGTGCCACCTCGGTTAAGCGTTCACTTGGCCGCGCGTGATCCGCGCGTCCTTCTGCCAACGCCTCCGCGGCTTCCGAAGTTCCGGGGTCGAGCTCACGGCGAGCCGAGGTCGGCGGAGTACCAGTGTTCGGGGCGCAGGTAGTAGACGGCCTGTTCGCCGTGCTCCTTCTGCGCGAACTGGACGTACTCCTCCACCTTGTCGGCCGGAAGGTAGCGGGTCGACATCTCCCGCAGCTGCTCGCTCGTGGCGTCCTCGCTGCGGACCACGGGGCCCTCGACGGAGACGTAGCGGATGGTCGGCTCCAGGCGGTCGACCATCAGGGAGAAGCGTCCCGCCGCGGCGATCAGCCGGCCCTTCTTGGAGTGGCGTCCGGTCATCACCCACAGCTCGCCGCCGGGTGCGTACTGGTACCAGATCGGGAGCGTCAGTGGGGCCCGCCCCTTCTCCCCGGCCACGGCCAGCGCCCCGATGTGGGGTTCGGCCAGGAACTGCTCACGCTCTTCGACGCTGAGGGGCATGCGGCTCTCCTTCGGTGGTATGGGCCATGACAGCTCACCTGAACCTCAACTCGACTGCCCCGTGCGGGCATTCCCCGTGCTCGCGTCGTACCGTCGGCGGCCGCCGTTATGCTCCTGAGGCATGACCATCGAGCTGCGGCACCTGCGCGCGTTCCTCGCCATCGCCGAGGAAGGCAACGTCACCCGCGCCGCCGTCCGCCTCAATCTGAGTCAGCCCGCGCTCTCCCGTACGCTGCGCCAGCTCGAAGACCACCTGGGGGCCCGTCTCGTCGACCGTTCCACGCACCACCTCGAACTGACCTCCGAGGGACGTACATTCCGCGACAAGGCCGCCGCCGCTCTCTCCGCCGTCGAGACCGCCCTCGATCCCGGTGGGCTGAGCAGCTGGCCGCTGCGGCTCGGACACACCTGGGCGGCGCTCGGTGATCACACCGTTCCGCTGCTGCGCCGCTGGGACGAGACGCGTCCCGGCACTCCGCTGGAGCTGCTCCGCGTCGACGACCGCACGGCGGGGCTGACCCGGGGCAAGGTCGACGCGGCCCTGCTGCGCGGCTCCGTCACGGCGCCGGGACTCCGTACGGAACTGCTGCTGCGCGAGGAGCGCGTGGCGGTCATGCCGGCGGACAGCCCGCTGGCGGCCCTCCCCCAGGTCACCCTGGCGGACCTCGCCGCCCATCCGATCGCCATGAACACCGTCTCCGGCACCACGACACCGGAGCTGTGGCCCGCCGGGGCCCGTCCGGTGTCGACCGTCGAGGTCGGCAACACCGACGAGTGGCTCATCGCCATCGCGGCGGGACGTGCCCTGGGGGTCTCCACGTCGGCGACCCCGAGCAACCACGCGCACCCCTCGCTGGTCTACCGTCCGCTCGCGGACGCGCCGACCGTCCCGCTCGTCCTGGCCTGGCGCGAGGGACCGGGACAGCACCCGGCCCTCTCCGATCTGATGGCCGTCGTACGGGAGATCCTGGCGACGGGCGGAGGCTGAGACACCTGCGGCTCCCTCCGGCATGCCGGAACGTGTGTCCTGGCTCAGGCTGGATAAACGGTCACCTCATGGACCACGTCGGACGAGGGAGCAGAGCGTCATGGGAACCGAAGTGTTCCACTCGGAAGTGCCCCTGACGGTGAACGGCGAGTCCTGCCGCGTCACCGTCGACCACCGCTCGACGCTGCTGGACGTCCTGCGCGAGCAGCTGGGCCTGACCGGCGCCAAGAAGGGCTGCGACCACGGCCAGTGCGGTGCCTGCACCGTCCTCGTCGACGGGCGCCGCGCGAACAGCTGTCTGTTGCTCGCCGTCGCCCATGAGGACTGTGACATCACCACCGTGGAGGGGCTGCGCTCCGCCGACGGCGAGGGCACGCATCCCCTTCAGCGGGCCTTCGTGGAGCGCGACGCCTTCCAGTGCGGCTACTGCACCCCGGGGCAGATCTGCTCCGCCGTCGGGGCTGTCGCCGAGGCCGAGGCGGGCCACCCCTCGCATGTCACGGACCCGGGCGCGGACACGGGGGCGCCCGTGGAGCTGACCAGGGACGAGATCCGCGAGCGGCTCAGCGGCAACCTGTGCCGGTGCGGCGCCTATCCGCACATCGTCGAGGCCGTGGAGGACGTAATCCGGTGAAGTCCTTCATGTACGTACGCGCCCACAGCGTCGACGAGGCGACCGCGGCGCACGCGGGCCGCCCCAGCTCCCGCTATCTGGGCGGCGGCACCAATCTGGTGGACCTGATGAAGCTGGGCGTGGAGCGTCCGGAAACGCTGATCGACGTCAGTGGGCTGCCGCTGGACTCGGTCGAGGAGCTTCACGACGGGTCCGTCCGCGTCGGGGCGACGGTGCGCAACAGCGACCTCGCCGCCCATCCGCTGGTGCGCGCTCGCTATCCGGTGCTGTCCCAGGCGCTGCTCGCGGGCGCCTCCGGTCAGCTCCGCAACATGGCCACGACCGGCGGCAACCTCCTCCAGCGCACCCGCTGCCCGTACTTCCAGGATCTGAGCAAGCCGTGCAACAAACGGGAGCCGGGCACCGGCTGCGCGGCGCGGGACGGCGTCCACCGCGACCACGCGATTCTGGGCCAGTCGCCGCAGTGCATCGCCACGCACCCCTCCGACATGGCGGTGGCGCTGGCCGCGCTCGACGCGCGGGTGGAGCTGTACGGAGCGGCCGGCCGGCGCACCGTCCCGGCGGCCGAGTTCCACCGTCTGCCGGGCGACCGTCCCGACGTGGAGACGGAGATCAGGCACGGCGAGCTGATCACCGGTGTCCTGCTCCCGCCCTCGACCGCCGGGCTGCCGTCCGCCTACCGCAAGGCCCGCGACCGCGCCTCGTACGCCTTCGCGCTCGCCTCCGTGGCCGTGGTCCTGAACGTCGAGGCGTCCGTCGTACGCGACGTACGGATCGCTTTCGGCGGTCTGGCGCACCGGCCCTGGCGCGCGCTGCGTGCCGAGCGGGCGCTGCTGGGCGCCGCGCCGACCGAGGAGGCGCTGCGGCGGGCCGTCGACGCCGAGCTCGCCGCCGCGGAACCGTTGCGGGACAACGCGTTCAAGGTGCCCCTGGCCCGCAACATCGCGTGTGACGTCCTGCGGCGCCTGGCCGCGTCGTCCGCCGTCTCCTGACTCGGCCCCCGCCCCCTCCTCCGCCATCCAGGGAGAAACACCCATGCCGGACACCGTCAGTGCTCTCGGGGCACCCACCGAGCGCAGGGAAGGCCACGCCAAGGTGACCGGGGCCGCCCGTTACGCCGTCGAGCGCACACCCGACGGCTGCGCCTACGCCTGGCCGGTCCCGGCCACGGTGGCGCGCGGCGAGGTCACCTCCGTCGACGACACGGCGGCCCTCGCCCTGCCCGGCGTCATCGACGTCCTCAGCCATCTGAACGCGCCCCGCCTGGTCGAGCCGGACGACGCGACCCTCGCCGTCCTCCAGGACGCGCACGTACCGCACCGCGGCTGGTACGTCGCTCTCGTCGTCGCCAGGACCCTGGAGGCGGCCCGCGAAGGCGCCGCCGCCGTCCGGGTGAGCTACGCCGAGGAGCCCCACGACGTCACTCTGCGCGCCGATCACCCCGACGCCTACGTGCCCGAGGACTCCGACGGCACCTCCGGAGAGCACGCACGCGGTGACGCCGAAGGCGCGTTCGACTCCGCGCCCGCCCGCGTCGATGTCGTCTACCGGGTGCCGCCGCTGCACAACCACCCCATGGAGCCGCACGCGGCGACCGCCCGCTGGCACGACGGGCGGCTGACCGTGCACGACTCCAGCCAGGGCGCCACCACCGTGCGCGACACCCTGGCAGCCATGTTCGCGCTGCCGAAGGAGCGGATCACGGTCGTCTCCGAGCACGTCGGCGGCGGCTTCGGTGCCAAGGGCACGCCCCGGCCGCACGTGGTGCTCGCCTCCATGGCCGCCCGCGTGACCGGACGGCCGGTGAAGATCGCCCTGCCGCGGCGGCAGTTGGCGACCGTCGTGGGCCACCGCTCGCCGACCCTTCAGCGGGTGCGGCTGGGCGCGGAGGCGGACGGCACGCTGACCTCCGTGATCCATGAGGTGACCTCGCACACCTCACGTATCAAGGAGTTCGCGGAGACGGCCGCCGCCGCGACGCGCGTCATGTACGCCTCGCCGCACGGCCGTACCGCCCACCGGGTGGTGCCGCTCGACGTGCCGAGCCCTTCCTGGATGCGGGCGCCGGGCGAGGCGCCCGGCATGTACGCGCTGGAGTCGGCGATGGACGAACTCGCCGTGCGCCTGGACATGGACCCCATCGAGCTGCGGCTGCGCAACGACACCCGGACGGAGCCCGACAGCTCCCGGCCCTTCAGCAGCCGGCATCTCGCCGAGTGCCTGCGCGAGGGGGCCCGGCTCTTCGGCTGGTCCGAGCGCGATCCTCGGCCCCGCTCGCGCGCCGAGGGGCCCGTCCTGGTGGGCAGCGGGGTCGCCTCCGCGACGTATCCGGTGCTCGCCTCGCCGTCCCGGGCGAGCGCGCACGCCTACCCGGACGGCAGCTTCGTGGTCCGCGTCAACGCCACCGACATCGGTACGGGCGCCCGTACCGTGCTCGCCCAGGTCGCCGCCGACGCCCTCGGTGTCCCGGTGGAGCGCGTGCGCGCCGACATCGGCAGCAGCGACCTGCCGGACGCGCCGCTGGCGGGCGGTTCCTCCGGGACGGCGTCCTGGGGGTGGGCGGTCCATGAGGCGTGTACGCGACTGGCGGCGCGCCTGTCCGGGCAGCAGGGGCAGCAGTTGCCGCCGGAGGGAGTGGGCGCCACGGCCGACACGACGGGCGCCGCGGACGCGGACAGCGACTACGCCCGGCACGCCTTCGGCGCGCACTTCGCCGAGGTCGGCGTCGACACGGTGTCCGGCGAGGTACGCGTGCGCCGGCTGCTGGGCGTCTACGCGGCGGGCCGCATCCTCAACGCCCGCACGGCGCGCTCCCAGTTCATCGGGGCGATGACCATGGGCCTGGGGATGGCGCTGACGGAAAGCAGCACCATGGACGCCGCCTTCGGCGACTTCGCGGAGTGCGACCTCGCCTCGTACCACGTCCCGGCCCACGCGGACGTCCCCGCGATCGAGGCGCACTGGATCGACGAGGAAGACCCCCATCTGAACCCCATGGGCAGCAAGGGAATCGGCGAGATCGGCATCGTCGGAACAGCCGCGGCCATCGGCAACGCGGTCCACCACGCAACCGGCGTACGGCTACGGGAACTACCGCTCACGCCGGATCGGCTGCTGGCGGGGGGCGGCTGAGCGCTCCGCTGGGAGTGCCGCGACGCGATGTGCCGTAGGTCGACTGCGGCGCCGTCGTGGCTGGTCGAGCAGTTCCCCGCGCCCCTTCGGGCGCCTGCCGATGGTGGCGTCCGGCCCGTGGCCGGGTCAGGATGGTCAGGATGTGGGTCTGGCTCGGCTCTCGCGGGTCCAGGCCAGCAGTTCGTCCGCAGGCCAGGTCGTCACCACGCGGTCGGCGGGGACACCGCACTCCTCGGCCCTCTCGCACCCGATGATCTGCCAGTCCAGCTGGCCCGGGGCGTGCGCGTCGGTGTCCACGGAGAAGAGGGTCCCGGCCTCGACGGCCCGGCGCAGCAGGCGGCGCGGCGGGTCGAGCCGCTCGGGACGGCTGTTGATCTCCACCGCCGTGCCGGCCGCCGCGCACGCGGCGAACACCTCGTCCGCGTCGAACTGCGACTCCGGCCTGCCGCGCCCGGTGACGAGCCGGCCGGTGCAGTGGCCGAGGACATCCGCCCGGGGGTCGCTGACGGCGGTGACCATGCGGCGCGTCATCGCGGGGGCGTCCATGCGCAGCTTGGAGTGGACCGACACGACCACCACGTCCAGCCGGTCGAGCAGTTCGGGCTCCTGGTCGAGGGAGCCGTCGTCGAGGATGTCGCACTCGATGCCGGTGAGCAGCCGGAAGGGCGCCCAGCGCGTGTTGAGGTCCGCGACCACCTCCAGTTGCTCGCGCAGCCGCTCCGGCGACAGCCCGCGCGCGATGGTCAGCCGCGGCGAGTGGTCGGTGAGTACCGCCCACTCGTGCCCGAGGGCCTGGGCCGCGCGGCCCATCTCCTCGATCGGGCTGCCGCCGTCGGACCAGTCGGAGTGCAGGTGGCAGTCGCCGCGAAGCAGCGCGCGCAGCTCGGCGCCGGCGCCGCCTTCGGTGAGCGGGCCCCCCGCTTCGCCTTCCAGGCGTTCCAGATACGCCGGTACGCCACCGGAGAGCGCCTCGCGGACCACGCCCGCGGTCTTGGGCCCGACGCCCTTGAGCGACTCCAGGGTCCCGTCGGCGGCACGCCGGGCGACTTCGCCGTCGGCCAGCGCTCCGAGCACGGCGGCCGCGGTGCGAAAGGCCCGCACGCGGTAGGTCGGGGCGCGTCCGCGTTCCAGCAGAAAGGCGATCCGCTCCAGCGCCTCCACGGGCTCCATCGGCACCTCCGGCCGCCGGTGTACGTGTCCTTCCAGCGTCGCGCATGACGGGCCGCCGGGCACGGCGAGTCCCGGGTCACCGGGCGTTTGGGGGGCGTGGCCTCAGCCGGTGGGTTCGTCCGGCTGCGGGTGATCGGTGCTGCCGGGGCCCGACGCGTCGGCGTCCGATGTGTCGCGCCTGCCGGTTCCGGCCTCGTCCGTGTCGGGTACGTCGGCGTCGGCGTCGCCCGGTGTGTTGCCCTCGGCGGCCGGTTGCTCGTCCAGGTCCCAGGGGTCGTTCTCGTCGGAAGCCTGCTGGTCCGGCAGGTCCCTGGGCACGGGCGGGCCGTCCTGGCCCGGGGACGGGGGATTACGTTCGGTCATGGGCTGTGCTCCGTTCCCTCGGCGCTGTTTCGACCTTACGACGTGGAAGCGCAGGTACCCGCCGCCGCAGCGACGACACCCCGGTTCGGGTGCCGGTTGCACAGGCTGTCGGCGCACCGCCGCCTCCACCAGAGGGAGGGGCTGCGGCGTTCGTGCGCCGCCATCAGTGCCATGCCATCGCCGGCAGCGCCGTGGCGGTCCTCTCGACCGTCGCCGCCGCGCGCACGAGCGCCGAGGCGGCTCCGTCCACCACCTCGGCGCTCGCCGCCGGTTACCGGGCGGCGGCCTTCGTCGTCGCGGCCGTCGGCGCGCTGCTCGGCGGCCTGCTGATCCTCACTCGGCGACGACCCGTACGGTGTTCAGTTCGCTGTCCTTGGCGTCGGGGAGGTTCATCCCGGCGGCCACGCCGCTGCGCAGATAGCGCAGCACGGGCTCGGTGAGCCGCTCGCCGGGGAGCGCGGCGGGGATGCCGGGCGGATACGGAGTCATCATCTCCGCGGCGATCCGCCCCGCCGCCTCGGTCACCGGCACGTCCTCCACGGCCCCGAAGAACGCGTCGCGGGGCAGCATCGCCTGCCCCATCCGGAGTTCGGCGGCGGAGGGAACCTCCACCGGCGGCGCGGGGCGCGGGATCAGCGGGGTGTGTGCCAGTTCGCGCAGGGCCGCCAGCAGCGGGCCGGTCGTTCCGTGGTCGTCGCCGTGGGTGATCTGCGCGCTGATCCGGCGGTGGTCGCTGAGGTGCGCGTCGATGGAGTGGTGCCGGCGCAGCCAGTCCGCCGCCCGGTAGCCGCTGGTCCCCAGGCCGTCGACCTCGATGACGACCGGCAGTGGATCGAAGTCCGCCGCCAGGCCGGGCCCGCAGAAGTCGGCGCGGTCGTTCACGTGCAGGCCGTCGATCTCCTCGATCTCCGCCCGTACCCCGGACGCCAGGTCCAGTGCCCCGCCCATCAGTTGGTGGCCGTGCAGGGCCATCTGCCGCCGCCAGCCGTCGAGACCGGCGTAGATGAGGACGGAGGGGCTGGTGGTGCCGAGGAGGTCCGCGCAGTTCTCCAGGATCTCCGGGTCGATCAGGTCGCCCTGGAGGTGGAAGACGGAGCCCTGCTCAAGGCCGCTGCCCATCTTGTGGACGCTGGTCACGCAGATGTCGGCGCCCGCGTCCATCGCCCAGGACGGCAGGTCGGGATGGAACGGCAGATGCGCGCCCCATGCCTCGTCCACGACGAGCGGCCGCGACCGGCGGTGGCAGACGGCCGCGATGCCGCTCAGGTCGGCGCAGGCTCCGTACGGGGTCGGGCTGGTGACCAGGGCGCCTCGCGCGTCGGGGTGGACGGCGAACGCCGCCTCGAACTCCTCCGCCCCCGGCGGGTGGGCCAGATGGCGCTTCTCGTCCCACCTCGGTTCGACCCACACCGGCTCGATCCCGGAGAGGATCAGTCCGGAGACGACGGACTTGTGGGCGTCCCTGCCGATGAGCAGCTTCGTGCCGGGGCTCGCGATGGCCAGCATGGCCGCCTTGACCGAGAGCGAACTGCCGCACGTGGAGAAGAAGGTGTGCTCGGCGTGCACGGCGTCCGCCATGAGGTGCTCGGCCCGTTCGAGGACGCGGCCCCGGGTACGCCGGTCGTCGAGTCCTCCGGAGGCCAGCACGTCACCGTGGAAGGCGGCGTCACCGAGCACTTCGCGTACGGCCGGATCGGCGCCGCGGGCCTGTTTGTGGCCCGGCGGCGTGAAACCGATCCGGCCCTCGCTCCGGCGTTCGGCGAGAGCCTCCAGGACGGGGGCGCGGGTGTGATCAGGCAGCATGGGTCACGCGTTCCTGGGAGTCGAGCCGTCCTGTCCGGGTCAGCGGGGCGCTCACGCGGCGTGGGCGCGCTCGGCACCCGCGTGGCCGGCGTCGGCCTCGGCGCGCACCCGGGCGCAGCTGCGGCTGATCAGACGCGAGACGTGCATCTGCGATATGCCGAGTTCCTCCGCGATCCGGCTCTGCGTCATGTCCTCGAAGAAGCGCAGGTACAAGATGGTCCGCTCGCGTTCCGGCAGCTGCCGCAGGCCCGCCTTGGCCGCCTCCCGGTCGGTGATGCAGTCGTACGCGGGGTCGGGCGCCCCCAGTGTGTCGGCGAGGCTGAAGCCGTCCGGGTCGGCGGAGGAGATCTCGGCGTCGAGCGACAGGGCGCTGTAGCCCTCCATGGCCTCCATGCCGTCCCGGACCTCGTCCTCGGTGAGCCCCGCGTGCTCGGCGATCTCGGCGATGCCGGGCTCGGGACCGCTGCCCGGCCGGTCGAGCAGCTCACGGCGCGCGACACGGACCTTGTTCCGCAGTTCCTGGACGCGACGGGGCACGCGCACGTCCCACATGCGGTCGCGGAAGTGGCGCCGCAGCTCGCCGGTGATGGTGGGCACCGCGTAGCTCTCGAAGGCGCCGCGTCCGGGCTCGTACCGGTTGACCGCCTTGACCAGACCCATCGCGGCGACCTGCTGCAGGTCCTCGATGCTCTCGCCCTTGTTCCGGAACCGACCGGCTATCCGGTGCGCCATGGGCAGCCAGGCCTCGACGATCTCCTCGCACAGCAGCTCGCGCTCGGGGCCGTCCTCAAGGGTGGCGAGGCGGGCGAATTCCGCCGCGGTGTCGGGTGCGTCGTTGTGGGGGTGCCGGGTCGTCGAACGACGACGGGCAGAGTACGCAGTCAGGTCCGTAAGCATCAGTGAATCGCTCCTCAACGGTGCCGCCAACAGGGACCGCGGGAAACGGGGCGCCCCGGTGACAGGCATCCACCAGGAGTCGACATACCGCTCCCGCGAACGCGCCTCCGGTCCGAAGCACGATATTCGCCTGCCCTTCGAATCTGCGCCCAAACAGACTCCTCCGCAAAGCGAGCCGGGGGCATATCTCCGGTCAGAGGGGGCAGACGCGCCCGGGGGTGCGCAGCGTCGGAACGGCCATGGACGCCACGCCTCGCCGACCGGCCGCATTGGGGTGCGGCCGGTCGGTCCGCGTCTGCTCCCGCCTATTCCCCGGCGGGGAGGGCGCTGTCCAGGCGGTCCAGCAGATCGGCGGGGTCCGCGTACACCGCACTGGCCCCGGCCTCCTCCAGGTCGCTTCGGGGGATGCCTCCGCAGAGCAGCGCGACGCTCCGTACGCCCGCCCGGGAGGCGGCCCGCATGTCCCATACGGTGTCGCCGACGAACAGCGCCTCGTCCGGGGAGGACCGAGCGATGTCGAGGGCGTGGTGCACGGGGTCGGGAGCGGGTTTGCCCGAGGACACGTCGTCCGAGCTGGCGATGCCGGCGATGACGTCGTCCGCGTCGATGGCCCGGCGCAGCGCGCCGAGCTCCGCTCCGCCCGCGGACGTCGCCAGGACGATGCGCCAGCCGCGGCCGTCCAGGGCGTGCAGCAGTTCACGGGCGCCGTTCAGCGCGGGCAGCCGGTCGAAGTACGTGCCGTACAGGGTGCTGTGCGCGGAGCTGATCTCCTCGTCGCGGTCGCGGTCGCGTCCGTCGCCGAGCAGGTGGGCGATGAGGTCGGTCGAGCCGAGGCCGATGGCGTGGTGGATGTCGTGCATCGCGACGTGCCGGCCGGCTTGGCGGAATGCTTCCCACCACGTGATGACATGCAGGTGGTTGGTGTCGGTGAGCGTTCCATCGACATCGAACAGCGCGGCACGCGTCATGGCTGCACACCCTTCCCTTCGTTCTCAACGCACGTCTGTTCGTTCTCCGTGTACGTCTGTCATGACGAAGCCGCTGCGGGGCCTGGTCGGGACCCGGTGCAGCGGGATACGCAAGTCCTGTTCGGGGACGCGGTAGTCGAGCCGCGCGAGGCGCGGGAGCAGAGCGGTCAGCACCGCCAGGGTGACGTCCTCGCCGGGGCAGCGGTGCCCTTGGGCGGCGTCGCCGCCGCCCTGGGGGACGAGTTCGTCGCGGCCGGGTTCGCGGCCGGTGAACCGCTCGGGGTCGAAGGTGTACGGCGCGTCCCACAGCTCGGGGTCGTGGTTCTGTCCGTAGAGGTCGAGCAGGACCATGGTGCCCTTTCGGATCGGCTCGCCGTGCCAGTCCAGGTCGCTGGGCGCGAGACCGGCGACGAACGGCGCGAACGGGTAGAAGCGCCGCAGCTCGTGGGCGAACGCCCGGGCGTAGTCCATGCCCTCCGCGGCGAGCCGCTCCCGCAGCGCCGGATGCCGGTGCAGCGCGTGCGCGCCGAAGACCGTGAACCAGGTGACGGCGACGGTCGGCCGCAGGACGTTGAGGACCTCCACGGCGGCCGTGCGGGGGTCGAGCGGCTGTCCGTCGGCCTCGCGGTGCGCGGCCACGGCCTCCACCACGGTGGGCGGTGCACCGCCCTTCTCCGACGGGCCGTGGCCGGCTGCCCGGACGTCCTCGATCAGACGGGCCAGCCGCTTCTCCTGCCGCTGCCGGGCGCGCCGGGCCCGCCAGTGGCGGGGCCCCGCGGTGGCGAATCCGTCGACCATGGCCACCAGGTCGTGGGCGGTCCGCCGCGCTTCGCCGTCTCCCTGCTCCGTGAGGGGGACCCCGGCCCAGGCGCACACGGCTCGCGTGATCAGGACGCTCACCTCGTCGAACAGCGTCACCTGCGAGCGGTCGGCCCACTCCTTGCCGGCCCGTTCCCATTCGTCGCCGACGCGCTGGGCCAACGCGGTGACGCCCGCCGCGTCCTGGAGGAGCGACATGAAGAGGGCCTTGCGCTTGCGGTGCTCCTCCCCGTCGAGGGTGTGCACCGCGCCCTTGCCGAAGAGGGTGCTCAGTACGGGTTCGGGCAGGGCCGAACGGCGGCGTACATGGTCCTCGTCGTAGAAGAACGTGACGGCCGCCGGACCGCGCAGCGCGATGGCGGGCTTGCCCAGCAGGCGGGTGCGTACGGGCCCCGGACCCTTGCGGCGGCTCAGGTCGGGAAGCCACGCGTACCCCTGGGCGAGCAGCGGCAGCGTGTGGTCCAGCATGAGGTCCTCCTGGGTGGGAACGACGCAGACCGTGGCATGTGACGTGTGACATGTGGCATGAGGGCCGATGCCCCTCATCGGCATCCTGACCGAATCAGGACCCGCATGCATTTCCCCGGCCGGCGCACGACTCGGTCTCCGGCGGTCCGCCGATCAGGATGGTGGTGATCGGCGGACCATGGTGACCGGGTGCCCCACGTTGCCTCCGTGAACCGGAGTGAAGGACGTGGAACCGGGGCCTGCGGCGTGACGGTGGGACAGGTGTGCGGTTCCGGTAATCTGGATCTTTTCCCGCAGAGGAGTTGCATCAGTGGAGTTCCGGCTGCTCGGAGCGGTTTCCGTCGCCACTGAGGTCGGCGTGCTGCCGCTCGGTCCCGCCAAGCGGCGCAGCCTGCTCGCCGCGCTGCTGCTGAGGCCCAACCATCCTGTTCCGGTGGATCAGTTGGCGGCCGCGCTGTGGGATCAGGAGCCTCCTGCGCGTGCCCGCGGGGTCATCCAGGGACATGTGTCCCAGCTGAGGGTCCTGCTCGCCGGCGCCGAGGCGGAGATGTTCGGCGTCGAGCTGGTCACGCAGGGCACGGCGTACGTCCTTCGGATGCCGGAGTCCCTGCTGGACGCCCACCGCTTCGAGGAGCTGGTGACGCTTGCCCGGAGCCAGCGGGCGCCCGGTGACGCCGTGGCGATGTATCAGGAAGCGCTGTCGTTGTGGCAGGGGCCCGCGCTGACCGGCGCGTATCCGAGCCAGCCGCTGCAGGCCGCGGCCCAGGCGCTGGAGGAGCTCCGGCTGGCGTCCGTGGAGTCGCTGGCGGGGGCTTACTCGCGGATGGGCGAGCATGCCCGGGCCGCCGCCGTGCTGCGGGCGGAGGCCGGCGCCCACCCGCTGCGCGAATCGCTGTCCGCCGCGCTGATGAGAGCGCTCCAGCGGGCGGGGCGCCGGACGGAGGCGCTCGACTGGTTCCACCGGACCCGGCGGCTGCTCGCCGACGAGTTGGGCGTCGACCCCGGCCGGGAGCTGGCCGACGCCTACGCGGTCGCACTGCGCGGGGCGGGTGAGGGCGAGGGCTCCGGTGAGAGGGAGGGGAGCCCTGCGGGGACGGCGGGATCGGTGTCGACCCCCGGCCCCGCCGCGGCTCGGGTTCCACCGCCTGCGCCTGCCTCGCCGCTGCCCGCTCCCGGCGCGGCCCTCGCACCGTCGCCTTCCCTCCCGGCCAGCACGATCGATCTGCTGCCACGCATGCCCCGCGGTTTCCACGGGCGAGCCGCGGAGCTCACCGCGCTGACCCGGGCCGCCGCCGGTGAAGCGCCCGTCTGTCTGGTCACCGGGCCCGCGGGCGTGGGCAAGACGGCGCTGGTGACGCAGTGGGCGCACCGCAACCGCGAGCTGTTTCCCGGCGGTCTGCTCTATGCCGATCTGCGCGGCTTCAGTGACACCGGCGAGCCGTCCCTCCTCGAAGTGCTGCGTGAGTTCCTGCTGGCGCTGGGGGTCGCGCCGCGCCGGATACCGGAGTCGGCCGGCGCCGCGTCCGCGCTGTTCCGCTCCCTCTCCGCAGAGCGTCAGCTCCTGGTCGTCCTGGACAACGCGCGGGCGTCCGAGCAGGTCAGGGAGTTGCTTCCGGGCGGCGCCCGCTGCGTCACCGTGGTCACGAGCCGCTACCGGCTGCGCGGCCTGATCGCCTCCGACGCGGCGCGTCCCGTACCCGTGGACGTACTCGAACCGGACGACAGCACCGCCCTTCTCGCCGCGGTGCTCGGCACGGAACGGGTGCTCGCGGAGGAGGTGGCCGCGCGGCGCCTCGCCGAGCTGTGCGGTGGGCTGCCGCTCGCGCTGCGGGTGGCCGCCGCCAGGCTCGCGGACCAGCCGGAGTCGCCGCTGAGCGTGATGTGCGCCGAACTGTCCGACGAGTCGAGGAGGTTGAGCCTCCTCGCCGTGGAGGACACCGGCGTACGCGCCGCCCTGTGGCTCACCGTGCGCCGGCTGCCCGCGAGCGCCGCGCGGCAGTTCGCCGAGCTGGGGCGGCACCCGGGCATGTACGTCGACCGGTACACGGCGGCGGCCCTCGCGGACACCGACCCGGCGACCGCCGAGGCCGCGCTGGACAAGCTCACCGCGGCGCACCTCGTCGTGCGGGCCGGGCCTGACCGCTGGACGCTGCACGATCTCGTACGGCTGTACGCGCGTGGCCTGGATGCCGGTGCCGACGCCCTGACGCGGGTGCTCGACCTGACCGTGGCCACCGCGCTGGCCGCCGCCGACGCGGCCGAGCCCGGTGACGAGTCGTGTTTCACGCTGCCCGCGGATTTCCATCCGCCGCGGGCCACCAAGGAGTTCGCCGATCGCGGGCAGGCCATGGCGTGGTACGCGGCCGAACGGGACGACCTGACGCTGGCGGCGGCCGCCGCGGACTCGGCGGGGCTGCACGGCAGGACGTGGCGGATCATCCTCGGGATGTGGCCGCAGATCGTATGGCGGGTGCAGGACGGCTGGACTCCCCTGCTCCGTACGGCACTTGAGGCGGCGCGGGCCGATGGTGACGCCCGCGCCGAGTCGCGGGTCCTGGCCCTGCTGGGGTGGGTGCTGACCGAGGAGGGCCGCATCGACGAGGCGCTCGTCCATCTGGAGGCCGCGCCCGTGCTCGCGGCGCGGGCACGGGACACGCGCGGCGAGGCGACCGCGCTGATCAACCTGTCGCTCGCCCAGGCCGCGCTCGGCAGCCCGGAAGAGGCCGCCGAGGGGTGCGCGCTCGCGGCGGAACTCGCGCACAGCGTCGGCGACCGCCACACGGAACGCCTCGCGCTTGGTCACCTCGCCCGGCACCGGCTGGACAGCAGGGAGTGGCAGGCGGCCCACGAGACGGCCATCGCCGCGCTGGACCTCGACAATCCCTCGGAGACGTCGGCGGCGGCCGGAGTGCTGCTGCTCACCACCATCGGCGAGGCGCTCCTGGGGATGGGCGACGAGACCGAGGGCATCCGACGCCTGGAGAACGCGGCCCTCGAAGCGGAGTCGTGCGGCTACGACGACGGCGCGGTACGGGCCCTCGGCGCGCTCCTGCGAGTCTCGGCGGACGCGGGGCTGCAGGCGCGGTACGACACGGCGATGGTGCGGCTGATGGCTCGGACGTAGCTCCGAGTGCTTCCTCGTCGGCGAGGCGGCATGCCCCCGGGCAGCGATGTCCGCGCCTTGGCGGGACGCCCCGTCACGATCACGCGTCGGCCGCTCCGCGGGCGGCTCGGTCGGCGGTGAGCTGCCGGTTCACCTCGGCCGTCTGCTCGGCCAGGGCCCGCGCCCTCGCCTCGGCCCGGTCCGCCCGGGCGTTGATGCGGGCGATGTCCTCCTCGATGACCTTGAGGGCCAGCTCGGCCGCGGCGTCCGCCTCCCGCGGGGGCAGGTCCTCGGGGAGGTCGGCCAGGGCACTCTTGACCGCCGGGATGCCGCCGCGGTCGTGGATCTCTTTCCAGAAGTCGTAATCCATCGCGCCATCCTCGCCGACCGGCCGCGCGCCGCGCGAGGCGGTGCCGTCGCCAGGTCGGAGACGGCTCGGGTCGGACACGGCCTAGGAAGCGGGGTCTGCGGGTGCGCTCGCCCGGGGCGGCATGCTGAAGTCCAGGACGTCCTGTGCCGTCTGCTGGGTCTCCTCCGCGGCCTTGCGGGCCGTGGCGACGACGTCGCCGTGCTCCTGGACGAGGGTGTGGTAGATCGGCGCCTGGGTGGCGTCATTGGCCGGCATGACCTGCGGCTCCTTGTTCGGTGACAGCGTGGTTCGGGTCGGCCGAGTGAGCGGCCGACCCGCGACCTTACGCGAACCCGGTGCGTGGACGGCACCCGCCCCCGATCATCAGTTCGGGACTTGTGACGACTTTCACAGGTGGAAGTGCCTGGTCAGGGGCAGCGGACGTCCCGGTCCGGCCGCTCCCCCGTCGCCAGATAGCGGGAGACCGTCCGGTCGCCGCATTCGTTTCCGTTGGCGAGGTAGGCGTTGTGGCCGGTGGCGTTGACGGTCACCATGGTGGCCCGGCGGCCGAGCGCTTCGCGCAGTCTCAGGGCGCCGTTCAGCGGGGTGGCGACGTCGCGCTCGTTCTGGACGAGGAGGATGTTCGACGGGCCGCGGTCGGTGATCCGCACCGGCGCCTCCTTCGGCTTGAAGGGCCACGCGGCACAGAGCATCGCGTTCCTGGTCATGCCGGCGGTCAGCGGATATGCGGCCCGGCTCTCGTCCACGCCCTTCTGGTAGGCGGCCGCCGAGGTGGGCCACGCGATGTCGTTGCAGAGGGTGCCCGCGCCGACCGCGGTGACGTTCTGGACCTGTCGGAGCGCCTCCTCGGACGGGGCCGGCGGCGCGGGCGGAACGGTGCCCTTCCGGGCGGCCAAGATGAGCTCGGCGAGTTCCGGGAAGCCGTCGGTGTCGTACAGCGCGTTCAGCATGGTCTGGCGCAGTACGTTGCCGTTCAGCTCGGCGGGGTTCGCGCCGGGCCAGGGGATCGGCTCGCGGTCCAGGCGCGCCGCGAGGCGCAGAAGGAGCGGGCGCACCTCGGCCTGCGTGGCGGCGAGGCGGGACGGATTGCCGGGCGCCGAGGCCCACTTGGCGAACTCGGGGAAGGTATCCTCGACGCCCGCTTCATGCGCCGCGAGCCAGCCGCGGCCTACGCGCGCGGGGTCGGGGTCGTCGTTGCTGTCGAGGACGACGCGGTCGGTGCGGTGCGGGAACATCTGGCTGTAGACGGCGCCGACGTACGTGCCGTAGGAGACACCCCACGCGGAGAGTCTCCGCTCGCCGAGCGCGGCGCGAATGCGGTCGATGTCGCGGGCGTTGTTGGCGGTGCTGATGTGCCGGATGAGTTCGCCGCCGTTGCGCGCGCAGGCGTCCGACGTGCGGCGGGCGGTGGCCATGTTCTCCGTGACGGAGCCGTCGGGGGCGGGCCAGGGCCGCAGCTTCGAGGGGGCCAGGTCGGCGAGGCCGAGGCCGCAGCTGACCGGGGTGGAGCGGCCGAGGCCGCGCGGGTCGAAGCCGATCAGGTCGTGCGCGTCCCGCACGCTCCGCGGCAGCTTCTGGCCCTTGCCGGAGGGGTCGTTCAGGCTGGAGCCGCCGGGCCCCTCGGGGATCAGGAGCAAGGCTCCTCGGTGGGCCGTGGGCTTCTCGGCGGGGATGCGGGAGATCGCGATCCCGATCTTCTTGCCGCCGGGGTCGGCGTAGTCCATCGGTACGTCGAGGGTGGCGCACTCCTGCCGGGGGTCGGGCTCTCTTCCCTCGCACTTGGCCCAGTCGAGCCGTGGCGGCGTGGCGGTCGTCGACGCCGAGGCGGCGAGCGGAGCGGTGAGGGTGAGGACGGCCGCGGAGGCGGCGAGCAGGGCGGTGTTCCGCTTGATCTTCGTCACACGGACAGCTTCGCCCGGCCGTCACTGCCGTCACATCCTCCCAACGGGCCTACCTGGGCGAGGGTTTACCCCGACGGGCCACCTAGGGGGCGGGCGGGGGCGGCACGTGAGGGGTGCCCCCCGCCGGGTACCCGGGGAGGGACTCAAGGAGGAGTCCATGCCACTCACGTTCCGCAAGAGCTTTCGGATACTTCCCGGTGTGCGTCTGAACATCAACAAGCGCTCCTGGTCCCTCACCACGGGCGGCCGTCACGGGCCGCGCCGCACCCACAGCAGCACGGGTCGGCGGACAACGTCGATGGATCTGCCCGGCCCCTTCGGCTGGCGTCGTACGACGCGGCGGGGCGGGCACCGGTAAGGGGGCGTGCAGCTCACGGCCATATGCCGTCCCACTCGCCGTGTCGCGGCGCACCGGTCCGCCCCATTTGTCGCCATGTACACCTCAAGCACCTCAAACATACGGGGTCTCGTCAGAGCGGCCTGCGCCCGTGGAAACAAGTGCCCGGCCCCCTTCCACTTCGGTCCGGCGCCGGGATACCCCTGGTAGGGAAGACCCGCCCCCTCCCCCGCAGGAAGTGAGTCCCACCGTGACCGACGACGCACCCGCCGCCCGGCCCCTGACCTCCGGTTGGTCCGTGGACGATCGCTGCACGAACTGCGACGTCGCCAGGCAGCTCGCGCCCGAGCTGATCCGTGAGGTCGACGGCCGCTCCGAAGTCCTCCGCCAGCCGCGCGACGCGGCGGAGGAACGCCTGCTGTACGCCGCCGCGTTCGCCTGCCACACCCGCTCCATCCGGCCCGCCTCCGGCCGGCTGGAAGAGGAGCGGGACCCCTATCCCCTGCCCGTCGACGACGCGGTCCTGTTCTGCGGGCAGAACTCCCCGCGCACCGCGGGCGCCAACTCCTACCTCCTGCGCCGCCCTTCGGGGAGCCTGATGATGGTGGACACCCCGCGCTGGAGCGAGGCGCTGGCCGCCCGGTACGAGAGGGTCGGGCCCGTCACCGACGTACTCCTCACCCACCGGGACCACGCCGCGCACGGCCGCCGGTACGCCGACCGCTTCCGGGCCCGGCTGTGGATCCACGAAGGTGACCTGGACGCCGCGCCCGACGCCGACCGCGTCCTGCGCGGCACCGACAGCGTCGAGATCGGCGACGGCGTCCTCGCCCATCCGCTGCCGGGCCACACCCGGGGCAGCGTGCTGTACGTCGCCGACGAGCGGTACTGCTTCAGCGGTGACAGTTTCTACTGGTCGCGTTCGACGGGTGACATCGAGGTGGCCGAGAGCGTCACCTGGTACTCCGTCGAGGAGCTGGCGGCCTCGTTGGCCCGCACGGCCGAACGGCTGCGCTTCGAGTGGCTGCTGCCCGGACACGGCGACCGCAGGCACCTGCCCGCCGCCGAAATGGCGGACCGGATGCGGTCGTTGACCGCTCGTACGGCCACCCTGCGGCCACGCCCGGTGGACTTCACGGCCCTGCGCTGGTGACCGCGTGGCAACGCCGGCGCCCCCGTGACGAGTAGCGTCGCTCGCATGAAGACTGAACCGCAGAGGTACGAGATCCTCCTCGTCCCCGAGTTCGCCGGGGACGGCAGCGACACCAGCGACAGCCGCGGCGTCCTGCGTTCCGCCGTCGTGGTGGCCACCGGCGAGACCGGCGCCTCCGGCTATCCCCGGTACACGGGGGACGGCATGGAGGCCGACATCGACCCCGCGACCCGCGCCGTCGAGGCCCTGCTCGTCGACGGGGCCGAGCTGGACTACGGGCTCTCCGTCCGGGTCGCGGACGCCCAGGACGGCTGAGCCCGCGGGCCGGTACCCGCGGGCTCGATCACCGGGTGGCACCCGTCATCAGGTGGCGCCCGGTCACCAGGTGGTGTTGCCCTCACGAGCCCCCGGGGCGGCGCGCGGCCGCCCGCTGGGCGCGGCGCGACACCCGGCCCTCGGCGCCCTGGGCGGGGGCCGCCGACGGGCTGTCCTGGCTGATGCCCAGCTCACCGCAGAGGTCGCTGACGAAAGACCGCACCGTGGGGTACTCGACGAACGCCGACGAGCGCACCGGGTGGGCCAGTTCCTCGCCGAGTTCGGCGATGACCTCGATCAGGATCAGCGAGTCCAGGCCCATGTCGAACAGGTTGGTGTCCAGGTCCACGGTGCGTGGGTCCGGTGTGCCGAGTACCGCGGCGATCTCCTGCCGGATGAACCCGGTGAGCAGGGCGGTCTTCTCCGCGTCCGACTTCCCCTCGAAGCGGTCCCGCAGCGTCTCGCCCGCAACCTGCGCGACCGGTGCCGCGCTGCCGTGCGGCTCGATCCAGTGCCGCCGGCGCTCGAAGGGGTAGGTGGGCAGCGGCACCCGGCGCACCCGTTCGCCCGCGTGGAACGCCGCCCAGTCGACCTCCTCCCCCGCGGTCCACAGCCGCCCGAGGACGTCCAGGAGGAACGCCGTGCCGACGGTGGAGGCGGACGCCTCGGGCAGCAGGGCGACGGCAGGCCGTCCGGCCCCGGCGGCGTGCTGCGCGCCGGTCCGCTCCAGGAGGCGCAGCGCCGGATCCGGGAGCGCCGTGCGGTCGGCGGCGACCACCGAGGTCCGCACGCCCCAGCCGGCCAGCGTCCGCAGCGTGGCGTACTGCACGGCGAAGGACGACGACGGGTTCCGCGCACGCAGCAGTTCACGGGCGCCGCCCGGTGTGCCGAGGTCGGCCGCGCACTGGTCGAAGTGTTCACGGAAGGCCGGATTCTCCTCGTACAGCGCCGTGGCATGTCCGGGGGCGCCCTCCCGCGCGTTGCCGAGCAGTTCCAGGACCGGCTGGTCGGCGGTGGGGTCCGCGCTCAGGAGGCGGGTCTCGTCGCCGAGGGCCAGGGCGAGCGCCGCGTCCCGTACGTCGGTGGCGACGAGCGCGCGCCGGTAGGTGTGGGCCCGGCGCCCCACCGCCAGGGTGTGGGACACGTCGGGCAGGTCGAGGTCGCCGTGCCGGCGCAGATGGCGGGCGAGGCCGGCGGTCGCCGCGTCGAGGGCGGCGGGCGTACGGGCGGAGAGGACGAGGAGACGCGGGCCGCTGTCGGTGTGGGGCGCGGCGGGCGGGGCCGGGGGCTCCTCCACGATCACGTGGGCGTTCGTGCCGCCGATGCCGAAGGAGCTGACGCCGGCGCGGCGCGGGGTCGCCCCAGCGGGCCACTCCTTGGTCTCGGTGCCGACGTGGAACGGCCCGGCCGCGAAGTCGATCTCCGGGTTGGGCGAGTCGAAGCAGAGGCTGGGGACCAGGGTGCGGTTCCTCAGCATCAGGACCGTCTTGATCAGGCCCGCCATGCCGGCGGCCGTGTCCAGGTGGCCGACGTTGGTCTTGACCGAGCCGATCGCGCAGGACGCGGGGGCGAGCGTGGCGCCGTCGCGGCCGAACGCCTGGTTCAGCGCGGCGATCTCGATCGGGTCGCCGAGCGGGGTGGCGGTGCCGTGCGCCTCCACGTACGAGATGGTCTCCGGGGCGCAGTCGGCGATCTGCTGGGCCTCCGCGATGACGGCGGCCTGCCCCCGCACGCTCGGCGCGGTGTAACCGGTCTTGTCCGAGCCGTCGTTGTTGACGGCGGTGCCCTTGATGACGGCGTGGACGGTGTCGCCGTCGGCCAGCGCGTCGCTCAGACGCTTGAGGACCACGACACCGACGCCGTTGCCGATGACGGTGCCCTGCGCCTTGGCGTCGAAGGCGCGGCAGTGGCCGTCGGGCGAGAAGATCATGCCCTCCTGGTGGAGGTAGCCCTCGCCCTGGTCGGCCTGGATGTGGGCGGCGCCTGCCAGGGCCATGGTGCAGTCGCCGGAGAGCAGGCTGAGGCAGGCCAGGTGCACGGCCACCAGCGAGGTCGAGCAGGCGGTGTTCGTGCTGACGCTGGGGCCCCGCAGGTTCAGCTTGTACGAGGTGCGGGTGGCGACGAAGTCCTTGTCGTTGGTGATCATCATGCGGTAGCGGTCCACGGACGACGCGGTGCGGTAGCGCTCGCCGAGGTTGTGCAGCAGGTAGGTGTTCATGCCGACGCCGGCGTAGACACCGATCTGCTGGTCGTCGCGGTGCGGGTCGTACCCCGAGTGTTCCAGGGCCTGGAGCGCGCACTCCAGGAACTGGCGCTGCTGCGGGTCGATCAGCTCCGCCTCGTCCTGGGTGATGCCGAAGAGCCCGGCGTCGAACTTGTCGGCGTCCTCGACGATCTGACCGGCCTTCACATAGCGCTCGTCGGTCAGGAGCCGTTCGCTCACTCCGGCCGCGCGCAGCTGTTCGTCGGAGAAGTAGGTGAGGGTCTCGCGGCCCTCGCTGAGCACGCGCCAGAACTTGTCGGGGGTGTCGGCGCCGGGGAACCGGCAGGCGAGCCCGACGATCGCGATGTCCGCGTCCCTGACCTCCGGGCCCGGATCCGTCCGCTCCGCACCCGTGCCCTGCTCTATTCGCTGGTCGTTCATCTGTTCTCCTCAACCCACCTTGATACCGAGGTCCGCGGCGACCTTGCGCATGTCCAGGAACGTCTCGGCGATGAATGCGGCTCCGTCGTCGGTGGTGTCCATCTGTTTGAACAGCTCCACCAGCGCCGCGCGGTGCTGCTCGCGGTCCCCCTCGCCCGCGCCGATCTCCAGGACCACCTGCTTGAGGCGTTCCTCGACGTCGGGCAGGTTCAGGGAGCGCGGGAACTTGATGCTGAAGGTGGAACGGTCGTAGTCCTTGTTGCGGCTCACCGCCCGGGTGTAGCTCGACGCGTTGAGCTTGTAGAACATGCAGTCCCAGTTCTTGAACGAGTAGTAGTTCAGAAGTGGGAACAGCGTGCAGTGCGTCTCCATCGGCGACGAGGCGTAGAGGCCCTTCTCCTTCAGTTCCGCGACCATTTGGTCCGGGTCGTAGTCGTGCCGCATGGCGATGAACGGAAAGACAATTTTGGGGAGTTCGTCGTCCTCGGCGAAGAGGATCTCCTCGATCTCGCCGTTGAACAGCTCGCTCGCGAGCCCGGGGCCGAAGGACTTGTAGAAGCCGCGGACCACTTCGCGGACGTTCGACTCCATCGTGAGGATCTGCTGCGGATCGGCGCACAGGGCGATGTAGGGAATGCGCTCGCGATAGGCGTGCAGGATGGCACGGATCACGAAGAAGGTGCGGCAGGAGACGCAGGGCAGCTTCTCGTCGAGATACTGTCCCGGCTTCTTCGGGCGGGGCCGGTTGAAGACGTCCCGCATCATCTTCTTGATGTTGTCGTCGTCCGCGTCCACCACGAAGGTCGCGGGCAGTTTCTCCTGCGCGAGCTTGATGTTCTGCGCCGCGTGCGTGCTCTCGAAGGGAACGTCGAAGGTGTACGCGAGAGTCCGCTTGCCGTACTCGTTGACGAACTTGTCCAGCATGTACGTGCTGTCCTTGCCGCCGCTGTACATGAAGAGGCAGTCGAACTGGCCGCGCGGGTTCGGCGGCGCGGCCTGGAATTCGGCGAACACCTCATTGGTGTATTTGTAATTGACGAGCAGATCACCCGCGACGTCCAGGTTGCACAGATTGCAGACCTGCTCGTCGTCGAGAACGACTCCCGGATGCCCGTCCTTGAGTGAGCAGATCTTGCAGCGGACGATGGTCGGTTCCACGATGCCTCCTTGAAAGATGTGCCGGCTGCCCGGCCACTGGCGGGCTCAGCGTTCGGCGCCGGACCTCCGTCGGCGCGCTCCGAGCAGGGACCTGTCGCGGCCCGACGGCTGCCGCCCGTGCGTCGGCGACGATGGCGCCGGCTGCCCGGCCGCCGTCCCGTCGTCGGCGAGGTGGCGGGCCATCGCCCGGACCGTCGGGTGACGGAACATGTCGAGACGGCTCAGCGAGGGGCGCAGCTCCGCCCTGAGCCGCGCGACGACATGCGTCAGCCGCAGCGAATCGCCTCCGGCGTCGAAGAAGTTGACGTCGACGGCGACTCCCTCCAGGCCGAGCGCGCTCTCCCAGATCGCGGCGATCCGCCGCTCCAGCGCGCCCTGCGGAACCGCGTCCCCGGCCTGCCCGGCGAGGGCCGCCGCGCTGTGGGGCGCGGGCAGCGCCTTGCGGTCGAGCTTGCCGTTCGGTGTCAGCGGCAGCGCGGGAAGCGCCACGACGGTTCCGGGAACCATGTACTCGGGCAGCCGCGCCCGTATGTGGTCGCGCAGTTCGGCGACCGTGGGGGGCTGTCGCGCGCCGTCGGCCACGAGGTAGGCGACCAGGCGGCCGCCGCCTGGTTCGTCCTCTTCGTCCTCGCGTACGACGACCGCGGCCTGGGCGATCGCGGGGTGGTCGCGCAGGACGGTCTCCACCTCGCCGGGCTCGATGCGGTAGCCGTGCAGTTTGACCTGGTTGTCGACGCGGCGCAGGTATTCCAGACGTGCGTCGGGCAGCTGCCGCACCAGGTCGCCGGTGCGGTAGACGCGGCCGGGCGCGAAGGGGTCGTCGAGGAACTTCTCCGCGGTGAGCTCGGGCCGCCGGTGGTAGCCCTCGGCCACCCCGTCGCCGCCGATGTACAGCTCGCCGGGGACGCCAGGTGGCACCGGCCGCAGCCGCTTGTCCAGGACGTACATCCGCGTGTTGGCCAGCGGGCGGCCGATGGTGACCGGACGTCCGGCCTCCACCCGGTCGACGGAGGACCAGATGGTCGTCTCGGTCGGCCCGTACATGTTCCAGACCCGGCCCGCGCGGCGGACGAGAGCGGCGGCGAGGTCGTCGGGGAGCGCCTCTCCCCCGCACAGGACGGTCAGCTCGGTGCCACCCTGCCAGCCCGCGCCGATCAGCATGCGCCAGGTGACCGGGGTGGCCTGCATGACGGTGGGCCGGTACGCCTCGACCAGCTCGCGCAGCGCGAACCCGTCGGCGGCCGTGGCGGCCGGGGCGACGTGCACCTCGCCGCCCGTGACGAGGGGCAGGTACAGCTCCAGGCCCGCGATGTCGAAGCAGGCGGTGGTCACGGCGAGCAGGGTGTCCGTGCGGCCGAATCCGGGCTCCTTCGCCATGGAGCACAGGAAGTTGGTGAGGGCCCGGTGTCCGATCCGTACGCCCTTGGGCAGGCCGGTGGAACCGGAGGTGTAGATGACGTACGCCGGGTCCTTCGCGGACGCCCGGTCGGGGAAGGGCCCGGCGGCCTCCGGGGGCCGGTCGCCCACCGGCTCCTCGCCGTCGCTCGCGTCGATCTCCACGGCCCGAGCCGGGCAGTCCTGGGGCAGCGCGGGGGCCAGCGCGGACTCGGTGAGCACCAAGAGCGCCCCGGAGTCGTCGAGCATGTGCCGGATCCGGCCGGGCGGATAGACCGGGTCCAGCGGCACGTACGCCGCGCCCGTCTTCAACACCCCGAGCAGTCCCGTGAGCAGGTCGGCCGAGCGGTTCAGGAAGACCCCGACGAGGGTGCCGGGGCCCGCGCCGAGGCGGGCGAGGCGGTGGGCGATCCGGTCCGACGCGCGGTCGAGTCCGCCGTAGGTGAGCACGGTGTCGCCGGACCGGACGGCGGGCGCGTCCGGCCGGCGGCGGCTCCACTCCGCGAAGAGCTGGTGGACGCACCGGTCGCTGGGGTAGTCGGCGGCCGTGTCGTTCCACGCTTCGAGGACCTGGCGGCTCTCGTCCTCGCTCAGGAGCGGCAGCAGACCGGCGTCCTCGTCGGGCCGTTCGACGGCGGTCCGGAGGAACTGCCCGAAGCGGTCGGCGAGTTGGTGCGCGGCGTCCGCCATGCGGGGGTCGGCCGGTTCGAAGGAGACACTCCGGGGCGGCTCGTCGGCCCCGCCGAGCCGTACGGTCAGTGCGGCCCCGTCGGACACTCTCGCCGGCCCACGCCCGTCGCTCAGGTCCACCACGATCGGCAGAGCGGCACCCGAAAGCGCGGACCGCTCACGCAGCCGGGGGTCACGCAGGTGCACACCACGGAGCGGGGCGCCGCGCCGGGCCAGGTCGGCGAGATGCTGGGCGACCGCGTCCTTGAGCGCGGTCAGCGGGTGCCCCGCCGCCTGGATCCCGGGGGCGCGGAAGGGTACGTCGGGCAGCAGCGGGGCGGGAAGGCCGGTGCCACCCATCCGGGCGGGGAGGCGCAGGCCGACGTCGTGGCCGCCGGGGTGTTCCCCGGTCATGCGGGCGAGGAACAGCAGCAGCGCGGCGAGCAGCCAGGCGGTGGCCTCCTGACGGTCCATCGCGAGGATTTGGTCCGGGACCTCGGCTCGCGCGAGCGTCCGGGCGCCGGGGGGCGTGCCGTCGCCGTCCGTTTCCCGGGTGCCCTGAGCGGGCCAGGGCACCTCTAGGGGCGTCCGGTCGGTGAGCCGCCGCAGCCAGTACGTCTCGTGGCGGCGCGCCTCGCGGGCGGAGGAGGCCCACCGCTCGCAGGCGGCGTCGTCGAGCTCCGTGAACCGGTCGCCGGGGCGCAGCTGCGCCGCCCCCGCGTCCGACGGTCCGCCGCCCAGGTCGACCAGCTCCGTCAGCCGCACGTCGAGGTCCGTCGTGGCGACGACCACGGCCGGGCCGTCGACGGCGACCACGGTCCCGGGCGGGCTCGTCGAAGGGCACGCGGTGACTTCCGCACCCCGTACGGCGAACAGCCGCCCGCCGAGGGCCAGGAGCGCGAGGCCGAACACGTTGCGGTGCGGCCCCAGGGTGGTGGCCCGCACCAGCGCGTCGAGCTCCCTGGCCGGTCGCCGCCACGAGAAGAGCCCTTCGCGGGGCGGGCCGTCGTGCAACCCGTGGTACGTACGCCGGGTCAGGTCCTGCGGGGTACGCGTGTGCGTGCCGGAGGCGAGTTCGTCGACCAGCTCGCCGAAGGAGTCGGCCGCCGCCTCGTAACACGTGAGGTTGAGCGTGTACGCGGTGTCGTCCGGCCTGACCGGCACGGCCCGCTGCTTGAGCACATCGCCGGTGTCCGCCTCCCGCTCCATCACGTGCCAGGTCACGCCGTGCTCGGTCGCGCCCTCCAGGACGGCCCAGCTGGTGGCGTGCAGGCCGGCGTGGCGCGGCAGCAGCGCGTCGTGGAAGTTGACCGGCATCCGCTCGGGCAGCGCCAGGACCTCGGCGGGCAGCATCCGCAGGTTGGTGACGCTGAACAGGTACGCGAAGCGCAGCGGTCGCAGTCGTCGCGCGAGGTCACGGCCGGGTTCGACCACGGTGAGGCCGTGCCCCGCCGCCCAGCGGCGCAGTCCCGGGTCGGCGGCGACCACGGCGGTCACCTGGTGGCCCCGCGTCAGGAGGTGCTCCCCGCACTCGGCGAGGAGTGGCTCCTCGCCGATCAGGACGGCGCTGAAGGGGGTGGTCATCGCTGCTCCTCCTGGTCTTGGAGAACGGTGCTCAGCTGGTGGAGCAGGCGGTCGACCTCCGCGTCGGAGAGGCGGTCGACGATCTGCTCCAGCCCGGTCGCCGGTTCCTCGGCGGCCGCCTCGGCCTCTGCGTCCCTGTCGGTGTGCCGGGTGGCGAGGTGGCGGGCGAGGCGTTCGATGGTGATGTGCTCGAACAGCAGGGTCGATGGGAGCGGCCCGTACTCCTGCTCCAGCTCCTTGGTGAGGCTCAGGACGACCAGCGAGTCGACCCCGTAGTTCTCGAAGGTGGCCTTCGAGTCGAGGAGTTCCTCGGGCATCTCGAGAACGCGGGCGAAGACCGCCTTGACCCGGCGTTCCTCGGCACCCGCCGGTTCCGCCGCCGATGAGGTCGCGGACGCGGGCACGGACGCGGGCACGGGCACGGTCGTGGACACGGGAACCAGGCCGTCGCTCTCCGCGACCAGCACGCACTGGTACGTACCGCCGTCCGGGCTCGGATGCGCCACGACCTTGCGGAAGCCGTTCTGGGCCAGTACGTCGCGCCAGGCGGCGCTGGCGAGCAGCGGTGACCTCGGCAGCCGGTACTCCGCGTCCTCGAAGAGCCACCAGCCGGTGGCGAGGCCGAAGATGAGCGACATCTGATCGCGCAGCTCGACTCCTTCGTTGACGATCAACAGGCCGTTCATGCGGAGCAGTTGCTTGGTGTGCGCCAGGGTGCGGTCGATGCTGCCGGTCGCGTGGAACACGTTGGTGCCGAGCACCAGGTCGTAGCCGCCGGGCTCGATGTGCTGCTCCTGGGGGTCGCGTTCGATGTCCAGCACGCGGAAGTCGGCGAACGGGTGGTCGGCGCCGAAGCGCTTGCGGCCGTGCCGCACGAATCCGTCGGAGACGTCGGTGTAGACGTACTCGACGTGGCCGCCGTGGCCCGCTTCGGCGATCCCGCGCAGAACGCGCGCGCTGGTTCCGCCGGTGCCCGCGCCGACTTCCAGGACGCGGACGCGGTCCCCGGGGCGGCTGCGCAGGCGCTCCTCCACGTACCGCAGCACGGTGTCGGCGACCTGGTCGTTGCACCGGTCGGTGACGGGGTCGCCCGCGTAGACGGCCCCCACGAGGTCGAAGGAGCCGCCGGGGAAGAGCACGTCCATGTGGCCGCGCCTGCCGGTCAGGACGTCGGGCAGCGCGTCGAGGCAGCGGAGCAGGAGGGCGGTCACCGGGCCCGACTCCAGGTGCCGTCCCGTCAGTTCACGTACCACTTCAGCGGGTTGCTCGACGCAGCGCCGCAGCTCGGCGTCGTCGATGCGGTCCGTGGTCACCAACTGGTCGTTCTCCGTGCGGAGATACCCGCCGCGCGAGAGGACATCGACCAGCAGGTCGAGCAGCCGCTCCTGACCGGCGGCGACGCCGAGGCGGGTGCGGAGGCCGTCGCGGGTGTGCCGCTCGCCGGGCCGGTGCAGGACGCCCATGGTCCGCATGACGCCGACCAGGAGCCGCCGGGCGAGCCGCTCGGTCTCCGCGGAGGCATTCTCGGTCCCCGGGTACGACGTGCTGACGCCCCGCCCGGAAGGCGGCACCGCCAGCGCGGCCGCCGCGGGACGCTGCCGCGGCTGCGGACGCAGCACGGTGTGCGGGTCGACGCCGAGGCCGGCGAGGATGCCCGGCTCGGCCTTGACCACCAGCGCCTGCGGCAGCTCACCCGACAGGACCCGCTCGACGGCTGCCATGCCCTCCTCGGCGCTGATCGGCCGGATACCGACGGCGGAGAGGCGGCTCAGGACGCGCTCCCGGTGGGCGTCGCCCGCCGCGTGCCAGTAGCCCCAGTTGACGACCCGGACGGGGTAGGGCGCGGTGTGTGCCGCGCCGAGGGCCCAGGCGTCGGCGACATGGCAGCCCGCCGCGTATCCGGCCTGGCCGTGGTTGCCCTCCAGCGTGACCGCGGAGGAGTAGAGCAGCGCGAAGTCCAGCTGTTCGCCGCGCAGCGCGTGGAACATGCTCCACACCGTGGCGGCCTTGGCCTCCAGAGCGCTGCGCAGCTCCGCTTCGGCGAGGTCCCTGATGGGCTTGTCGATCAGCACCATCGCGGAGTGGATCACGCCGTGCAGCGCGCCGAAGCGGTCCTTGGCCTCGTCGACGACGCGCCGCAGCGCCGCCGGGTCGGTGGCGTCGCACGGTACGTACAGCACCTCGGCGCCCAGCTGTTCCAGCGCCGCGAGGTCGGCGCGGCGCCGCTCGTCCGGGGCGCCGCGCCCGATCAGGACGAGGCGGGCCCGGTAGGTGCGGGCCAGGTACCGGGCGGTGTCCCGGCCGAGCACCCCGAGGCCGCCGATGACGAGGTACACCCCGCGCTCGCGGAAGCGGGTCGGGGCGGCGGGCAGTTCCACCTCTTCGAGGCGGCGCACGCGTCGTACGCCACCGCGCAGGGACACCGGGCGGACCTTGGCCTGCTCAGGCTCGGCCAGCAACGGCGGTACCACGTCGGCGAGTTCACTCCCCCGCACGTCCAGGCAGGCCGTGGTCAGCTGGGGGAACTCCTTGGCCGCGACCTCGCAGAAGCCGATGAGTCCGGCGGCCGCGGGACGCACCCGGTCGCCCTCGCCGAGCGGCAGCCCGTCGGCGGTGAGCACCTTGAGGCTCAGGGGCCGGTCGAGCATTCCCGCGCGGTCCAGGCCCCGCGCCAGGCGGTACAGGGAGACGACGCCCCGGTCCTGGGCCTCGCTCAATTCCGCCGCGCTCCGCGGAGGTTCATCGGGGCCGCCGACTCCGAGGAAGTACACGAGGTCGATGTGCGGGGCGCGGGCCAGGGCCTCGTCCACCTCCCGCTCGCCGAGGCCGCCGGCTCCGATGTCCAGGCGTACGTGCTGTGTGTCCGGGTGGGCCGCCTCCAGCGCGTCCGTCAGGTGCGCGGCCTCCGGCGGGGCGACCGTCAGGATCGCTCGGGGTGCGGTGGTGTTCTCCCGTGGGGTGGGCGGGGGCGCGACCGCCCAGCGGGGCCGGTAGTCGATGCCGGGCGCCGCCTTCAGCTCCCGCAGGGCCAGACCTGTGATCCGTACGCAGACGTGGCCCTCGTCGTCGGTGATGGTCACGTCGAATCGGTGGGATCCCAGGTCACGGACGTGGGACCAGCCGTCGGCGGGCACCGGGGCGTGCAGTTCGACCCGGTCCGCGGCGAACGGCAGGAGCGGCCGGGCGCCCACGTCCACCCTCCCGGCGAGCAGCAGGTCCAGCGGGTGCAGTGCGGCGTCCAGCGTGCCCGGGTCGAGCGGGCCGGGGCGGGTCCCCGCGTCGCCGGGCCGCTGCTCCGGTCGGCGCAGCCGGGCGAGCGCCGTCCGCTCGCCGGTCCAGGCGCGCGCGACGCGCCGGTAGTGGGGGCCGTAGGGCAGGCCGCGCCGCCGCAGCCCCTCGTAGAGCTCCTCGTGAGTCACCTGGCGCGTGCACTCCGCCTTGATCTCGTCGATCGCCAGGGGTTCGGGGCGGTCCGGTGCGGTGCCGAGGACCTGGCCGAGCGAGTACACGGTGTCGTCGCCGCTGGCGGCGTCGGTGAGCCGGTAGTCGAGTGCCGGGCCGCCGTGCCGGGCGGTGTGCTGCTCGGGGCGGGTCGTGAGGGTGACCTTGGTGCCGCCGTCCGGGACCTGGAGCGGTGCTGTCCAGCGGACGTCCTGGAAGCCGCGCACCGCGCCCTCGCCCAGGGCGCGGACGATCAGATCCAGGTGGCCCACGCCGGGCAGCACCGGGCTCCCTCCGACGACGTGGTCGCGTACGACCGGATCGGTGGCGGCGAGAGCGAGAGCCGACGTGCGCGGCGCCGACGGTGCGGCGGCAGCCGCGGTGCGGGTGACCGGCAGCCAGTGCCGGGGCCTCTCGAAGGGATAACCGGGCAGCGGTACTGTCCGGCACGTGGCGGACGTACGCGCGTCAAGGGCCGTCCACTCGGAGAAGGCACCGGAGACCCAGAGCCGGGCGAGCCGGGTGGGGTCGCCGTCGGCGGCCAGGGTGCGCAGGAAGTCGGGGCCCGCCCCTTCGGTGAAGACGTCCGCGAGCGCGGTGTGCTGTTCGGCGTTGCCGAGGATCGCCCAGGGGCCCGCGTCCCCGGCGGCGAACGCCGCGAACTTGTCGGCGGCGTCCGTGAGGTCGGACGCCAGGAAGGCGAGGCGCTCGGGCAGTGCCTCCCGCCCGGCCCGCAGGGTGTGACCCACGTCCGCGAGGCCCACGTCGGCGAGGCCGGGCCGCTCGCGGCGCAGGTGGGCGGTGAGTTCGGCGGCGTACGCGCGCAGCCGCTCGGGGCCGCGTGCCGAGAGCACCATCAGCTCGGGACCGGCGGCGGGCGGCGTGGGCCGGTCCGTGGGGGCGCGGTACTCCTCCAGGATGACGTGCGCGTTGGTGCCGCCCGCGCCGAACGAGCTGACGCTCGCCCGCCGGGGGTGCTCCACGGGCCTTCCGTCGTCCTCGGTGACGGGCCGTGGCCAGGCGGCGAGTTCGCGCTGCACACGGAACGGCGACCGGGTGAAGTCGATGATCGGGTTGGTCTCCTCGGAGTGCAGCGAGGGCACCAACTCGCCGTGTGCGAGCTGGAGTACGGCCTTGGTCACCCCGGCGATGCCCGCGGCGCCCTCCAGATGGCCGATGTTCGACTTCACCGAGCCGAGGGCGACGCTGCCCGGGTCGAGGGGGGTCCCGGCGAAGGCCTGCCGCAGGGCGGTGTGCTCGATCGGGTCGCCGAGGGCGGTCCCGGTGCCGTGCGCCTCGACGTAGCCGATGGTGCGCGGGTCGATGCCCGCCCGGTCCAGGGCCTCCTCGACGAGCGCCTGCTGCGCCTGCGGGTTGGGCACGGTGTAGCCGCCGGTGCGGCCGCCGTGGTTCACCGCCGTCGCCTTGATCACGGCGTGGATGTGGTCGCCGTCGGCGACGGCCTCCGAGAGCCGCTTGAGCAGCACGGCGCCGACGCCCTCGCCCGGCACATAGCCGTTGCCGCCGGCCCCGAAGGACCGGCAGTGCCCGTCGGTGGAGAGCATCCGCATCCGGCTCAGGTGGGCGTACTTCGAGGGGTGTACGGATACGTTGACGCCGCCCGCCAGGGCGTAGCGGCACTCGCCCCCGCGCACGCTCTCGCACGCCTGGTGGAGGGCGACCAGGGACGCCGAGCACGCCGTGTCCACGACCACGCTGGGGCCGCGGAAGTCACCGAAGTAGGAGACCTGGTTGGCGATCGCGGAGCGGTTGGCGAGGACCGTGTGGTGGTTGCCCTTGGCCGCCTCCTCGGCTGCGAGCTGGGCGTAGTCGCCCCACATGACGCCGGCGAAGACCCCGACGTCGCGGCCCTGGCCGCCGTAGCGGGGGCGCGGCAGGCGGGACGGCGGGTAGCCCGCGTTCTCCAGCGCCGACCAGGCGGCCTCCAGGAAGAGCCGCTCCTGGGGGTCCATCAGCTTGGCCTGGGACGGCGGGATGCGGAAGAACAGCGAGTCGAAGGCGTCCACGTCCGCCAGGAATCCGCCCCACCTGCCGTAGCTGGCGCCGGGCGTCGCGTGGTCGCCGTCGAAGTGGGCGTCGGCGTCCCAGCGCTCGCGCGGCACCTCGGTGACCGCGTCGTGGCCCCGGCGCAGGTTCTGCCAGAACTCCGTCAGGTCGCGGGCGTGCGGGTAGCGGCCGCTGATGCCGATGACGGCGATGTCGTCGTCGGTGGCGGCGGGTTCGCGGGCGGGCCGGGGCGGGGCGGTCGGCCGCTCCTCGACGGACGCCGCGACGCGCACGGCGTCCGTCGGGGCGGCCTGTGGTGCGGCGGGGAACAGCACCCGTATCGCGTCCCCGTGTTCACGCAGCAGGTGCTGCGCGAGTTCGTGCACCGTGCGGTACTCGAAGAGCAGGGTTCCGCGCGCGCCGGGGAAGTCCCGGTCGAGGTGTTCGTCGACCTCCATGACCAGGACGGAGTCGAGGCCGTAGGCGTCCAGGGCGGTGTGGTCGTCGATGCGCTCCGCCGCCAGGCCGAGCACGTCGGAGAGCATGCCTCGTACGTGGTCCCGCACCCGGCCGAGCAGCGCCGGGGGCGGTGTGGCAGCGACTGGACCGGTGTTCTCCGTACGGGCCCCGGAGACTGACACGGCGCCGCCGGTGCGCGGGGCCAGCGCCAGGTCGACGGCCCCGGGGTCGCCGATCGCCGGGACCATCCGGGTCAGGCCGGTGTGCCAGGCGAGGTCCAGGGCGCGCACGCCTTCCTCGCCGGTGAACTCCCGCATGCCGGTGCGGCGTCGGTACCCGGCGCGTTCCTCCTCGCCCATCAGGGCGTCCACGCCGCCGATCCGCCACAGCGGCCAGGCGAGCGAAAGGGTACGGCCCGCCGCGCCGCCCTCGCGCACCCGGGCGTCGCGCTGTGCCGCGTAGGAGTCCAGGAAGCGGTTGGCGGCGGCGTACGCGCAGGCGCCGAAGTCCCCGACGACCGAGGCGATGGAGGAGAACACCACGAACAGGTCGAGCGGTTCGTCGGCGGTGAGCGCGTCAAGCAGCCGGACCCCGTGGGCCTTGGCCGCGAGCAGTTCGGTGAAGCGGGCGGCGTCCGCTTCGAGCACCGAGCGCCGGTCGGCGGCGCCCGCGAGGTGGAAGACGCCGTCGAGGTGCCCGAAGCGTTCCTTGGCGCGCGTCACCGCGGACCGCATGCCGCGCGCGTCGGCGGTGTCGGCGGCCACGAGCAGCACTTCGCCGCCGAGCGCCACCAGCTCGTCCGCGGCCGTGCGTGCCTCGGGCCGGTCGGCCGAGCGGCTGACCAGCACGAGCCTGGCCCGGTGCGTCGATGCCAGGTGGCGGGCAAGCTCCAGGCCGATGCCGCCGGTCCCGCCGGTGAGGAGGTAGGTGCCGTGCCGCTTGAGCGGGGTCGCGCGGTCGGCCGTCCTGTCCGTCCGGCGCAGGACGCGGATCTGGCGGCCCGCCGCCGAGTGGCGCACCTCCGTGCCTGCCGACCTGCCGCCCTGCGCCAGTTCGGCGGCCAGCAGCCCCGGCAGCGTGGGCCCGTCGGCGAGCCCGTCCGCGCAGACCACGGTGGACAGCTCGAAGCGCGGCAGCACCCCGGTGACGGAGAGCGCGAAGCCCGCGACGGCTTCCTGGTCGGGGCGCGGCCCGTGCCGCGACTCGGACAGGACGTACGCGCAGCGCGTCCGCCCGGTGAGCCGTACGGTGTCGAGCGCGAGGACGAGGGAGCGCAGGGAGTGCAGCCCGCGCGCGAAGGCTCCGTCGAGGGCGGCCTGCGCCTCGTGGGACGCGCCTTCGCGTCCGTAGGCGACCGGCGTGGTCGTCAGGCCCCACAGGTGGACGACGTCCAGCGAGCGGACGCCGTCGTTCCGAAGGTCTGTCAGGAGCCGTTCGAAGTCGGCCGGGCGGGTGGGGTCGACGGCGTACCGGTCGGGCCCGGCGTGTCGGAACTCCGTAGCGGCCCGTACGTCGATGACGCGCCGTCCGCCGGCCGGCGCGGCCAGGCTCCGTGCGGTCTCACCGCCGTCCCCGAGGACGAGCACGGCGTCGGCGGCGACGGCGGCGTCCGGCGCGAGGTCCTGGTCCTGCCAGACCTGTTCGTAGAAGAAGGGGGTCCCCCGGGTCTCCTCGTCAGCCGGTGCCGTCGCTTGCGTCGGCTGTTCCTGCGGCGCGGCCGCGAGGTGGCGGCCGCCGAAGTTCTCGATGCGGACCAGTTCGGTCCCGGACGCGTCGAGGACGCGTACGTCGAACTGGCGCAGGCCGCTCGCCGCGTCGGCGTGGCGGGCGGGGACGGCGTGGGCGTAGCACCTGCGGGGCAGCCGACCGAGCGGGGTCAGGATGTGCAGCGTGCCGAGGCTGAACGGCACGGCGAGGTCGTGGCTCTCCTCCGGACCCGGCCGGTCGGCCCAGTGGCAGGCGCGCAGCGCGCCGTCGAGCAGCGCCGGGGGGAGAAGTTCCGTCGCACCGTTCCCGGCGGAGTCCGGCTCGGGCAGGGTGAGGCCGACGAGTGCGCCGCCGTCTCCGAAGTGGACCTCGTCGATGACGTCGAAGGCCGGACCGTACGCGAAGCGGGCGGACCGGTAGGCGCGTTGCACGGCGGCGCCGTCCCGGCGCTGGGAGCAGTTCGCGCGCAGCGCGTCGAGATCGACGGTGGCGGCGGGTCCGGGGTGCCCGGCGGGGGGCGCGGACACGGTGCCGCGCACGTGGACGGTGCGTTCCGTGCCGTCCGACGTCCATACGGTGAACGCCAGTTCATCGCCCCGGCCGCCTCGCTCGCTCGTACGGGCCAGGCTGACGAAGACGTCGCGTCGCTCGTCCCCGACCACCACCGGCCGCCCCCACAGCACGTCCCGGAGTTGGAGCGCGCCGTCGAGTCCGGCCAGCGCGGCCGCGGCCCGTGCCATCTCCAGGCAGGCCGCCCCGGCCAGCAGTGCACGGCCTTCGATGAGGTGGTCGCGTACGAGGGGCTCGTCGGGCAGGAGGGTCCTGCGGTAGCGGATCTCGTCGAGGGTGGACTCGTTGGCGTCGAGGAGCGGGTGCGGTCGGACGGGAGCGGCCACCGGGCTGTCCTGCCGGTCGGCGGCGGGCACCCAGTAGCGCTCGCGGGCGAACGGGTAGTGCGGCGCGGGTATGCGGCGCGGCGGGGCGCCCGCGTCGACGGGGAGCTCCTCCCAGTCGGCCGTGCCGTCGCGTGTCCACCGCGCGGCGAGGGCGAAGGCGGGGTCGTTCATGGGCGCGGGCCGGGCGTCATCGCCCGACACGAGTTCCGGGCACGGTGTGCCGCTCCGGTGGGCGCGCAGTGCCCGTACGAGGGTGGCGCCGTCCTCGGCGACGACCGCGAGGCGCCGCTCCATCACCTCGCGGCCGTGTTGCAGCGTGTGGGCGAGGTCCACGGCGCGTACATGGTCGCGTTCGGCGAAGTCGGCGAGGCGGCCCGCGTACTCGCGCAGGCGTTCCGGGTCCCGCGCGGAGAGCGGGAACACCAGCGGCCGGGCGAAGTGCTGGGCGGCCACGGGCGCCTCGGGGCGTTCGGGCCCTTCCGGGTACTCCTCAAGGACCAGGTGGGCGTTGGAGCCGCCCGCGCCGAAGGAGCTGAGCCCGGCGCGGCGGGGCGCCCGACCGGAGTCACCGGCGGGTGCGGGCCAGTCGGCCGCCTCCCGCTGCACCGCGAACGGGGCCCGGCCGAAGTCGATGTTCGGGTTCAGCTCATCGGCGTGCAGCGAGGGGGCCAGCCGCCGGTGCTTGAACTGCAGCAGCACCTTGGTGAGTCCGGCGATACCGGCCGCCGATTCCAGGTGGCCGATGTTCGACTTGACCGAGCCGATGGGCCACCGTCCGCCGTCCGCCCTCGCGGAGCCGTAGACCTTGGCGAGGCCGGCGATCTCGATGGGGTCGCCGAGCGAGGTGCCGGTGCCGTGCGCCTCCACGTAGCCGATGTCCGCCGGGCCGAGGCCCGCGCCGCGCAGGGCACGGCGCACGGAGTCGGCCTGCGCGTGCGGGCTGGGCACGGTGTAGCCGTTCGTACGGCCGCCGTGGTTGACGGCGTGTCCGCGGATCACGCCGTAGATGTGGTCGCCGTCGCGCACGGCCGCGGCCAGCGGCTTGAGCAGGACCGCGCCGACGCCCTCGCCGGGGACGTAGCCGGTGCCCCCGGCGCCGAAGGCACGGCACCGGCCGTCGGCGGAGACGAATCTGCCCTGGCTGAGGAAGACGTACTTGTACGGGTGCAGGGAGAGGTTCACACCGCCCGCGATGGCCACCTCGCTCTCCGCGCCGCGCAGGCTCTCGCAGGCCAGGTGGATGGCGGTCAGGGAGGACGAGCACATGGTGTCGAGCGCGATGCTCGGCCCGTTCAGTCCCAGGGTGTACGAGACGCGGTTGGCGATCGAGGCGAACGACGAGCCGGTGACGCGGATGCCGCCGCGCTCGGCGTCGGCCGCGCCGTAGAGCTGGTACTCGCCGTACATCACACCGACGAAGACGCCCACGGCGCGCCCGGACAGCTCGTCCCTGCGGTAGCCGGCGTCCTCCAGCACGTGCCACGCGTTCTGCAGGAACAGCCGCTCCTGCGGGTCCATCAGCTCGGCCTCGCGCGGGGAGATGCCGAAGAACAGCGGGTCGAAGCGGTCCACGTCGCGCAGGAAGCCGCCCCACTTGGAGGAGGCGCGGCCGCGGGCGGCCGGGTCCGGGTCGAAGTAGCGGTCGTGGTCCCAGCGGTCGGCGGGGATCTCCGTGACGCAGTCGCGTCCCGCGGCGAGGTTCTCCCAGAACTCGTCGATGTCGTCGGCCATGGGGTAGCGGCCGGTGAGCCCGATGACGGCGACCGCGCCGTCGTCGTCGGGACGGGCGGGTGCGGGCTCGCGGTCCGCGCGTACGTCCGCCACCACCGCGGTGGCGCGAGGCTCGGCTTCGGCCACGGCCTCGCGGCCCGCCGCACCCGCCAGTTCACCCAGGCGGTCACGGTGCTCCGCGACGAAGTAGCCCGCCAGCTCCTCCAGCGTCGCGTACTCGAAGAACAGGGTCTTGGGCAGGTCGTCGAAGTGCCGTTCCAGCTCCGCGTTGAGCTGGGTGATGACCAGCGAGTCGATGCCGTACCGGTCGAACGGCACCCGCAGGTCGAGCTCCGCCGCGTCGAGTTTGGTCCGCTCGGCGAGCAGATCGCGCAGGAAGGTGCCCGTCCACTCGGTCAGCTCCGCCTCGGACAGCGCGGCCCCGGCCGCGGACGGCTGTGGCTGCCGACCGGGGCGTACCGGGCTCGGTTCGAGCGCCGCCGCGACGCGTTCCGGGTCGCCGTGGCCGACGAGGAGCGCGCCGCCGTCCTGGCGCAGCGCCTCGTCGAAGGCCGCGAGGCCGGCGGCCGTGGCCATCGGGGCGAGGCCGAGGCGGTGGCGCAGCGCCCGGACGGCGTTCTCGTCCTGGCGCATCCCGCCGTCGAGCCAGAGCGGCCAGCCGAGGGAGAGTGTGCGGCCCGAGCGGCGGCCCGCGGCGACCTGCGCCTGTCGGCGTTCGGCGAAGGCGTCGAGGAAGGCGTTGGCGTACGCGTAGTCGCTCTGGCCCGCGTTGCCGAAGGCGGCGGCGATGGACGAGAAGCAGACGAAGAAGTCCAGGGGGTCGTCGGCGGTGAGCCGGTCGAGGTGGAGCGCGCCGTGCGCCTTGGGGCGTACGACGTCGGTGAACTCCTCCCAGCTCTTGTGCAGCAGATATGCGTCGCGCAGCGTGCCGGCGGCGTGCACCACGCCTCGTATCGCTCCGTGGTCGGCGCGTACGGCGTCGAGCAGGTCGCGCAGGGCGTCCTCGTCGGTGACGTCCGCGCGCCGGAAGGTCACGTCGTGCCCGGCCGTGCGGAGCGCCTCGATGCGCCGCTCGGCGTCCGGCCCCGGTTCGTTCCTGCCGATGAGGACGAGCGGGGCGGCGGCCTGTGCGGCGATGTGCTCGGCCATGGTGAGGCCGAGGCGGCCGGCGCCGCCGGTGATCAGGCAGGCGCCACCGTCCTTGAGCAGCGGTGCTTCGACGGGGGCCGTTTCGAGGCGCCGGTGGCGGCGTACGCGCCGGACGCCGCCGCTGTGCCGTGTCTCGGTCCGCCCGTCGTGCAGGTGGGCCAGTTCGGCGACGAGTGTGGGCAGGGCCGGGGTGTCCGCGTCGACGCCGATCAGACGGTGGGTCAGGCGCGGGTTCTCCAGCGCGGTGCTGCGGGCGAAGCCCGCGAGGGCCGCCTCGGCGGGGCGGGCGCCGTCCGCGTCGGTGCGGTGGGCGACGAGGAGGGCGGTGCGGTGGCCGCCGGGGCGTTCGACGAGCGCCTTGGTGAGCGCGAACACCGCGCGCGGGCCGAGGGTGTCCGACGCGGGTTCGAGGGAATGTGCGGGATCGCTGTCGGCGCACCAGGTGTGCAGGACGGCGGTGGGCGTGAGGTCGGCCTCCGCGAGGTGGTCCAGGAGCGCGGCGAAGTCGGCCTTGCGGGACGGGTCGACGGTGTAGTGGCGGCCGTCCAGCGGCGCGAACTCCTCGCCGGGGGTGACGAGGACGACGGCGGGGTCCGTGGCACCGGCGGCGCGCAGGGCCTCGGTCAGCTCGGTGCGCTGGGCGGGGTCGTGGGCGAGGAGCAGCAGCGGCCCGGCGGGGAGGGGCGCCGGTGTCGTTTCCGCCGTGTGCCAGGCGGCGGCGAACAGGGCGGTCCCGGGCTGCGCGCGGTCCGCACGCAACGTACGGACGGACAGTTCGCGGAGCCTGGCGAGCAGCCGCCCCTCGGTGTCGAGGACCGCGACGTCCGCCTTGGTCTGCTTCTCCCCCGTGCCGTGCGCGGGCAGGGTGACGTGTACGAGGCAGTGCCGGGGCAGGGGCGCGAAGACCTCCAGCCTGCCGAGGGCCAGCGGAAGATATGTGGTGGCGTCGTCCTCGCGGGCGGCGAGCAGGCCGACCACGGCGTGCAGGGCGCCGTCGAGCAGCGAGGGGTGCAGGACGAAGGCGGAGGCGTCGTCCTGGCCGGTCTCCGGGAAGGCGGCCTCGGGCAGTTCGAGGACGCCGAGGGCCTGGTCCTCGCCGCGCCGCAGTTCGCGCAGGGACCGCATGGCCGGGCCGTAGTGGAGGCCGCGCGCCCGCAGCAGTTCGTACAGTTCGGGTGCGGCGAGGCGTTCCGGGCAGCGCTCGGCGAGTGCGGCCGGGTCGACGGGGGCGGGGGCCTCACCCGGGCCGGGGACCGCGAGTTCACCGCGCGCGAAGACCTCGGGCTCGCCCGTGGCTCCGTCCTGGGGGGCGGCGATCGTGAAGCGCGCGCCGTCGCCGTGCGGGGACAGCCGGATGTGCACCGTACGCGGCCCCTGGGCGAACGACAGCGGGCGCTCGAAGGAGATCCTGCTCAGGGCGGGGCCGGTCGGCGCGGTCGCGGGCAGGGACAGTGCTCCGGCGGCGCGGGCCATCTCCAGATGGCCGACGGCGGGCATGATGGGCTCGCCCGCGACGCGGTGATCGGCGAGGTAGAACTCGTCGCCCGTCAAGGTGGTGGCGTAGCGGTGCTCGGCCAGCGTGGAGACGTTGGCGCCGAGAAGCGGGTGCAGGGGCTCGGGCGTACCCTCACCGGCGTCCTCGGGGTCGGCGGCGGGGTCGAGCCAGACCCGTCGGCCTTCGAAAGGGTAGGTGGGCAGCGGGACGCGGCGGCGGCGCTCGTCCGCGTAGAACCGTGCCCAGTCCACGTCCGCCCCGTCGAGCCAGGCGGTGCGCACGGCGTCCAGGAGCGCGCGCCCCGACAGCCCGGCGTCGGGCGTGAACGTCCGCTGTTCGCCCGTGGCTTCGCCGTCGCCGGTGGCGCAGCCGGGCTCGGTGCGCTCCCGCAGGGCGCGGACGGCCTCGGCGCGGTCGGCGCAGATCACGGCCCGGCGGTGGCGGTGGGCCCGGCGGCCCATCGCGAGGGTGTACGCGGTGTCGGCGAGGTCCGTGCCGGGGTCGCGGTCGAGGTGGTCGGCGAGGTCGTCGGTGAGGGTCTCCAGGGCCGTGCGGGTCTTCGCGGAGAGTACGAGCAGCTGCTCGTCCCGCGCGGAGGGGCCGGACGGCTCCTGGCGCGGGGCCTCCTCCAGGATCGCGTGCGCGTTGGTCCCGCCGATGCCGAAGGAGCTCACCCCGGCCCGCAGCGGTCCCTCGCCGGTCCAGGGCCTGGTCTCGGTGTTGACGTAGAACGGCGTCGCGGCGAAGTCGATGGCCGGGTTGGGCCGTTCGAAGTGGAGCGTGGGCACCAGGGAGCGGTGGCGCAGCATCAGCGCGGTCTTGATCACCCCGGCCACACCGGCGGCGGCGTCCAGGTGGCCGACGTTGGACTTGAGCGAGCCGATCGCGCAGAATCCGGTCTCCGGCGTGCCGCGGCGGAACGCGTCGGTGAGCGCGGAGACCTCCACCGGGTCGCCGAGGCGGGTGGCGGTGCCGTGCGCCTCGACGTACGAGACGGTGTCCGGTTCCGTGCCGGACACGGCGTGGGCCTCGGCGATGACGGCCGCCTGGCCCTCCTTGCCGGGGGCGGCGTAACTGACCTTGAGTGAGCCGTCGTTGTTGGTCGCGGTGCCCTTGATCACGGCGTGGATGGTGTCCCCGGCGTCGAGGGCGTCGTCCAGGAGCTTGAGGACGACGATGCCGACGCCGTTGCCCAGTACGGTGCCGCCTGCGTCCGCGTCGAAGGTGCGGACCCGCCCGTCCGGGGAGAGGATCGCGCCCTCCTCGTACAGATAGCCGCGCGTCTGCGGCAGCTTGACCGTGACGCCGCCCGCGAGCGCCATGTCGCACTCGCCGTTGATCAGCCCCTGGCAGGCGAGGTGGATGGCCACCAGGGAGGTCGAGCAGGCCGTCTGGACGCTGTAGCTGGGGCCGCGCAGGTCGAGTTTGTAGCTGACGCGGGTGGCCAGGAAGTCCTTGTCGTTGCCGACCATCACCCTGAAGTGCTCGGAGGTGGTGGTCTGGTCGATGCGGGGCAGCACGTTCTGCTGGAGGTAGGTGTTGATCGCGGCGCCGCCGTAGACGCTGATCAGTCCGTCGTAGCGGCGCGGGTCGTATCCGGCGTCCTCCAGCGCGGTGTGGCAGCTCTGCAGGAAGAGGCGCTGCTGCGGGTCGATGACCTCCGCCTCGGCGGGGGTGAACTCGAAGAAGCCGGTGTCGAAGAGGTCGACGTCGGGCAGGACGCCGTGCGCCTTGACGTACGCGGGGTCCGCGCGCAGCGCCGCCGGGACGCCAGCCTCGGCCAGCTCGTCGTCGCTGAACCGGGCGATGCCCTCGCGGCCCGTCCGCAGCAGCTCCCAGAATTCCGCCACGCTGTCGGCGCCCGGGAAGCGCCCGGCCATGCCGACGATGGCGATGTCGTTCCCGGATACTTCGGTGCCGTCGTGCGAACTCACGGTCGTACCTCTTCCCTTGCTGCTCGGCTCAGAGTGCGGCGAAGCGGGCCGCGCGGTCGCGCAGCAGTGCGGCGGTCTCGGACATCAGCTGTTCGGCGATCGCGTCGACGTGGCGCGACTGCCAGGACTCCAGGACGGTGCCGCGCACCCAGGAGTTGAAGGCGCCCATCGCGGGCCCGCAGTAGATCAAGTAGTCGACGGTCCCGCCCGGTTCGCCCCGCCGGGCCAGCTCGAAGCCGCGGTCGAGGTAGGTGCGGAAGGCGTCGGCCATCCGCCGCTTGGGGTCGCCGCCCGTGGTGGCGGCCCCGGTCAGCGGTCCGCGCAGGAACTTCTCCTCGATCTGCCGTCGGGTCGGCGCGCCGATGGAGTCGAGGGAGTCGTGGCGGCGCCACAGCTCGTGCAGCTTTCCGGCGCGCGCGGGCAGGAACACGCCGCGCTTGACGACTTGGGCGCGTACGCCGAGTTCGAACATCTCGGCGGCGGGCGCGAGGGCCACGTCGTGGACGTCGAGTTCCTGGAGCAGGTCCTTGACGGCCGTACTGGTGTCCGCCTCGGGGGTGCACTGGTTGATGGACCCGGTGAGCAGGAAGTCGGCGCCCAGCAGGAACGCGGCGGCGGCCGCCTCCGGGCCGCCGATGCCGCCCGCCGCGCCGACGTGCACCCGCGGCCCCGCCCCGGCCGCCGCGTCGCGCAGGCGGATCACTGTGGGCAGCAGGGTGGCGAGGGTGCCGACGGCGTCGTACCAGCCGGAGCCGGTCTCGACGCAGAGGTCGTCGGCCAGCGGCACGTCCGCGTACCGCGCGGCGTCGTGCTCGGAGACCTGCCCGGAGTCGATCAGCTCCTGGACGACGGGGCGCGGGGCGGGCCCGAGGAAGGCGGCCGCCATGTCGGTGCTGGACACCTTGGCGAGCAACCGGCCGCCGCCGAGCCGGTACTTGACGAGTGCGGGGGTGATCCGCAGGAAGCCGGACGCCTCGACGGTGCGGACGCCCTTGCGCAGGAAGAGGTCGACGAGCGCCGATTCGCGTCGCGGGTCGGCGTGCTGGTGGAGCAGGTTCGCGCCGTAGGGCCCGTCGGCCCCCAGGTCGGTGCGCACGGCGTCGAGGCCCGCCTCGACCTGGTCCAGGGACAGTCCGCCGGTCCCGAAGAAGCCCATGCCGCCGGCCTTGGCGAGGCGCACCAGGAGGTCAGCGCCGGAGATCCCGCCGTACATGGAGCCCGCGAGGTAGGCGTAGCGCAGGCCGTAGCGCTCGCGGAACGTGTCGGCACCGAGGGCCGCGGGGCCCGCGTCGGGCCGTGTCCGTGGCGCGGTGGCCTCTTCAGGGGCTGTGGCTTCCTCGGGGGTCGTGGCTGGTACGAGCGACCGCGGCTCGGCCTCGGCGGCGGGCTCCTCCGGCGTCAGTGGTTCGGCCTCGGCCCTGATCTTGGTGACGAGCTTGCGCAGCACCGCTCCCGGGCCCAGCTCACGGAAGTCGAAGTCGCCCCGGCCCACGCCCATGCCCATGCCCATGCCCATGCCCATGAGATAGCGGACCGTGTCGGTCCACCGCACCGGGGAGGAGATCTGGCGGGCGAGGAGCCGCTTCACCTCGCCGGGGCCGTACGGCCGGGCGTGCACGTTGGCGATGACGGGGATCTGCGGGTCGCGCAGCGTGAACCGGTCGAGGTAGCGGCCGAACTCGTCGGCGGTGTCGCGCAGATAGCGGGAGTGGAAGGGGGCACTGACGTTCAGCTGTACGTAGTGCGCACCGAGTCCTTCGAAGACCGGCTTGGCCAGGGCGATCCGTTCGGCGGGCCCGGCGAGCACGAACTGGGTGGGCGCGTTGTGGTTCGCGATGTCCAGGTCCGTCAGGCCGTGCTCGGCCAGCGCCCGCTCCACCGTGGCGAGGTCACGGCCGAGCACGGCGGCCATCCGCCCGCCCCCGGCACGGCTCATCAGCTCGCCGCGCCGGGCGACGAGGCGCAGCCCGGTCTCGAAGTCGAAAGCTCCGGCGGCGAACAGCGCGACGTACTCGCCGAGGCTGTGGCCGACGAGGCAGGCGGGCGGCTCGGGGTTCTCGCGGCGCTCGCGCAGCCAGGCCAGCGCGCCGACGACGTAGAGCGCGGGCTGCGTGAACTGGGTGAGCTTCAGTTCGCGGCGCGGGTCCTCGACGCACAGTTCTCGGATGGAGTACCCGAGGACCGCGTCCGCGGCCGCGGTCTGCTCGGGAAACTCGTCGAAGAGGTCCTTGCCCATGCCCTTGGCCTGGCTGCCCTGGCCCGGGAATCCGTACACCTTCATGACGCCGTCCTTGGATACGGGGGTCGCGTGGGGGGTGGCGGCTCGTACGGCGGCCAGGGAGCGGGTGTCGTCGCCCAGCGGACTGAGCAGCGGCATCGACCGGGAACGCGAACCGGTGGGCAGGCCGGCCCGCGCGAAGTTGTGCAGGGTGCCGGACGGTCCGAGGTCCAGGTACCGGTGGGGGCCGCGCCGTTCCAGGGCGGCCAGGGTCGCCGCGTACTCGATGGGCTGTCTGGTCGCCCGCCACAGGTGGTCGACCGTGATCCGGTCGACCTCGCCCGCGGTGGCGCAGGACACGACGGGGATCGTCGGCGGCTTCAGGTCGGCCGCCGCCATGATGTCCCTGAACAGCGGCTCGGCCGCGTCCATCCGGCGCGAGTGGAAGGCGTACGGGACCGGGACGCGATGGCACACGACCTTGCGGGCCCGCAGCAGCTCCTCGGCCTCGGCCAGGTCGTCGTGCGCGCCCGAGAGGACGAAGTGGCCGGGGTAGTTGCGGGCGGCGACCTCGGTGCGCTCGCGCAGCAGCGGGATGTCCCTGTGGAGCGCCTCATCGTCGAGGACGGCGAGCATGCCGCCGCGCGGCGCGTCACGCAGCGCGGCGGCCTGGCGGACCAGGAGCCGCAGGCACTCCTCGGCGTCGAGGGCGCCCGCGAGGACGCAGGCGGTGAACTCGCCGAGGCTGGCGCCGAGCAGCAGGTCGGGCCGGATGCCGTACCGGGCGAGGGTGTCGGCGAGGCCGAGCTCCACCATCACGATCGCGGGATGGGTGAGGACCAGCTCCTCGAACGGTTCGGCGGGCCCGCGGCCCGGGGCGTACATCCTGCCCAGTACGGACGTCCCGAGTTCCGCATGGACGACGGCGTCGAGGCGGTCGAGCGTCTCCCGGAACACCGGCTCCGCCCGGTACAGGCCCTGGCCCATCCGGTGGTACTGCGAGCCCTGCCCGGAGAACATGAACACGGTGGGAGGCGTCACCGCGCCGCCTCTCCGACGTCCGCCGCGCCTTCGTCCTCTTCGAGCAGCGCGCAGACGTCCCTGACGACGAACTCGCCCTCGCGGAAGGTGAGAAGGCCTTCCGGCGCGGGCCGCTCGCGGCGGGCCGCCGCCATCAAGTCCCCTATGCCCAGCGGGCGTTCGGCAGCGAGCGACTCCAGTACGGAGGTGAAGGAGCCGAGCAGGCGTGTGATCGTGGCGTCGGTGAACCGCTCCCGGTAGTACGACATGTGGAGCTTGACCGTCTCGGTCGGGAAGATGTCCAGGCGCAGCGGGAACCCCATCCGTGAGATGTAGTACGCCGCGCTGAACCGCTCGGAGTTGTCGAGGCCGACGTTCTGGAACACCACGTAGCTCTCGGTGGGCAGGGTGTCGTCCGGCTGTCCGGCCCAGGCCAGCGCCCGGTGCAGCGGGGTGTTCTCGTGGCCGCTCATCGCGACCAGTTCGTCCCGCACGCGTGCGAGGTACTCCGGCAGTCGCTCGGCGGCGTCGACGCGGGTGCGCAGCGGCAGGATGTTCAGGGTCGGGGCGACCATGTCTCCCACGCCCTGCGGTCCCGCGGAACGGCCGGTGAACAGTACGCCGTGGGTGAGGTCGGCGCGCTCCCCGTCGTCGGCGACGAAGGCCGCGACGGTGGCCGCCCAGCCCGCCTGGAACAGCACGTTCAGCGTCAGCCGGTGTTCACGGGCCACCGCGCGCAGCCGGGCCGCGAGCCGGTCGGGCAGCGCGATCCACTGCCGTCCGAATCCGCTCTCGGTGCCGAGGTCGTTGCCGGGCACCCGCTCGGAGAGCCGGGTGGGGCCCGGGAGGCCGCCGAGCGCGCGCTGCCAGTAGCGTTCGGCCGCCCGCTGGTCGGCGCCGCGCACCGCCGCCACGAACTCCTTGAACGGCAGGCCCTCTTCGAGGGCGAGGGGCTTGCCCTCGGCGAGCGCGGGCAGGCCGCGGTCGACCTGGTTGGCGATGATGTCGAAGCTCCAGCCGTCCAGGCACAGATAGCTCAGGCTGACCACGATGACGCAGGTGCGGTCGTCGACGTCGGCGACGAAGTAGCGGATGGCGCCCGGCTCCTCGGGTTCGATGCCGCGCTCCCGGTCCGCCTTGAGGTGACGTTCGAGTGCCGCGTCCTGTTCGGCGGGCGTGAGCCCCCGCCAGTCCACGAAGTCCAGCTCGACCCGCGGTTCCCGGTGGACCACCTGGACGGCCCGGTCGGGGCCGATCCACCGGAAGGAGGTCCGCATCGGGGGGTAGGTCCTGGCCTGGGTCTCCAGGAAGCTGCGGAAGTCGTCCTTGTCGGCCATCCCGAGCGGCACCGCGGTGAGCCGGTGGACCTGGAACATTCCCGGTTCGGGGGTACGCAGCCTGCGCAGGGCCCACTCCTGGAACGGGGCCACCGGGTAGACGTCCTCGACGTCCGGGTCCGCGCGGAGTTCGGCCAGTCGCGCGGCGGTGTCCCGGTCGCCGGGCTCGTCCTCGGCGTCGGTCCGCGCACGCGCCGTGCCGTTCGCCTCGGCGGCTGCGGCGATCTCCGCGAGCGTATCGTACTGGAAGATCATTTGCGGGGTCAGCTCAAGGCCCCGGTCGCGGGCCTTGGACACTACGTGGATGCTGTGGATGGAGTCGCCTCCCAGCCGGAAGAAGTTGCTGCCCGCGCCGATCGGCTCCACGCCGAGCACCTCGGTCCAGATCTCGGCGATGATCCGCTCGACCGGTGTCCGGGGCCCGGTGGTGTCACCGGACTCGTCGAGCGTCTCGGCCGGCGGCTCCGGCAGCGCGGCCCTGTCGAGCTTCCCGTTCACGTTGACCGGGTACTTCTTCAGCGGGACGTAGGCGCTCGGGAGCATGTAGTCGGGCAGCCGGTCCTTGAGGTGTCCGCGCAGCTCGGGCACCACGGCACGCGCCCACTGGTTGAACACGGGGTCGGTGGCGTACTGCGGCCACCGGCCCGTCGGCGCGGGTGTCTCCACGGCGACCCGGTCGTGCTCGTCGTCCTCGGATCTCAGCAGCACCGTGTAGCTTCCGTCGGTGCGGTCGGGCATCCAGTCGACGCTGACGGAGCAGCCCAGCCGGTCGGCCAGCCGCCACCACTGCTCCGGCTGCACACCCGCGCCGTCCCCGGCCGTCGCCGCGAGGCGCGCGTTGGGCACGTCCAGGACCGCCAGGGCCCGGTCCGGCTCGGCGCGCAGCCGCTGCTCGGCCGTGGCGAGCACGTCCTCGCCCCGCGCCCACACGATGCGGTCGTCGGGGGCCGCGGGGGCCGCCGCCGGGGCGCCGACGCGCAGGAAGGCGTCGTACCGGTAGCGGGTCATCTCGTTCTCGTGCTCGCCGCGACGCAGTTGGGTCCGTACGTCCGCCAGGCGCGGCTCCTCCTGCTGTACGGCCCGGAAGAAGTCGGGGTGCAGCACCAGCTCCTGGTCCTGGGCGACGCGCCGGCGGGCGCGGGTGCGCAGCCGCTCGTCGCTCGGCGCGGGGCCCGCCTGGTGGAGTTCGACCTCCGTGTGGAAGGCCTCCAGCAGGGCGAGGTTGCGGACGTCTCCGACGAACACGGTGCCGCCGTCGTCCACGCGGCGCAGTGCCTCACCGAGTACGTTCCGCAAGTACCCGGCGCTGGGGAAGTACTGGACCACGGAGTTGATGACCACCAGGTCGAACTGCCGGTCCCGGAAGGCGGCGAGGTCGTCCGCGCCGCCGCTGTGCAGCACCACGTGGCGCAACTCATCGCGCTGTTCCACCAGTCGCGTCCGTACGTGGTCCAGTGCGGTCCGTGAGATGTCGGTGGCGTGGTACACCTCGCAGTGCGGGGCGACGCGGGAGAGCAGCAGGCCGGTGCCGCAGCCGATCTCCAGGACCCGCCGGGGCCGCAGGGCCAGGATGCGCTCGACCGTGGTGTCCACCCACTCGCGCATGTCACCCTCCGGCAGCGGGCCACCGCCGTAGCTGCTGTCCCAACCGGTGATCTTGAAGTCGGCGGGTCCTTCGTCGCCCTCTCCGTAGACGCGGTCGAAGACGGCCTCCCACTCCGTGCCCCGGGGTGCCGTGGCGTCGGTGGCGTCCTGTTCGTCGTCGCGGGCGTCCGGTACGACGTACGCGACAAGACGCCTGTCGCCCGTCCCCTCGGCGTCCCGCCGGGCGAGCACCACGGCCTCGCCCACCTCCGGGTGTCCGGCCAGGGCCGCCTCGATCTCGCCGAGTTCGACGCGGTGGCCGCGAATCTTCACCTGGTCGTCCGCGCGCCCCAGGTACTCCAGTTCCCCGTCGGCCGTCCAGCGGACCAGGTCGCCGCTCCGGTACCAGCGGGTGCCGTCCGGGTCGCGCAGGAAGCGCTGTTCGGTCAGCTCCGGACGGTTCAGATAGCCGAGGGTCACACCGGCCCCGCCGACGTACAGCTCGCCGCGTACGCCGACCGGCGTCGGCTGCCCGTAGCCGTCCAGGACGCGCACCTTCAGATCCGGGATGGGCACCCCGATCGGGCTGTGCACCACGGCGGCGTCCACGTCCGCGCGGGTCACCGGGCGGTAGGTGACATGGACGGTCGTCTCGGTGATCCCGTACATGTTCACCAGTCGGGGCGAGTGGTCCCCATGGCGGTCGAACCACGGGCCCAGGCCGCGCACGTCCAGTTCCTCGCCGCCGAAGACGACCACCCGCAGGCACAGGGCGCCGCGCTCCACGTCCGAGAGGTGGCGGAAGGCCAGCGGTGTCTGGTTGAGCACGGTGACCCGCTCGTCCCGCAGCAGCTCGTAGAAGTGCTCGGGGGAACGGCTCACCCAGTGCGGCACCACGACAAGGCGCCCGCCGTGCGCGAGTGCGCCCCACAGCTCCCACACGGAGAAGTCGAAGGTGAAGGCGTGGAAGAGGGTCCAGGTGTCCGAACGCCCGAAGCCGAACCACTCCTTGGTGACGGAGAAGAGCCGCAGCACGTTGGCGTGGCTGACCAGGACGCCCTTCGGGGTTCCGGTGGAGCCGGAGGTGTAGATGACGTACGCGGGGTCGTCGGGTCCGGCACCGGGCGCCCGCTCGGGGGCGCGCTCGTCCGTCGCCCCGTCGATGACCACCAGCTCGGCCGTGTGCTCGGGCAGGCCGTCGACCAGGTGCGGCTGGGTCACCAGGATCGGCGCGGAGCTGTCCGACAGGAGGTAGGAGACGCGCTCCGGCGGGTAGGCGGCGTCGATCGGCAGGTAGGCGGCGCCGGACTTCAGGATGCCGAGGATGCCGACGACCAGGTCGACGGAGCGCTCGGCGCAGAGCCCGATCAGGGTGCCGGGGCCCGCGCCGAGGCGGCGCAGGCGGTGCGCGAGCGCGTTGGCCCGGCCGTCGAGCTCGCGGTAGGAGACGTGTGCACCGTCGTGGCTGACCGCGATGGCGCCGGGCGCCTCGGCCGCCCGTTCCTGGACCAGTTCGTGGAGCAGCGCGACCGGTTCGGCCCTCGGCGCGGGAGTCCGCGAGCCGCTCCACTCCCGTTCCAGGCGCTCGCGGTCGGCGGCGGGCATGACCGGCAGCTCCCCGACACCGAGGCCCGGGTCGGCGGCGACGGCCTCCAGGACCACCCGGTAGCCGTCGAGCAGCCGCTGGACGGTCGCCTCGTCGAAGACCGCGGAGTTGTACTCCACCTCGACCAGGAAGTCCCGGTCGCGGTCCACGACGCTGATCCACAGGTCGAACTTCGAGGTGTCGTTGCGGATGCCCTCGATCGCCTCGACCGTCAGCTCCTCGCCGGAGCTGAGCTCGCGGGCGGGCAGGTAGCTGAAGGAGACTTGGAACAGCGGGTTCTGGCTGAGGTACCGCTCCGGCTGCAGGGCCTCGACGACCGCCTCGAAGGGGACCTCCTGGTACTGGTGGGCGCCGTTCACCACGTCCTGCACCCGGCGCAGCACCTCGCGGAAGTCCGGCTCCCCGGCCAGCCGGGTCTTGTAGACGAGCGTGTTCACGAACAGCCCGATCAGCTGCTCGACGTCCAGCCGGGTGCGGTTGGTGACGGGCGAGCCGACCGCGATGTCCTCCTGCCCGGTGTAGCGGTGCAGCAGGACGTTCAGCGCGCCGAGCAGCACGGTGAAGAGGCTGACGCCCTCCCGCTTGCACAGCTGGGCCAGCTCGGTGCGCAGCTCCGAGGGGAAGACCGTTCTGAGATCGCGTCCCTCGAAGGTCTGCACCGGCGGGCGGGGCCGGTCGAAGGGCAGCTCCAGCGGCTCGGTGCCCTCGCCGAGCTGCTCGCGCCAGTACGAGAGCTGCTGTTCGAGCCGCTCACCGCTGAGGTGCTCACGCTGCCACACGGCGAAGTCCGCGTACTGCACGGGCAGTTCGGGGAGCGGCGAGGGGCGCCCGGCCGCGAAGGCGTGGTACAGCGTCAGGAGTTCCTGCCAGAACAGGCCGAGCGACCACCCGTCGACGACGATGTGGTGGGCGTTGAGCAGGACGACGTGCAGCTCCGGTTCGAGGCGGTACAGGGTGACCCGCAGCAGGGGCCCGGCCGCGAGGTCGAAGGGCCGCCGCGCCGCCTCGTCGACCAGGCCGTCCAGCGCCCCCGGGTCGGAGCTGAGGTCCACCAGCTCGACCGGCACGTTCACCCGCGGCAGGATCCGCTGCCAGGGTTCGCCTTCCTCGCTGGGCAGGACGGTGCGCAGCGATTCGTGCCGGCGGACGATCTCGTCGACGGCGCGCCGCAGGACGTCGTGGCGCAGCGGCCCGCGGAGCCGGAAGCTCATCGGGACGTTGTAGGCCGCGCTGCCGGGCACCATCTGGTCCAGGAACCACAGCCGGCGCTGGGTGAAGGAGAGCGGCGGCCGCTCGTCGGCGGGGCGCCGGGGAATGCCGGTGGTCCCCGACGGGCGGGCCGCGCCGCTCAGCTTCTCCAGCAGGGCCCGCTTCTGCGGGGAGAGTCGCGTCTTGCGCGTGGTGGCGAGGTCTTCGGGGGACATGGGGGCGGGGAACTCCTCTGTGTCGTCGGCGGCGTCCTGGGTCTCGCCGGTCTCACGCGGGCGGGGTGCGGGTCACGCGAGCAGGGTGCGCACGGTCTCCTCGGGCAGCTCGTCGATGCGCTCGATGAGTTCGGCCTCCAGCAGCCGCACCATGTCGGCCAGGGTGCGGGCCTGGAACAGCTCGCCGAGGTCGAGTTCGAACGGGAAGCCGCTCTTGAGCCGGGAGATGATCTGGGTCGCCAGGATCGAGTCGCCGCCCACCTCCTGGAAGTCGTCCTCGGGGCGGGCCGAGGTGACGCCGAGGACCTCGCGCCAGGCGTCGACGACCAGTTCCTGGAGCGAGCCGCCGCCGGCCTCCTCGGACACGTCGGGTTCCGGCGCGGCGGGAGCGACGGCTTCCGGTACCGGGACCGAGACGGGTACGGGGACGGATGCGGGTACGACGGGGGCGGGGGCGGGGGCCTTGACCGGTACCGTCGTACCCGTACCCGTACCCGTACCCGTACCCGTACCCTCCAGGGCGCCCTCCTTCTCCGCCACGACGATCGCCTGGTAGGCCTGGTCCTCGCGTACGGGAGCCGGTGAGAGGCTGCGCACCCCGCGGAACCCGCCGCGCTCCAGGGCCTGGCGCCACAGGGAGACGCTGAGCAGCGGGGAGCCCGGCAGCCGGCAGTCGTCCTCGAAGGCCCACCAGCCGCCCATCAGGCCGAAGGTGAGGGTGAAGAAGTCCTGCGCCCGGGTGGTCTCCAGCAGGATCATGACGCCGCCGGGGCGGAGGAGCTGCCGGGCGTGGGCGAGGGTGTCGTCGATGCGCCGGGTCGCGTGCAGGACGTTGCAGGCGAGGACGACGTCCTGGCTGCCCGCCTCGAAGCCCTGCCCGGTCGGCGCCGACTCGATGTCCAGCGGGGCGAAGGTCACGAAGGGGTGGTCCTTGCCGTACTGGTTGCGCCCGTACTGCGTGAAGCCGCGGGAGATGTCGGTGTAGACGTACGCCAGTCGCCCGTCCGTGCCGGCCGCTCCGTCCAGGGCGGGCAGCACCTTGGCGGTGGTGCCGCCGGTGCCCGCGCCGATCTCCAGGACGGAGACCGTGGCGTCGGGGTCGCGTTCGCGCCGGGCCCGCACGTAGCGGGCGACGAGCCCGGCCACCAGGCCGTTGGTGTCGCCGTCGCTGTGGTAGACGGCCTCCACGGCGTCGAACGAGCCGCCGGGGAAGAGCACTTCGTGCGCCTTCCTGCGGCCGGTGAGGACGTCCGGGAACTCCTCCAGGCAGAGCGTCAGCAGATGGAAGTAGCCGTCCATCTCGGGGTAGTCGGCGGTCACCTCGTGCTTGAGGGCCGCCAGCCGGTCCTGCTCCCACGCGAGCGGCGCCGGTTCCGTGACCAGGTCGGTGGTGATCAGGTCCTCGCCGTCGGCGCGCAGGTATCCGCCGTCGGTGAGGATGCCGAGCAGCCCGTGGAAGAGCGCCGCGTGCTCGTCGACGACGCCGAGCCGCCGTACGAGTTCCGCCTCGGTGTGCCGCTCGCCCGCCGTCGCGAAGACGTCCATGCGGCGCAGCGAGGCGAAGAGCATCCGCCGGCACACCTGGGTCAGTTCGCGCACCATCACGTCGGAGCGCAGCGCCGCTTCGAGGTCCCCGGCCGCCGGGTCGGACCGCAGGTGCTCGTCGGCGGCGGCGTCGAGTTCCGCGAGGACGGACGGCACGGCCGCCGGGTCCTGGGGCGTCGGGGCGTCGGCCTGGCCGGTGGTTCCGGGCGCGGTGCCGGCCGCCCAGGCGTGCGGGAAGACGTCTCGTACGAAGGGGTGGCCGGGCAGTGCGACGCGGCGGGGGGCGCTGCCGGTGTGCAGGCGGGGCCACTCCACCGTGGCGCCGGTGACCCAGGCCGCCGCGAGGTCGTCGGCGTCGCGGCCGGTGGCCCGGCGTGCCGCGGTGCGGCGCTCCGGTATCCGGCCGTGGTGGGTGCCGGGGCTCTCGGTGGCGCCGTCCGCGAAGGCGTCGAGGCGTTCGAGCAGTTCGGTCATCGAGTCGGCGGTCACGGCGAGCCGCTCGGCGAAGGCCTCGCGGCCCACCTGGAGCGTGTACGCCACGTCGAGCAGCGCATCGTCACCGAGCTCGGCCCGACGCAGGTGGCACGCCAACTCACTCGCCTTTTGCCGCAGTTGAGACTGGCTCTTCGCGGAGAGCGGCACCAACTGGCGGCGGCCTGGCACGGCGCGGGCCCGAGCGCCGGGAGCGGTGTACTCCTCGATGATCACGTGGGCGTTGGTGCCGCTGTAGCCGAAGGAGCTCACGCCGGCCACCCGGGGGGAGGCGCCGTCCGGAGTCCAGTCGGCGAGCTCGCGGCTGACGTAGACCGGGCTCTCCTCGAAGTCGGCGTGCTTGTTCTCGGTGCGGAAGTTCGCGGCCGGGGGGAGCTTGCCGTGGCGCATGCACAGCAGCACCTTGATGGCGCCGAGGACACCGGCGGCGCCCATGGTGTGGCCGATGTTGGCCTTGACCGAGCCGATCGCGCAGAACTGCTTGCGGTCGGTGAACTCCGCGAACGCCTCGGTGAGTCCGTGCACCTCGATGGGGTCGCCGAGGCTGGTGCCTGTGCCGTGCGCCTCGACGTAGCGCAGGCGTCCCATGTCGACGCCGCCGCGCCGGTAGACGTCCCGCAGGAGGCTGCTCTGCGCGGCGGAGCTGGGCGAGGTGATGCCGGAGGTCCGGCCGTCCTGGTTGGTGGCGCTGCCCCGGATGACGCCGAGGACGCGGTCGTTGTCGCGGACCGCGTCGGACAGCCGCTTCAGTACGAGGACACCGACGCCCTCGCCTACGAGCATGCCGTCGGCGTCGGCGTCGAAGGGGCGGCAGGCCCGGCCGGGCGAGACGGTGCCGAGGGCCTCCATGGTGACGAAGGTGCCGGGGTGGTTGGCCACGTACACGCCGCCCGCCAGCGCGAGGTCCGCCTCGCCGTCGAGGAGGAGCCTGCGGGCGATGTCGACGGCGACGAGCGAGGACGAACAGGCGGTGTCGACCGTCATCGCCGGTCCGCTCAGGTCGAGTTGGTAGGCGAGGCGGGCCGCCATGATGCTGGTGTCGGAGCCCATCAGGGCGTGCGCGGAGTACTCCGCCTGCGGCGCGAGGCCGGTGCTGCCGACGATGGTCGCCACGGCGCGGCCGCGCAGCGCCGAGGCATCCAGGGCCGCGTCCTCCAGGGCGTGGTAGCAGGATTCGAGCAGGACGCGCTGGGCGGCGTCCATGGCGGCGGCCTCGCGCGGGGCGATGCGGAAGAAGGCCGGGTCGAAGTGCTCGCTGCCGGACATGGCGCCGTAGCGGGGCGGGGCGACGTCCGGGAAGTGCTCCTCGATCAGCGAGAGGGCGACCGGGTCGTCGACCTCGGTGGTGCGGTCCTGGCCCTCGCTGATCACCTGCCACAGCTCGTCGGGGTTCTGGGCGCCGGCGGTGCGGCAGTGCATGCCGATGACCGCGACGGCCTCCGGCGGGGCCTGCCGGTCGAGGTGGGCGGCGACGCGCTCGGCGAGCCGGTCGAGGTCACCGGCCTCGGAGACCGCGCTGGTCGGCAGTGCCGTGCCGAACCGGGCGTTGACCTCCTCGGTGAGCGCCACGGTGGTGGCCAGGGTCAGGCCGAGGTCCTGGAAGGAGGCGTGGGCGACCCGCTCGGGGGCGGCGCCGAGGACACGGGCCGCGAGTTCCGACAGCGTCTGCTTGACGTGGGACGACATGGACTCTGTTTCTCCTTCAGCTCCGCGTGGCGCGCGGCTGCGCGGTGGTCTCGGCCAGGTGTGCCCGGTTGGTCCGCAGGCGGTCCTCCGCGGTGGCGGAGGTCTGCTTGCGCAGGCGGAACAGGCGGTGCCGGATCCAGCCGTGGCGCAGCGCTTCGGCCAGATCGGGATCAAGAGGGGAATCGGCTGCCTCGGGGTCGTACGGAATCTGCTCCTCGATCACGAAGCGGTTGCGGGCGAACACGTCGGACCAGGTGCGCGCGGTGGGGACGCTGATCCCGGCGGCGGGGTCGACCAGGTCACCGCTCAACGTGCACAGATAATCGACGAGGAGAACCTGCCCGCCGTCCACAACCGCCGCGTCCAGGCGGGCGAAGAGCGCCTGCTTGTCCTCGACGCGGTAGCAGCTGTCCATTCCGTACGCCAGGTCGTACTGACCCGGAAACGGTTCGAGCGACCCGCTCCAATGGAACACGGCCACGCGCCCTCGCGCCCCACGCCCGCCGCCCTCGGAGATCTCACCGATACGCCGCTCTGCCGCGTCGACGACCTCCTTGTCACCGGTCACACCGTGCACGATCAGCACCTGATGACCGGCAGCAAGATCAATAAGCGCGCCCACGTCACGACACCCGAACTCCAGGACGGCGCCGAGATCTTCCAGACCGGCCTCGGCGAGGAGGAGGCGGTGTGGCGGGGCCGCCGGCTGGGTTGCCGGTGTCGGGGTCGGGGGCGCGGCCGGTACCAGGGACGGCGACGCGGCCGGTGCCGAGGCCGAGGATGCGGCCGGGCGCGCGGCCGGTGCGGGGGCCAGCGATGCGGCCGGTGCCGAGGCCGGAGCGGCGGAGACGGGCTCGGTGGCGGCGGAGACGGCGGAGACGGCCTGCGTAGCGGCAGCCGGAGCGGCGGGGACAGGGCCCGCCTGGGCCGCAGCCGGAGGGGCGGGGGCAGGGGTCGCCTGTGGCGCGGCCGGAGCGGTTGCGGAGGCCGCGGTCGTTTGCGAGGGGGTGGTTTGGGGCTCCGTGGCCGCGTCCGTTCCGGTCGCGCGCTCGCGCCCCGTGGTGAGCCGCCGCCGCAGATACGTGGCGAGCGCGCCCGGTGCCGGGTGGTCGAAGACCAGGGTGACGGGGAGCCGCAGGCCGGTGGCGCGGCTCAGCCGGTTGCGGAGTTCCACCGCGGTCAGCGAGTCGAGGCCCAGCTCGACGAAGCCGGTGTCGGCGCCGATGGTCGCCGGGTCGGTGACGAGGACGGATCCGACCTGCGCGCAGACGAGTTCGAGGAGCGTGGCGAGCTGTTCGTCGTCCGGCAGGTCGGTGAGCCGGTCGAGGCTCCGGCTGTCCGGCGCGGCGGTGGCCGCCACCGTCCGCGGCACGCTGCTCAGCAGGCCGCGGTGGAGCGGATGGCCGTCACCCGACTCGGCCTGGGCGCGCAACGCGTCGAGGTCGAGACGCATCGGTACTTGGAGTGGTTCGTCGGCGCCACGGGCCACGTCGAAGAGGGCGAGCCCGTCCGCGGAGGGGATAGGGAGCAGTCCGCCGCGGGCCATCCGCCCGGTGTCCCCCTCGCTCAGGTGCTTGGTGAGGCCGGTGGCCTGCTCCCAGTAGCCCCAGGCCATGGAGGTGCCCGGCAGCCCTCGCGCCCTGCGGTGCTGGGCGAGGGCGTCGAGGAAGGAGCTGGCGGCGGCGTAGTTGGACTGGCCGGGGTTGCCGAGCACTCCGGCCGCCCCGGAGAAGAGTACGAACTCGGCCAGGTCCATGTTCCGCGTCAACTCATGGAGGTTCAGGGCGCCTTCGGCCTTGGGCCGCAGCACCCGGGCGAGCCGCTCCGGGGTCAGCGCGTCGAAGACGCCGTCGTCCAGGTCGCCCGCCGTGTGGACGACGGTGCCGAGCGGGTGCTCGGCGGGGAGGGAGTCGAGTACCTCCGCGAGGCGGGCCCGGTCGGCGACGTCGCAGGCCACCACGGTCACCTGGGCACCGGCCGCGGTCAGCTCGGCGGTCAGCTCGGCCGCTCCGGGCGCGTCGGGACCGCGCCGGCTGAGCAGCGTCAGGTGCCGGGCGCCGCGCGCGGTCACCAGGTGCCGGGCGAGCATCCCGCCGAGGGTTCCGGTGCCGCCGGTGATCAGCACGGTGTGCGCGGGGTCGGGGCGCCGGGGCACCGTCAGGACGATCTTGCCGACGTGGCGGGCCCGGCTCATGAACCGGAAGGCGTCCGGTGCGCGCCGCAGGTCCCAGACGCGGCGGGGCAGGTGCGTGAGGGCGCCCCGCTCGAAGAGGTCCACGATCTCGGCGAGGATCTCGCCGATGCGCCGCGGCCCGGCGTCCACGATGTCGAACGCCCGGTAGCGGACGGCGAAGTGCGCGGTCGCGACCTGCGCCGCGTCGCGGATGTCGGTCTTGCCCATCTCGACGAACCGGCCGCCGCGCGGCAGCAGCCGCAGCGAGGCGTCGACGTATGCGCGGGCGAGCGAGTCGAGTACGACGTCCACGCCGCGCCCATCGGTGACGGTGCGGAACTTCTCCTCGAAGCCCAGGTCACGGGAGGACGCGAGGTGGTCGTCGGGCACGCCGAGGTCGCGTACCGCGTCCCACTTGCCCTCGCTCGCGGTGGCGAAGACCTCCGCGCCCAGGTGCCGGGCCAGCTGTACGGCGGCCATGCCCACGCCGCCCGCGGCGGCGTGCACGAGGACGGACTCGCCGGAGGTCAGGCCGCCCATGTCGACCAGGCCGTAGTAGGCGGTGGCGAAGGCGACGGGCACCGCGGCGGCCTGCTCGAAGGTCCAGTCGGCGGGCATCCGTACGACGGTGTGGGCGTCGGCGACGCAGACCGGTCCGAGGCCGCTCGGGAAGAGCCCCATCACACGGTCGCCGACGGCGAGGCCGGTCACGTCGGCGCCCACGTCGGTGATCACACCGGCCCCCTCGGCGCCGAGCGTCAGCTCCCCGGGGTACATGCCGAGCGCGCCGAGCACGTCACGGAAGTTGAGCCCTGCGGCGCGCACCTCGATACGCACCTGACCGGGGGTCAGCGGTGCCTCGGCCGCGGGCCAGGGCAGCAGCGCGAGGTTCTCCAGGGTGCCCGCGCCGCTGGTGTCCAGTCGCCATGCGGTGCCGTCGCCCGGCGGGACCAGCGCGCTGTCCGAGCCGAGCCGGGCAAGCCGGGGCACGGTCGCCTCTCCTTCGCGCAGGGCGAGTTGCGACTCACCGGCGGCGGTGGCGGCGGCGACCGCCGCGGGCAGTGCGGCGGCCGAGGCGTCGGTGCCGTCCACGTCGACGAGGAGGAGCCGCCCGGGGTTCTCCGCCTGCGCGGCCCGCAGCAGGCCCCACACGGGGGCGTGCACCAGGTCCTCGATGTCCTCGCCGACGCGGGTGGAAACGGCCCGCCGGGACACGACGGCCAAACGTGCCGCGGCCTGACTCTCGTCGGCCAGCCACCCCTGCACCAGGTGGAGTACGCGCGCGGTGGCGTCCCGCACCGCGGCCGCGAGGTCGCCGGGCGGCGCGGTGTGGAGGGACACCAGGGCGGTCTCGCCCGCGCCGCCGCTGTCGGACACGTCGGTGCCCGCGCGGCGCAGGGCCCCGGCGAGGCCGAGTTCGTCGGGGCCCGCCACGGTCCATGACCCGGGGGCCGTCTCGGCGGGGGTCAGCGGGGTCCACTCCAGGCGGAGCAGTTCGTCGGGCAGGGCAGCGCGGGCGGGTGCCTGCCGTGCCGTACCGGAGAGTGGGCGCAGCACGAGCGAGTCGAGGACGGCCAGGGGCCTGCCCGCGGTGTCGGCGACGGCGGCCGAGACCGCGTCGGTCCCGGCGCCGGTCAGCCGCACCCGCACCGTGGCGGCGCCCCCGCCGAACAGCTGCATGCCGGTCCAGGAGAACGGCAGCAGCCCGCCGCCGTCGCGGACGAACCCGCCGAAGCCCATGGCGTGGAGGGCGGAGTCGAGCAGGGCGGGGTGCAGGCCGTAGCGGGCCGCGTCCGGGCCGTCGTCGAGCGTGGCCTCGGCGTACACCTCGTCGCCGCGCCGCCAGACGGCGCGCAGCCCGCGGAACGCCGGGCCGTACGCGTACCCGGCGTCGGCCATCACCTGGTAGTAGTCGTCCACCGGCACGGACTCGGCGCCGGCCGGCGGCCACACCGCGAGGTCGAACCCGGCGTCGTCCGCACCGGCCGCGAGCAGCCCGGCGGCGTGCCGGGTCCACACCCGGCCACCCGGCGCCTCGGTGTCGTTGGCGTCGCCCTCGGCGAGCGAGTGGATCTCAAGGGCGCGGGCGCCCGTCGCGTCGGGTGCCTGGACGACGAGCTGCAGCCGGGCGCCGCCCCGCTCCGTGAGGGTGAGCGGAGCCTCCAGGGTGAGTTCCTCAAGCCGCCCGAGGCCCAGGGTCCGCCCGGCGTGCAGCGCCATCTCCACGAAGCCCGTGCCCGGGAAGAGGACCGTGCCGGACACGGCGTGGTCCGCGATCCAGGGGTGCGTGGCAAGCGAGACGTCGCCGCTGAACACGGTGCCGCCGTCGGCGAGTTGCACGGCGGAGGCGAGCAGCGGGTGACCGGCGGCCGTCGCCCGCTCCGGGGCCCCACTCCGCGCCTGTGTGGGCGGGGCGGCGGGGGCGGTCTCCTCGACCCAGCAGACCCGTCGCTCGAACGGGTACGTGGGCAGCCCCGGCACCCGTACGGGCGTACCCGCGCCGTCTCCGTACAGCGCGGCCCAGTCGACCACCGCGCCGCGCACCCACAGGTCCGCCACCCGGCCGAGGTCCCGCTCGCGCAGGGCCGCGTCGAGTCCGGCCGCGTCCACCCGGGCCGCGGTGGCCGCGAACACCGCGTCGGACGGGCGTCCCCGGCGCCAGCGCGTGAGGTGGCCGCGCAGCTCCTCGGCCCCCGATGCGACGACCGCCAGCCGGTGCGTCAGGTCCACGCGTCCGGTCTGCAAGGTGTACGCGATGTCCGCGAGGTCCGTCGAGGGCTGCCGGACGAGGAAGTCGAGCCAGGAGTCGACGTACGCCCCGAGGCGTTCCTCGGTCCGCGCCGACAGGGTGAACAGGACCGGGCCGCGCGCGGCAGGCCGGACGCGGGGCGCGGGCTCCGGCGCCTCCTCCAGTACGACGTGGGCGTTGGTGCCGCCGCCACCGAGGCCGGTGATACCGGCGCGGCGCGGCACGGGGACGCCGTCCACGACGACCTGGTCCCACGGCACCGGGGCATCGGAGAGTTCGAAGGGGAGCCGGTCGAGGTCGATGGCCGGGTTGAACTCCTCGGGCAGCCTGGTCGGCGGCAGTGTGCGGTGCTGGAGTGCGAGGACGACCTTGAAGAGCTGCGCCATGCCCGCGGACGCCTCGCCGTGCCCGATGTTGGGCTTCAGGGAGCCGATCCGGAACCGGCCGCTCACGCCCTGCCGGTCCTCGAAGGCCTGGGTGAGGGCCGTCATCTCGACGGCGTCGCCGATCTCCGAACCGTTGGCCGTGGCCTCCACGTAGCTGACCGTGCGCGGGTCGATCCCGGCGTCGCGCAGCGCCTCCCGGATCACCCCGGCCTGGCGCTGGGAGCTGGGGCTGGTGAAGCCGATGGTCCGGCCGTTGTGGTTGACGGCGCTGCCGCGGATGACCGCGCGCACCGGGTCGCCGTCGCGCAGCGCCTGCCGCAGCGGCTTGAGCAGCACCGCGCCGACGCCCTCGCCGGGGACGATGCCGGTGGCCTCGGAGCCGAAGGACGCGCAGTCGGAGCGGTCGGAGAGCAGGCCCACGGTGGCCAGTTCGACGTACGTCGACGGGTGGAGGTAGAGGTTCACGGCCCCGGCGACGGCCAGGTCGCAGCGGCCGGAGCGCAGGCTCTCGACCGCCTCGTGCAGCGCCACGTGCGCGGACGAACAGGCGGTGTCCACGGCCTTGCTCGGGCCGCCGAGGTCGAACTGGAAGGAGACCCGGTTGACCATGTCGCCGAACGAGGTGCGGGGCATCTCAAGGCGCCCCTCGGAGCCGAGCCGGGTGAAGCCGTGCTTCGCCCCGCCCGCGAAGACCCCGATGCGGCCGCGCACTGTGGGGGGCAGTTTCGAGGGGGCGTAGCCCGCGTCCTCCAGGGCCTTCCAGCACTCCTGGAGGAAGAGCCGCACCTGCGGGTCGGTGTTGCGCGCCTCCTGCTCGGTGAAGTGGAAGAGCGCGGGGTCGAACTCGTCGAACCCGTCGAGGAAGGCGCCCCACTTGGAGTGGCTCTTGCGCACCACGTCCTCGCCCTCGGGGTGCGGGTCGTAGTGTTCGCGCCAGTCCCAGCGCCGACGCGGGATCTCGGTGACGGCGGACCGCCCGTCCATGAGGAGCTGCCAGTAACTGTCCTGGTCGGGGGCGTCCGGGAAGGACCCGCTCATGCCGATGATGGCGACGGCGCCGGCGAGCTCGTCCTCGGCTTCGGACACCGTTTCCGCTTCGAGCTGAAGGGGTTCGGCAGGCTCGGCGGCGGTGGGCGTGAGCACCGCTCCGTCCCAGCCGAGAAAGGCCCTGCACGCGTCGGGGAACTGCTCGACGAGCTGCCCGGCCACGCCCTCGACCTTGGCGAACTCGAAGAACAGCGTCCGCGAGGCCGACGGGAACGCCTCGCTCAGGAGCTGGTTCAGCCGCGTACGCGTGATCGAGTCGATGCCGTAGCGGTCGAGCTGCTCCTTGGCGTCGACCTCACCGTCGCCCTCCCCCGCGCCGACCAGCTCGGTGGCCATCAGCGCGATCCGGTCCTCCATCGCCTGCTCAAGCCGCTCGGGACGCTGTTCGTCCTGGGGCTCGGCGACGGCGACCGGCACGGGCACGGGCACGCGTACAGGCTCGACCGTCTTGGTGGTCACGGTGGCGGTGGCAGGGATGCCGTGGTGGTCCTTCGCGAACGGGTAGCCCGGCAGCGGCACCCGGCGCGCCGGGCCGTTGCGGTGCGGCCCGCGCCACTCGACGGCGCCGCCCCGCACCCACAACTCGGCCACCTGGGCGAGCTTCCCGCGCTCCAGCCACTTGCCCACGGCCTCGCGCAGCTCGTCGTCGGCGAAGAGCCGCGCGACATCGCCCCGCCCGTCGGCCTCACCAAGCCAGCAGTTCTCGGGCAGCTCCCGGCCATCGGCCAAGGCGCGGAGTCCGGCGAGGAGTTCCTGTCGGTCGCGTACGACGAGCGCGGCGCGGGCCGGGAGTTGCGCGCGGCCGAGTTGTAGGGTGCGCGCCACGTCGGCGAGCGACGGCGGTGCGCTTCCGGCTCCGGCACGGTCGTCGGCGTTCCCGGTGGTGGAACCGTCGGACCGCGCGGTCAGGCGGGCCAGCTCGCCCGCCGTACGCCCCTCGTGCAGGGCGTCGGCGTCCAGGCACGGGCCGAACTCGGCGTCCAGGGCCGCGCCGATGCGGGCGAACTGTTCCGGACGTACGCCGTAGGAGTCCAGGGGCTCGTCCGGGTCGATCTCGTCGGCGGCGACGCCCAGGACGCCCGCCACCACCGCGCACACCCGGGCGGGGTCCGCGGTGCGCGCTGTCTCCATGACCGGAACCGGGGTGGTGACGGCGGCCGCGGAGGCGGCGGCGCTGTCCAGGTACTCGGCGAGAGCGTCCGCGTACACACGCAGCCGCTCGGGGTTGCGCGCCGACAGAGGGACGATCTGTGGTGTGCCGCCGTCGTACGAGCGATCCGGCTCGGCGACGGGCACGTACTGCTCGACCACCACGTGCGCGTTGGTGCCGCTGTGCCCGAAGGAGTTCACCGCGGCCATCAGCGGAGCCCCGGAGCCGTTCCGCCAGGGCCCGGCCGTCTCGTCGGGGACGAACGCCGAGTCCTTGAAGTCGATCAGCGGATTGAGTTCACGCAGCGTCGGCATGCCGACCAGGTGGCCGTGCCGCATCGACAGCAGGACCTTGATCAGGCCGACGACGCCCGCCGGGGCGCCGGTGTGGCCGATGTGCGCCTTGGCGCTGCCGATCGCGCAGAACTCCCGCTCGGTGGTCAGCCGCCGGAACGCCCGTACCAGCGCGTTGGCCTCCACCGGGTCGCCGAGCGCGGTGCCGGTGCCGTGGGCCTCGACGTAGCCGACGCGTTCGGCGGGGATGCCGAAGCGCCGGTAGACGTCGAGGACCAGGTCCTCCTGCGCGGCGCCGTTGGGCGCGGTGATGCCGTTGCTCGCGCCGTCCTGGTTCATGCCGGTGGCGCGGACGACGCCGTGGATGTGGTCGCAGTCGGCCACCGCGTCGGACAGCCGCTTGAGCACGAGGACGGCGACGGCCTCGGAGTAGACGGTGCCGTTCGCGTCGGCGTCGAAGGTGCGGCACTGTCCGCTGGGTGACATCGCGCCGCTCTCGACGAGGAGGTCGAGCCCCCGCGCGTCGAGGCCGGCGTTGACGCCGCCGACCAGGGCCAGCGACGACTCGCCCGAGCGCAGGCTCTGGCAGGCCAGGTGCACGGCGGCCAGCGAGGACGAGCAGGCCGTGTTGACGACCAGGGCGGCGCCGCGCAGATCGAGGAAGTACGAGAGACGGGAGGCGACCAGCGCGTCGGAGGCGCCGGTGAACGACTCGTGGGGGTAGCCGGTGGGCTCGGCGCCGATGAACAGCCCGGTGCGGGAGCCGGCCAGGGACGTCGGGTCGAGCGCGGCGTCCTCCAGGGCGTGCCAGCTCTCCTGGAGCAGTAGCCGCTGGTTGTGGCTCATCAGGTCCGCCTCGTGCGGCCGGATCCCGAAGAACTCCGCGTCGAAGAGGTCCCGTTCGGGGAGCGCCCCGCCCCAGCGGTAGCCGCCGGGGTCGTCCCCGGCGAGGTAGTGGTCCGGCAGCTCGCCGTAGCCGACGCGGCCCTCGGTGAGGTTGCGCCAGAACTCGCGTACGTCCGCGGCCCCCGGGAACTGCCCGGACATGCCGACCACCGCGATGTCCAGCATCCGCGAACCGTCCTGCTGGGGTTCCGGGGTCCGGCGGCGGGCGTCCAGCAGATCGCGCGCCCGCTCCGCGCCGACCGCGCCCTTGACGTATCCGTCGAGGATGTCGCGGAAGTCTGCGCTGCTCATCGTTGCTCCCTCGTGGCCAGCTCTGCGTCGAGCAGGTCGAGCACCTCCGCGGCGGACAGCTCTCCGGCCGCGAAACGTGCCTCCAACTTCACGATCAGGTCGTCCGGTGCGGACGGCACGGGTGGTGCAAGTGGTTCTGTTGAGGTCGGCGGTCCTTCAGTGGTGTCCGGGCCGAGCAGTCCGTCCAGGTGGTCGGCCAGCCGCTCCACGGAGGAGAACTCGTACAGGGCGGCGGCGTTGAGCTCGATGTCCAGCTCCTCGGCGATCCGCGCGACGAACGTGGAGCCGGTGATCGAGTCGACGCCGAGGTCGGCGAAGGCCGTCGAGGGTGACAGGTCCTCCTTCGGCACGCGCAGCGTCCGGGCGAGCCGCTCCACCAGCAGACGCCGGAGTTCGGGGCGCCGGTCACGGCCGCCGGCCGCGCTGTCGGGGACCGCGGGGGCCGTCGGGGCCGCCGGGGTCCCTGCGGTCGTCGGGGCCGTCGGGGCGCGCATGCCGATGACCTGCCGGTAGCGGTCGGCCCGCAGCAGCCGCACCGCCGTGTCGAAGCAGGCGGCCCCCTCGGCGTCGTCCAGGAAGCCCAGCGTCGGATAGTCGCGTGCCGCCTCGCCGAAGGAGGCGCGCCAGGCTCCCCAGTTGACGATGCCGACCGGGAACGGGGCCGTGGGGGCGACGGAGCGGGCGAAGGCGTCGGCGGAGGTGATCCCGGCCGCGTAGGCGGCGTGCGTGCCGGCGCCGCCGAAGGAGAAGGCCTGGGCGGAGGAGAAGTAGCAGAGGAAGTCCAGCGGTTCGTCCGCCACGGCGTCGTACACGTTGCGGGCGCCCGCGGCCTTCACCTCGTAGTGCGCGCGGAACTCGTCCTCGCCCAGGTCGGCGAGCGCGCCGGGCGCCCCCGTGATGCGGGTGGCGCCCGCGAACAGCACGCCGTGGATCTCGCCGAGGAGCGCCTTCGCCTCGGCGATCGCCCGCCGGGCCTGGCGCGGGTCGGTCACATCGCCCTGTACGTAGCCGACGCGGTCCCCGTAAAGGGCCTCGCGGACGGCGGGGTCGCCCTGCGGTCGGCGTCCGACGCAGACCACCTTGGCGTCGTACCGGTCGATCAGATGGCGGCTGACAGCGCGTCCGACGAAGCCGCTGCCGCCGACCACGACGTAGGTGCCGCCCGGCCGGATGCCCGGCAGCCCCGGCCTGGCCGCTTCGGACGGCTCCACCGGACGGACCTCCTGCCGGTACCGCCGCCCGCCGCGCAGTGCGACGAGGTCGGCGGCCGGGGACGGGGGCTCGGCGGCCACGGCGGCGGCGACCGCCTCACGGCCCTCGGGCGTCAGCAGGTCGGCGGCCGTCACGTCGAGGTTCCGTACGGCGAACCGCCCGGAGTCGCGGGCCACGAAGTAGGCGAGGCCCGTGAGGCCCGCGCCGTGTGCGGCGCTGTGCTCCCCGGTCACCGACTGGGTGTCCTGCGTGACGACGCAGAGGTCCGTCCGCCTGCTGCCGTCGATCCGCTGAACGGCCTTGACGAGCCGGAGCAGCGCGAGTTCGGGCCCGTCCGCGCCGTCCCGGGCGCCTTGCCCGGAGCCGGTGACGAGGTACATCCGGTCGGGCACGGCTCCCCCGAGACCGAAGGACCCGTCCAGCGGCCGCTCGGTCACCTCGGCACCGCCGTACCGGTGGTACGCGGCCAACGCCCCGGCGAGCCCGCAGCCCGCCCCCTCGGCGGCGACGAGCACCCTGCGCGGCCCGCGCGGGGCGGCGGAAACCGCGGCCGACTCGACCCAGCGCGGCACGGTCAGCAGCCCTCGCGGCGGGGTCACGGGAGCCTCAACCGGGCGGGCCGGGGACTCCCCGCGCGGCGCATGCCCCCGGGCGGGACCCGCGGGGGACTCCACTGAGCGCGGCACGGGCGGCAGCCCTTGCGGCGGAATCACAGGAGCCTCAACCGAGCGGGCTGGGGCCTCCCCGCGCGGCACGGACGGCAGTCCCTGCGGCGGAGTCGCAGGAGCCTCGACCAAGAGGGCCGGGGACTCCCCGCGCGGGGCAGGAGCCGCGGGAGACTCGGCCCGGCGCGGCACGGGTGGCAGCCCTTGCCGCGGGGGCACGGGAGCCTCGACGGGGCGGGCCGGGGGCGACGCGGCCGGTGGGGCGGTGGTGTGCTGTTCGCCGGTCGTGGGGACCCAGTGGCTCTCCTCCGCGAACGGGTACGTCGGTAGGGACACCCGGCGTGGGCGGTCCGTTCCGTGGTGGGCGGGCCAGTCCGCCGGGGCGCCGTCGGTCCAGCGCCGCGCCGTCTCGTGGAGTTCCGTCCCGCTCAGCGGCGGGCGCGTCCCGGAGGTCGCGAAGTCGTGGAGTTGGCGGGCCAGTTCGTCGGTGTCGTGCGTCACGAAGGCGACGCGTACGGCCCACTCGACCCGGCCGACTTGCAGGGTGTAGGCGATGTCGCGCGCCGCGTGTCCCGCGGCGCCCGCGGTGATCGCGTCCCGCAGCCGCGCGGCGCTCTGCCGCAGCTGCTCCTCGGTGCGGGCGGAGAGCGGCACGAGGACCGGCTCGTGCGGCGCGCGGGCGGGCGCGGCTTCGGCGGCGGGGACGTACTCCTCCAGGACGATGTGCGCGTTGGATCCGGTGGCTCCGAAGGAGCTGAGCCCCGCGCGGCGCGGCCCCTCGGGTGGGGCGGGCCACGCCTCGGTCGCGCGCTGCAGCCGGAACGGGGTGGCGTCCAGGCCGAGCAGCGGGTTCACGGTCCGCGCGTGCAGCGAGGGCACCAGCGTGCGGTGGTGGAGTTGCAGCGCCGCCTTGGTCAGGCCGGCGATGCCCGCGGCGGACTCGGCGTGCCCGATGTTGGACTTCACCGACCCGAGCGCGCAGAACCCGGTGTCGTCGGTGTGCCTGCCGAAGGCGGTGGCGAGGCCCCGTATCTCGATCGGGTCGCCGAGCGAGGTGCCGGTGCCGTGCGCTTCGAGGTAGCCGATGGAGCGGGCGTCGATGTCCGCCGTGGCGAGCGCGGCGGTGATGACGGCGGCCTGGCCGACGGGGCTCGGCACGCTGAATCCGCTGCCGGAACCCACGTGGTTGACGGCGGACGCGGCGACGACGGCGTAGATGTGGTCGCCCGCTGCCTCGGCGGCGGCGAGCGGTTTGAGGACCACCGCGCCGACACCCTCGGCCGACACATAGCCGTCCCCGCCTTCTCCGAAGGAGCGGCAGCGGCCGTCGGAGGAGTGCATGCCGACGCTGCCGTACGTGTGGTACTTGCCGGGGTGCAGCGAGAGGTTGACGCCGCCCGCGACGGCGACCTCGCACTCGCGGCGGCGCAGGCTCTCCACGGCGAGGTGCAGTGCGGTGAGCGAGGACGAGCAGAGGGTGTCCACCGTCATGCTCGGGCCGTGGAAGTCGCAGACGAAGGAGACGCGGTTGGCGATCTGCCCTTGGTTGAGGCTGAGCGGCACGGGCGTGGCGGCCTCCGCGGCGACCAGGGTGTAGTCCTTGTGCATGGCCCCGGCGAACACGCCGACCGCCCGGCGCAGGTCGGGCCCCTTGGCGTCGGCGAGGGTGGCCGGGGTGTACCCGGCGTCCTCGATCGCCTCCCAGCAGGTGCGCAGGAACCAGCGTTCCTGCGGGTCGGTGATCTCCGCCTCGGGGCGGGAGATCCGGAAGAAGTCGGCGTCGAACCGGTCGACGCCGTCGAGGAACCCGCCCCAGCGCGACTCGCGTCCCTCACCGGGCGTCCAGCGCTCGGCGGGGACCTCGGCGACGCTGTCGCGGCCCGCCTTGAGGTTCTCCCAGAATTCGGCGAGGTCGGCGGCGCCCGGGTAGTGACCGGCCATGCCGACGATCGCGTACCGCTCGGTGCGCGGTGTCGGCAGGGCGCGCCGCTTCAGGCGCGGGCGTTCCAGCGGCTGCCGCCCGCCGCTCGCTGCGCCGTCCCGGCCGGCGAGGACGGCGTGGGCGTTGGTGCCGCCGTCCGCGAAGCTGGACACGGCGGCGACCAGCGGCGCGTCGGGCCAGGGGGCGAGTTCGCGCTCGAAGCGCAGCGGTGTCGCGGCGAGGTCGAAGTGCTCCAGGGGCTGCTGCCCGCTGCGGAACGGCACGATCCGGCGGTTGCGGAGCATCAGGACGGTCTTGATGACTCCCGCGATGCCCTCGGCGCACTGCGGATGGCCGATGTTCGGCTTGACCGAGCCGAGCGAGCAGGGGGTGTCGGAGTCGGCGCGGTAGACGGCCGTGATGGCCTTCAGCTCGATGAGGTCGGGGATCTGGGAGCCCGCCGCGTTGGTCTCGATGTACGTGACGTCGTCCGCGGCGAGCCCGGAGCGGGCCAGGGCGCGGGCCATGACGCTCCGCTGGGCGGCGGGGTTGGGCGTGGCGGGGCCCGCGGTCCTGCCGTCGTTGTTGACGGCCACCGCCTTGATCACCGCGTGCACCCGGTCGCCGTCGGCCTCGGCCGCGGCGAGCGGCTTGAGCAGCAGGACGCCGACGCCCTCCGCGGGGGTGAAGCCGCGGGCCCGCCGGTCGAAGACGTGGAACTCCGGCCCGGTGTTGAGCAGTCCTCGCTGGTCGAACAGGCGGTGCCCGTCGGCGCTCGGGAGCAGGGTGATCCCGGCGACCACGGCCGCCTCGACGTCACCGGAGCGCATCGCCTGGACGGCGTGGTGCATCGCGACGAGCGCGGAGGAGCAGGCGGTGTCCACGACCGTGCTGGGGCCGCGCAGGTCGAAGTAGTGCGACAGGTTGGCGGCGAGGTAGTTCTGGCCGATGGCGACCACGGGGTTGCGGCTGCGGCCCAGCGTCACCTCGTCCGGGTCGTGCCGGGTGCGGCCGCCGACGTAGACGCCGATGTCACGGCCCTTCAGCTCGTCGGGGGTGTAGCCCGCGTCGCAGAACGCGAACAGCGTCTCTTCCAGGAGCAGCAGCGCCTGCGGGTCCATCGCGGCGGCGTCGCTGTCGGAGAGGTGGAAGTGCGCCGGGTCGAACCCGTCGAGGTCGATGAGACCCGCGGTGTACCCGGTCTCGGTCCCCCAGCGCCGGGCGGGCACGGGCCCGATCGCCGAACGCCCTTCGCTCAGGAGCCGCCAGTAGCTCTCCAGGTCGGGGGCGCCGGGGAAGCGGCCCGACATGCCGACGACGGCGATGTCGTACGGGCCGTCGGCGGGAGCCTGTCGACGTGCGTCGGCGGGGGACGGCGCCGCGGTGACGGCGGGGCTCCCGGTGCCCGTGGGTTCGCTGCCCTCTCCCTCGAAGGTCCGCGCCAGGGCCTGCCCGTGGTGGGCGGCCAGCCAGCCGACGAAGGACTCCACGGTGGGATGGTCCACGAGGACGGACGGGTCGAGCTCGACGCCCAGCTCGCCACCGACCAGGCGGAGGACCTGCACCATCATGATCGAGTCGGTGCCGTAGTCGGCGATCGGCACGTCGGCGGCGAGACGCTCGCGCTCGAACCCGAGTTGCTCGGCCAGCAGGCCGAGCAGCCAGGCCTCGGCTTCCTTCGCGGTACTTCCGGGGGTGCGGGCCGCGTCGGCGGGGGCGGGTGGTGCGGTGGAGGGTGCTGTGGCGTCGGACACCGCGGCGGTGAGCGGTGCAGCGGTAGCCGCTGGGGCAGCGGGCGGCTCGGCGGCAGACGCTGTGGCGTCGGACAGTGCGGTGGCAGGCGCTGTGGCAGCGCCCGGTGCGTCGGCAGCCGCAGCGGCCGCTGCCGGTCCGGCGGCAGCCGTGCCAACAGACGACCCGGCAGTAGCCGGTGCGCCAGCGAACGATGTGCCAACGGACGGGACGCCAGCGGCCAATGCGGCAGGGGACGATGCGGCAGCGGCCGCGGCGCCCATCACCGGTGCGCCAGCACCCAGCGCGGCAGCGGACGGGGCGCCCATGACCGGTGCGTCAGCAGCCAGCGCGGCAGCGAACGAGCGGGGCTGTGCCGAAGCCCTGGGCCCAGGGGCCCGCAGAGTCGTCGGTGTCCAGTCGGGGGCGGCGATCGTCGGTAGGACGACCGGGCCCGCGCCGGTGGACAGGATGTGGTCGAGGAGCCGGAGCCCCTGCTCCTCGGTGAGTTGGCCGAGGCCGGTGGCCTGGTAGGCGGGGCCGGGTCGCTCGCTGCCCATTCCGACGTTCCGCCAGCTGGGCCAGGCCACGCTCACCACCGGCAGTCCGTGCGGCGCGCGGCGGGCGACGGCGTCCAGGTGGGCGTTGGCCATCGCGTAGTCGCTCTGGCCGACCGCGGCGGCGGGCACCATCGAGGCGACCGAGGAGAACAGCACGCAGAACCGCAGCGGATCCTCGGCGAGGGCGTCCACCAGCGCGTCGAGCCCGGCCACCTTCGGCGCGAGCACCGCCCGCACCGCGTCGACCGGCTTGCGTACGAAGGCGAGGTTGTCCCGGTCCACGAGCCCGGCCGCGTGCAGCACCCCGCCGATCGGGCCGAACTCCTGCCGAATGCCGGCCAGTGCGGCACGGACGCCCGCCGCGTCATCGCCGAGCGGCAGCGAGAGGACCCGCAGCCGGACCCCGTCCCGCTCCAGGGCGCGCAGCCCGTCGAGCTTGCGGCCCAGCGGTGTGTCCGTGCCGTGGCGGTCCCACTCGTGGCGCGGCGGCAGCTGGTCGCGCCCGCTCAGGACGAGGGTGCGGGCGCCCCAGTGGTCGACGGCGTGCCGGGCCAGCGCCAGGCCGATGCCCCGGGTGCCGCCGGTGATGAGCAGGGTCTCGTCGGCGGGGAACCGGACGGGGGCGCCGGTGGCGGCGGGGAGTTCGGTGAGCACGGCCCGGTGTCGCGTCCCTCGCCTGTACGTGACGTCGATGTCGTCGCCCCCGTCGGCCAGTTCACGCGCCACGATGCCGGGCAGGTCGGGGTCGGCGGGGTCGGCCTCCAGGTAGCGGGAGCGGACCCGGCCGTACTCGCTCTGCAGCATGCGGTAGAGCCCGGCGCGCGCGTCACCGGTGCCGACGCCGAGCAGCAAGGACTCGCGTCCGGCCATGCGCTGCAGTACGGGGAGCCAGTCGGCGAGTCCGACGCCGCCGAGGTCGACCAGCGCGTCGAAGCGGTCGTGCAGATCGTCGGCGCAGCCGATCAGCTCCGTGCCCGGCAGGGAGGCGACGAGGCGGCGGGCGTGCTGCCCGGTCCCGAGGACGGCCACCGCGTGCGGCGGACGGCCCGCGGTGGTCGCGGCGGGCCGCCACTCCCTGACCAGGAGGCGGGTTCCTTCGGGCGCGGGGACCTCGGCCGGGCAGCGCCGCGCGACGAAGACCTCGCCGAACGCGTCCGGTTCGGCGACCGGCCGCCACACCTCGTCGTATCCGGAGTCCTTGAGCACCTCCTGCCAGCGGGGCGCGGAGAGGATCGGCGCCCCGGGGACCCGGACGTCCTCGTCGTCGTAGAGCCACCAGCCGTCGAGCAGGCCGAAGGTGAGGGTGAGGACCGCGGACTTGCGGGTGACCTCGTTGACGACGAGGACGCCGCCGGGGCGCAGGGCCGCGGCGAGGTTGCGCAGGACGAGGCGGATGTCCCGGGTGGCATGCAGGACGTTGGTGGCCACGATGACGTCGCAGTCGCCACCCGTGAGCCGCTCGCCCGCGCCGGGTTTCGTCACGTCCCAGCGGCCGTAGCGCAGGTAGGGCCTGCCGGGCCCGAAGCGGTGCTCCGCCTGGTCGAGGAAGGCCGGGGACAGATCGGTGTACCAGTACTCGACGCGGTCGGCGTACGCGTCGCCGTGTGCGTCGTAGGCGTCGCCGTGTGCGTCGTAGGCGTCGCCGTGTGCGTCGTAGGCGTCGCCGTGTGCCTCGTAGGCGTCGAGGCGGGGCAGTACGACGGCCGTCGTGCCTCCGGTGCCCGCGCCGACCTCGGCGAGGCGGACGGTGGCCGAGGGATCGTCGGCGAGGCGCTCCCGCACCGCCGTGGCGGTCACCTCCGCCACCACGTCGTTGAGCCGGTCAGCGACGGCGTTGCCCTGGTACACGGCGGTGAGCTTGGCCATGGACCCGCCGGGGAACAGCACGTCGGTCGCGGGCAGCGCCCCGGAGAGGATCTCGGGCAGCCGCTCGACGCACTCCTCGACGAGGGAGAGCTGCGCGTTCCAGTAGGGGTCGGAAGCAAAGCGCTCGCGTACGGCGGTCCAGGCCGCGTCATGCGTCGGGGGCCGCTCCGCCGTGAGCTCCAGGACATCGTCGTACTGCCGTGTCAGCCCGGCGGCGGTGAGCAGCCGGGCCGCCTCGTCGAGCCAGCGCCGGTACTTCTCCACGACGCGCAGACGCCGGGCGAGGCCGGGCACGGACTCGGTGCGGCCGTCGGAGAACGCCCCACAAGCGCTGAGGCGCAGCAGTACGCGTCCGGCGATCAGCCGGTCGAGTTCGTCGGCGGAGAGGGCGGCGGGGGCCGGGGCGGGCGGGATGACGGCGCCCCGCATGACGCGGCTCAGCCCGCTGCTCGCGGGTACGGCGGCGCTCTCGCCCCCGGGAGAGGCAGCGCTCTCGCCCCCGGGAGAGGCAGCGCTCTTCTCCACTTCGAACGTCCCCGGGAAGCGGTCCGCGAGATGGGCCGCCAGGTCGCGGACCGTGGTGTATTCGAAGAGCAGCGTCGGCTCCAACTCCTGCCCCACAGCCTCCTGAAGCGCCTCGACCAGGCTCAGCACCTGCACGGATTCGAGGCCCAGCTCGTAGTAGCCGGCGGTCGCCGGTATGGACTGCGGGTCGCGGTCCAGGCGCTCGGCGAGCAGGCGCCGCAGGAACGCCTCCGCGCGACCGCTCGGGGGCAGCGCGCCGAGCGCGGGAGCCACCTCTGCGGGGACGGACACGGCCGCCGGGGGCGTCACCGCCTTGCTGGACAGCTCGGACAGCTCGGCCACCTTTCGTCCCTCCGGGTCGAAGAAGTCCACGGAGAGCCGGACGACCTCGCCGCGCCTGCTCACCGAGGAGCGGCGTACCCGGGCCGTGCAGGGCCCGGTCAGCGGTCCCGCCGTACGGAACGAGGCGATGTGCAGCGGCAGGAACGCCTGGCCGCCGGTGTCGAGCAGCGAACCGGCCGCGACCGCCGCGCCGAGCAGCAGCGCCGGATGCACCAGGAACTCACCCCGCGGGGCGGCGAGTTCGGCGGTCAGCCGCTCCTGGTCCGTGCGGACCGTGCCCTCCGCGCGCGCCGCGCCGCTGTAGTGCTGGCCGTTGCCGCCGTCCCTCTCGTACGTCTCGGCCAGCGGCCTCGGCGTGCTGCCCTGCGGGTGGCTGTCGAGCCGGTCGCGGAACGCGGGGGCGTCGGTGACGAGGACCTCGGCGGTGGCGTAGGGGACGCCGTCGGTCACGGTGACCTGCCAGCGGTCCGGGCCGTCGGCGGTGCAACGGATCTCCGTGGCCACCGGCCCGTCCGTCACGTCCAGCGGCCGCAGCGCGGTGAGATTACGTACCGTCAGCCGCTCGACGGGACACCCGTGATCGTGGAAGACCCCGGCGATGAGGTCGACGTAGGCCAATGCAGGCAGCAGCGAGCGGCCCTGGACCTGGTGCCCGGCGATGACCGGGGTATCGGTGGAGAGCAGCACCTCTCCGTACGGGGCGGCCGGTTGTGGGGCGGCAGGGCGGCCCCGCACCGCGTCGGCGGCGGGCAGCCAGCAACGCTCCCGGGCGAACGGATAGCCGGGCAGGGAGACCGGCGGGCCCCCGCCGGGCCAGGTGACGGCGGCGCCGCGCACCCAGGCCGCGGCCAGCTCCCGCGCGGTGCGGCCGGTGGCCGGTTCGGCGGCACGGGCGGCGGCGCGGGCGGCGGTGCCGGTCAGGACCCGTGAGCTGTCCGCTCCGGACAGATGGCTCTCCAGGGCGTCCGCGAGATCGTCCACGCCGTCGAAGACCACGGCGAGGCGGTGCGCCATCGGCTCCCGGGTCCGCAGCGTCGCGGCGACCGCGGCGGGATGGGTGCCGCGCCCCTCCCCCCGCAGGAACGCGGCCATCCGCGCGGTGTGTTCGGTGAGCCGCTCCGCGTCGCGGGCGGAGAGCACGCACACGTACGGCGGCTCCTGGGCGGGCGTCTGCGTGGGTGACACGAACTCCTCCAGGATCACGTGGGCGTTGCTGCCGCCCGCCCCGAACGCGCTGATTCCGGCGGTACGGGGCAGGGGCCTGCCAGCGGCGTCGACGCGCGGCGCCCAAGCGGTCAGCTCGCGCTGGAGCCGGAAGGGGGTGGCGTCCAGGTCGAGGTGGGGGTTCAGGTGTTCGGCGTGCAGGGAGGGCACCAGTTCCTGGTGGCGCAGTTGCAGCAGGACCTTGGTGATCGCGGCCATGCCCGCGGCCGACTCGGCGTGCCCGATGTTGGACTTCACCGAGCCGATCGGGATGCGTACGCCGTCCAGGTCGTGCCCCTGGAAGGCGCGGACCAGGCCGGTGATCTCCACCGGGTCACCGAGCGAGGTGCCCGTGCCGTGCGCCTCCAGGTAGTCCAGGTCGGCGGGGGCCAGTCCGGCGCGGGACAGCGCCTCGCCGATCATCACGCCTTGGGACTTCGGGTTGGGCACGCTGAAGCCCTTGCCGGCGCCGCCGTGGTTGACCGCCGTCGACCTGACCACGGCGAGGATGCGGTCGCCGTCCGCCTCGGCCGCGCTGCGGCGCTTGAGCAGCACCGCCCCCGCGCCCTCGGCGGGCACGTATCCGTCGCCGCCCTCGCCGAAGCTGCGGCACCGTCCGTCGCTGGAGAGGAACCCGCCTTTGGCGAGCTGGAGGTACTTCAGCGGGTGGCTGGAGATGTTGACGCCACCGGCCACGGCGACCTCGCAGTCCCCGTCCCGGATCGCCCGGCAGGCGAGGTGGAGGGCAGTGAGCGAGGACGAGCACATGGTGTCCAGGGCGATGCTCGGACCGTCGAAGTCGAAGAAGTACGAGACGCGGTTGGCCACCGAGGCGTACGACGACGAGGTGGCCGCGCCGTCGCCGCGCAGCGCCTCCTCGACGCCGTACAGCTGGTAGTGGCCGTACATCAGGCCGACGAAGACGCCGGTGCGGACCTTCGACAGCGCCGCACGGGACGTACCGGCGTCCTCCAGGAGATGCCACACCGTCTGGAGGAAGATCCGTTCCTGCGGGTCGATGTGGACCGCTTCCACCTGGGACATGCGGAAGAACAGGGGGTCGAACGACGCCACGTCGGAGAGCCAGCCGCCCCACTTGGCGTACGTCTTGCCGGGGGCGTCGCGGTCCGGGTCGTAGAACCGGTCGTGGTCCCAGCGGTCCTCGGGGACCTCCTCGACGCAGTCCTTGCCCTCGCGCAGGTTGCGCCAGAACTGTCCGAGGTCGTCGGCCTGCGGATAGCGGCCCGTGACGCCGACGATCACGATCTCGTCGTCGGCGGGGACGGGGGCGGGCACGGGGACGTGAGCGTGCTGGGGTTCCGGCACGGCGGCGCGTACGACGGGGGCGGGTGTCACCGCAGCGGCCGGGACCGCACCCGCCTCCGCTTCCGCCTCCGCTTCCGCCTGCGAGGCGGGCGCCGCCAGGTCGCGCACCGCGTCGGGGTGCTGGTCGACCAGGAAGTCCGCCAGTTCGCCGATGGTCAGGTATTCAAAGAACAGCGTCTTGGACAGCGGGCCGAAGCGCTCCTCCAGCGCGCGCGTGAGGCTGAGCACCAGCAGCGAGTCGACGCCGTAGTGGTCGAACGCCTCGTCCTCCGCGACATCGGCGGGCGGCATCTTCAGCTCGGCGGCCAGGAGTCCGCGCAGGAACTCCACCGTCAGCGCGCGCAGTTCACCGCTGTCCACGTCGTCCGCCGCCCGTGCCGGAGAGGCTTCGGCGGGCCGCTTCGGGCCGGGCCCGGCGGTGCGCTCGCGCAGCGCGTCGCCGATCCGCGCGCGGTCGCCCGCGGTGAGCAGGACGCGGGAGGCCCCGCCGCGCAGGGCGGCCTCCAGGGCGTCGAGTGCCGCCTCGGCGGGCAGCGGCTCCATGCCGAACTCGCGCCGCATGGCCTGGCGGGCCTCGGCGGTGAGGGTCATGCCGCCGTCGCGCCACAGCGACCAGTCGACGGTGAGGCCGCCGCCGCCGGGGCGCCGTTCCAGGTAGTGGTCGAGGAAGCTGTTGGCGTACGCGTAGTCGCTCTGCCCGGCGTTGCCGAAGACGGCGGCGGTCGAGCCGAACGCGACGAAGTAGTCGGGGGCGTCCGCCCTGGTCGCCTCGTCCAGGTGGACCAGGCCGCGGACCTTGGGCGCGAGCACCTCGTCGGCGTCCGCCCCGCTCTTGTGCAGCACCAGCGAGTCCCGCAGCGTGCCCGCCGCGTGCACGACTCCCGCGACGCGTCCGAACCGGCGCCGGGCCTCGGCCACCGCGCGCTCGACATCGGCACGCACGGCGACATCGCCCCGGATGTGCAGCCAGCCGTCGGGGAGTTGTGCGGTCGGTGCGGAACGGCTGACCAGGACGATGCCCGCGCCCGGGTGCCGGGCGATCCGTTCGGCGACCAGCAGGCCGAGCTTCCCGGTGCCGCCGGTGATGAGGTGCGCTCCGTCCCTCGCCAGCGGCGAGGTCCCGGTCGGCGCGAGGGTGAGTGCGCGCCAGCCGCGGACCTGGCGCCGGGGCCCGTCGATCCGTACCTCCGGTGCGCTGTCTCCCAGTTCGGCGAGCACGCGCTCGGCGATGACGCGTGCGGAGGCAGATGCGGAGGCGGATGCTGATGCGGAGGCCGCGAGCGCGAGGACGCTCATCCGGATGCCGGGGTGTTCCTGGCCGATGGTCCGGGCGAAGCCGTCGAGCGCGGCGTGTGCCGCCCCTGCGGCCCCGGCCCGCTCCTGGTGGACGTACAGATAACGCAGCGGTCCGCCGTGGTCGGCGATCCGCGTCCGGCACAGGTCGAGGGCGGTGTGGAAGCCACCGCGCAGTGCCTCTCCGAGGCCGTCTGCGGTTCCTCGGTCGTCCGTGGCGAGATGGACGACGTGCGAGGCCGCCTCCCCGCCGCCTACGGTGACCCGCAACTCGGGTGCGAGGCGCGCCAGTTCATCACGCAGGGCCTGGGCCCGGCCGTCTCCCGTGTCCAGTACGGACAGCAGCTCCACGGCGTCCCGGGGCGCGGGCTCCGCGTCCTGCCAGACCGGCTCGAAGGCGTGCACACGGGCCTCGGTCACGGGTGCGGCAGCGCCCGGCACGGCCCGCAGGGTGAACCGTTCGATCCGTGCCACGACCGTGCCGTCGAGCGCGGCCAGGCCGATGTCAAAGACCTGCGCGTCGGCGCGGCTCTCCACGGCCACGGCGTGCACGAGGCAGTCGGCGGGCAGTTCGGCGAAGAGACGGACGGAACCGATCGAGTACGGCAGGTGGGCCGCCGAGCCCGGCACGAGCCAGCCGGCGGTCTGCAGCGCACCGTCGAGCAGCGAGGGGTGGAACCGGTGCGGGCCGACCTCGGGGCGGCGCAGCCGTGCCAGCGCCTCGCCGTCGCCGAGGGCGAGCTCCTCGATGACCTGGAAGGCGGGGCCGTATGGGAAGCCGAGGCGGCCGAAGTAGTCGTAGCACTCCTGCCGGGTGCGGCTTTCGTCGCACCGGGCGCGCACCGCGGCCGGGTCGATGGGCGCGGGCGCGGCGTCGGCGTTCGTGCCCGGCTCGTCGAACACCAGGCGGCCGCGGGCGTGCGGGCGCTCGCCGCTGATCTCGAACGCGCCGGAGGGCGCCACGACGATCCGCAGGTCCCGCTGCTGTCCGGGAGCGAGCGCGACGGGCGCCGCCCAGACGACCTCCTCGATCCGCCGGACCGGGATGGTGCCGTGGGCCCGCTCACCGGCGAGGCGTGCCATCTCCAGGTAGACGACGCCCGGCAGCACGCGTTCGTCGCCGACCTGGTGGTCGGCCAGATAGAACTCCGAGCCGGTGAGGCGCTTGGCGAAGGCGGTCTCGCCGAACGTCGACACGTTCTCGTCGAGCAGATCCGCGGATGCGGACGGCGCGACGCGTCCAGCCAGGGCCGTGGCCGGGTCCGGGGCGTCGACCCAGTGCCGGGTCGGCTCGAACGGATACGTCGGCAGCCCGATCCTGCGGCCGCCAGGCAGCCCGGACCAGTCCACGTCCGCGCCGTCGATCCACAGCTGCGCCAGTGACTCCAGGTCCCGCTCGGCCGACAGCGCGCGCACGAAGTCCTGCCAGGCGGTGCCGCGCGACGCCGCGGCGCGGCGCTGCCCCGCGCTCACCCGGGCGCGCAGCGCGCCCTCGGGGGCACGGCCCGCGGCGCAGGTGTCCAGCCGGTCGAGGAGTTCGGCACGGCCGCGGGCGACGAAGGCGAGGCGCTCCTCCATGGCGTCGCGGCCGACGCGCAGGGTGTGGGCGACATCGGCGGACGAGGGCTCGTGCGCGCGGATGTGGGCGGCGAGGCGTCGGGCCTGTTCCCGCAGGGCCCGCTCGGTCCTGGCGGACAGCACGAACAGGTCGGCGTCCGCACGGTCCGGGCCGTGCGGCACGGGCGGCGCCTCTTCGAGCACCACGTGCGCGTTGGCGCCGCCGAAGCCGAAGGAGCTGACGCCCGCCCGGCGGGGCGGCTCGGAGCCGTCGGCGGCGGGCGGCGCGGGCCAGGGCCGCATGGTGTCGACGATCTCGAAGGGGCTGCCGTCCAGTTCGAGGTAGGGGTTGCGTTCGCGGAAGTGCAGGCTGGCCGGGAGGGTGCGGTGCCGCATCGCGAGTACGACCTTCAGCAGCCCGGCGATGCCCGCGGCGGCCTCCAGATGGCCGATGTTGGTCTTCACCGAGCCGATGCCGCAGCTCTGCCCGTCGGCTTCCGTCGCCCCGGGCTCGTGGCCATCGAGCCGCTCGAAGGCCTCGGTGAGGCCGCTGATCTCGATCGGGTCGCCGAGTGCCGTGCCGGTGCCGTGCGCCTCGATGTAGCCGACGGTGCGGGGGTCGACGCCCGCCGCGCGGTAGGCGTCGACGAGGAGTTCGGCCTGCGCGTCGGGGTTGGGCGAGGTGAGCGAGGTGGTGCGTCCGCCGTGGTTGACCGCGGCCGCCTTGATCACCGCGGCCACCGGGTCGCCGTCCCTGCGCGCGGCGGCGAGGTCCCGCAGCACCACGACGCCGACGCCCTCACCGCGTACGTAGCCGTTGGCGGAGGCGTCGAAGGCCTTGCACCGGCCGTCCTCGCTGAGCATCTCGCCCCGGCTGAGGGCCTCGTAGATGCCGGGGTCGAGGATCAGGCTGACGCCGCCCGCGATGGCGAGGTCGCAGGTGCCGTCGCGCAGCGCGGTGACGGCCTGGTGCACGGCGGTGAGCGAACTGGAGCAGGCCGTGTCCACGGCGATGCTGGGTCCGCGCAGGTCGAGGAGGTACGAGATGCGGTTCGGGATGATCGAGAGCGCGGCGCCGGTGAGCGTGTGCGCCTGCGCGGGCCGGCCCGCGGCGCGCTGCACCTCGGTGTAGTCGGAGTTGGTGGTGCCGATGAAGACGCCTACGCGTCTGCCCGCGAGGTCGCTCGGGCGGTGCCCCGCGTCCTCGATCGCCGACCACACCACCTCCAGGAGCAGCCGCTGCTGCGGGTCCATCAGCTCGGCCTCGCGCGGCGAGATGCCGAAGAAGGCGGCGTCGAAGCGGTCCACGCCGGGGAGGAAACCGCCCCAGCGCGAACGGGAGTTGCCGGTGTGTGCCCGCCAGTCCCAGCGGTCGGCGGGGATCTCCGTGACGAGGTCCCTGCCCTGCTCCAGGTTGTCCCAGAACTCCGCGAGATCGGCCGAGCCGGGGAACCTGCCCGCCATGCCGACGACGGCCACGTCCCCCGGCCGGGCCTCGGCGGGACCGGCGACGGAGGGGGCGGCGGAGGCGGTGGGCTCCTGCCGCGCGGTGTCGTCGCCGGGCGTCGTCCCGAGCGCCGCCAGATGCGCGGCGACGGCGGTGACCGTCGGGTGGCGGTAGAAGACGGTCGGCAGCACTTCGATCCCGTACCGCTCGCTGACGCGCGTACTGAGCACGGTGAAGCTGACCGAGTTCATCCCCAGCTGGCCGAGCGGCACGTCCGCGGGGATCTCCGCGGTCTCCGTGCCGAGGATGTCGGCGATGATGGCGGCCAACTCGTCGACCCGCGCCGCTGGTTGAACCCCCGAACCTGCCGCGCCGCGCCGGGCCTGCGGGGCGGTGCCCGTCCCCCGCAGCTCCGCCAGGGGCGCGTCCGTCAGCCTGCCGCGGTCCACCTTGCCGTTGAGGGTCTGCGGCAGCGCTGCCAGCGGGATCAGGACGTCCGGGACCATGTGCGCGGGCAGCCACTGACCCAGCGCCTCGCGGCGGGGCACGGCGGCGCCCTCTTCAAGTACGAGGAAGGCGTGCAGGACGTTCTCGCCGCCGACGCGGCGCGCGACCACCACGGCCTCGCGGACGCCGTCCCGACCGCGCAGGACCGCTTCGATCTCGCCCGGCTCGATCCGGAAGCCGCGGACCTTCACCTGGGCGTCGAGTCTGCCCAGGTACTCGATACGGCCGTCGGGCAGCTCGCGCACCTGATCGCCGGTGCGGTAGAGGCGCTCGCCATCCACGGTGACGAACCGTTCTGCGGTCAGCTCGGGGCGGCCCAGATAGCCGGTGGCAAGGCCCGCGCCGCCGATGTGCAGCTCACCGGGCACGCCGGGCGGGCCCGTCCTGCCGTGCGCGTCCAGGACGTACAGCCGGGTGTTGGCGATGGGGTGGCCGATGGTGACGCGCTCGCCGGGCGCGAGGCGGCTCACGGCCGACCAGATGGTGGTCTCGGTCGGCCCGAACATGTTCCATACCTGGCCGGCGCGGGTCAGCAGCTGCTCGGCGGTGTCCTGGTCGAGGGCCTCTCCCCCGCACAGCACCTTCAGTCCGGGCGTGCCCGTCCAGCCCGCGGCGAGCAGCATCTTCCAGGTCGCGGGCGTCGCCTGGACGACCGTGGCCGGGCTCGACTCGATCAGGCGGCGCAGCAGGACGCCGTCGCGGGCGACCTCCGTCGGCACGATCTCCACCCGGCCGCCGGTGATCAGGGGCAGGAACAGTTCGAGGGCGGCGATGTCGAAGCAGACCGTGGTGAGTGCCAGCAGGTGGTCACCCGCCGCGAGGCCGGGCTCCTCGGCCATGGAGAGGAGCAGGTTGGCCAGTGCTCGGTGCGGCACCCGCACGCCCTTGGGGCGGCCGGTCGACCCCGAGGTGTAGATCACGTACGCGGTATCGTGCGGGCCGGGCGCGGGGGTGCCCTCGTCCGCGCGTACGCCCTCGTACGTGTCGTCGTACGCGTCGATCGCCAGGACCGGCGCGCCGAGGTCCGCGGGTGTCCCGGAGCGGGTGAGCAGCAGGTGCAGTCCGGCGTCCTCGGCCATGTAGCGCAGCCGCTCGACCGGGTAGTCGGGGTCCAGCGGCACATAGGCGCCACCGGCCGCGAGCACGCCGAGGAGGGCGACGAGCATGTCCGCGGACCGGTCGACCAGGACGCCGACGTTGCGGCCCGGAGCGACACCCCGGCGGCGCAGACGGGCCGCCAACGCGTCGACGCGCCCCGTGAGTTCGCGGTAGGTGAGCGTGGTGTCCCGGTCGGAGACGGCGACGGCCTCGGGCGTGCGGTGGGCCTGCTCGGCGAGGAGCGTGGGCAGGACGCGGTCCTCGGGGTAGTCGCGCCGGGTGAGCCGCCGGCGCTCCTCGGCCAGGCGCAGCTCGTCGGCGCTCCGCAGCGGCAGGCCGCCGAGGTCGCGGTCGGGCGCGGCGACGGCCGAGTCGAGCAGCAGGCCGAAGTGCTCGCCGAGTCGCCGCACGGTGTCCTCGTCGAAGAGGTCCGGGTTGTACTTGAGGCAGTAGCGGGCGCCTTCCCGTTCCTCGACGACCTCCAGCGTGACGTCGAACTCGCCCTCCTGGTGGACTCCGTGGAACACGTCGGCGACCGGGGTGGTGTCGGTGTCGTCCTCCACCCAGTTCTGGAAGTAGAAGGCCGTGTCGAACAGGCGCGAGACGCGCAGCTCCTGAGCCAGCGTCAGCAGCGGGTAGTCGCTGTGTTCCAGGGCCTCAAGGACGGTGTCCCGCACGTCGCGCAGGAGGGACCGGAAGTCCTGGCCGCCCTCGAAGTCGTGCTTCAGCACGACCATGTTCATGAAGTAGCCGAGGACATCGGCGTACTCCGGGGATGGCCGCCCGGCGACGGGCGTGCCGATCAGGACGCGGTCCTGCTGGGCGTAGCGGTGCAGGAGGGTGGCGTAGACGGCGAGCAGCACGGCGAAGAGCGAGGTCCGCTCGTCGGCGGCGAGCTGCTTGGCGGCCTGGATCTGCCGTGCGTCGAGGCGGCCTTCGACGGAGGCGCCCCGGTAGCTCGGCACGGCCGGGCGGGGACGGTCGAGGGGCAGCTGGAGAGCGGGCAGCTCGCCGGAGAGCTGCCGCAGCCAGTAGGCGCGCAGGCGGTCACCGCGCTCGGAGTCCAGCAGGCGCGTCTGCCACTCGACGAAGTCGGCGAAGGTGGCGGGCGGCTCGGTGGCGGGCGGGCGCCGCCGGTAGAAGGCGGAGAGTTCGCGCAGGAAGACGGCGATGGACAGCCCGTCGAAGACGATGTGGTGGAAGGTGAGGAGCAGCACCTTCCGGCCGTCGGCCAGGGTGAACAGTGTGGCCCTGAGCAGGGGCCCGCGGGCCAGGTCGAAGGGCTCGCGGACACATTCCCGCGCGGCCTCGCGGACATCGTCCACAGAGCTGGTGCGCACCTGCCTGTTGCTGTAGGCGAGTGCCTGTCCGGGTTCGACGATCTGCCGGTCGCCGACCACGCGGGCGCGCAGTTGGGGGTGCCGGTCGACCATGGACTGCAGCGCGGCGCGGAGTGCGCTCTCGTCGGTGTCCGGGTCCAGCCAGAAGGCGAGGGGCAGGTTGTAGGCGTAGTTGCCGGGCGCGGTCTGCTCGATGACGCTCAGCGCCCGCTGGCCGGCCGACAGCGGGAAGGGGACCGGCTCGGGCGCCACCTCAGGCAGCGGCGGTGGCAGCGGGGCGTCGACGGGGGCGGGGTCGGCGGGGTCGGCAGGCCCGGTCAACTCGCCGACGCGATCGCTCAGCTCCCGCAGGGTCGGGTGCTGGAGCAGATCGCTCAGCCGCAGCCGGACGCCCATCTCCTCCTCGATCACCGTGGCGATCTTCATGCCGCTCAGCGAGTCGAAGCCGTAGTCGGACAGGAGCCGGTCCGGGTCGACGGGGTCGTCCAGTTTCAGGGTGGCGGTGACGATGTCGCGGAGCTGGGGCAGGGGCCCCTGGCCCGCTCGCGGGGTCCCGGCGGGCCGCGGCTCGACGGCCTCGGCGGCCGGGTCCGGCGCGGGCCCTGTCGCGGCGGCGGCGCGGCCCGCGTTCTCCCCGACGATCACGTGCTGGCCGAGGTACGCGCCCCGGTCCAGGACGAGGGCGTCGGAGAACCCTTCCTCCAGGAGGAGCCGCTGCCAGGTCTGCGCGGTGGCCAGCGGCGCGTCCTTGATGCGCAGCTCCGGGTCGGTGAACGCCCACCAGCCGTCGAGGACGCCGCCGGTGACGGTGATGCTGCTGCGGATCGAGGTCAGTTCGTTCAGCACGAGCCGGCCGCCGGGGCGCAGCAGCTCCCGCGCCGTGCGCAGCGTGCGGCGCAGATCGCTGGTCGCGTGTACGACGTTGGTGGCCACGACGATGTCGAAGCCGCCGGACACGAACCCCTGGGCCTCCAGGTCCCGTTCGAGGTTGAGCGTACGGAACCGGGTGAACGGATGGCGTGCGCCGAACCGCTGCTCGGCGCTCTCCAGGAACTGCGGCGAGATGTCGGTGAAGACGTACTCGGTGCGGTCGGCCCAGGCGGCCAGGGCGGGCAGCACGCGCTCGGTGGTCGCTCCGGTGCCGGCGCCCAACTCGACGACGCGCAGCCGCTCGTCCGCGCCGAGCTCCGGCACCCGCACGCGCGCGTGCTCCGCGACGGTCCGGGCGGCCAGTTCGTTGAGGGAGTCGGTGAGGGGGTTGCCCCGGTAGAAGTCCTGGACCAGGTCCATCGACGCGTTGGGGAACATGACTTCGGTGGCGCCGGTCTCGCCGCGCAGCACCTGCGGGTAGTCGCGCAGGAACAGGCGCGTCAGCTCCACCGTGGCGTGGATGTCCGGGTGGTCGGCCGCGATCCGGTCGAGCTCCCGCTCGGCGTGGTCGAGGCCGGTGCCGTCCGGGAGGGCGAGCACTTCGACGGCGTCGCCGCGGACGGCCAGGTGTCCGGCGTCGGCGAGGATGTTCAGCAGGGCGGCGTGCAGCCGGTGGTACTTGGGCGCGATTTCGAGCCGTTCGGCGAGCGCGGCGACGCCGTCCCGCTCCCCCGGGCGCGTGAAGGCGCCCATCCGCTGGTAGACGCCGAGCAGCGCGCGGTCGCAGAGCGCGGAGAGCCGGTCGTAGCCCGCGAGGACGGCGTCGGCGCCGGGTCCGGCCGGGGCGGGCGTGGCGCATCGTTCGGCGAGCGGGGACGTGCGGTGGCCGAGCGCTTCCAGGGCGCGCCGGTCGGCGCGGATCGGCATGACCTGGACGGGGCCGTGGGCCAGCACGCGCTCCAGGGAGTCGAGACCTTCGCGCACGGTGAACTCGGCGACGCCGGTCCTGCGGAAGATCTCCTGGAGCCCCGGCTGCGCGCCGGAGCCGACGCGACCCCAGTAGCCCCAGTTCACCACACGTACGGGATACGGGAGTTGGCTGTCCAGAAGCCTTCCATAAGCATCCTGGAAGGAACTGGCCGCCACGTACGCGGCGTTGCCCGCCGCACTCACGAAGGAGCCGACGGAGCTGAAGAACGCGAGGAAGTCCAGGGGTTCGTCGGCCAGCGCGGCGGTCAGCGCGAGGGAACCGTCGACCTTGGCGGCGAGCGCGGTACGCAGTTCCGGTTCGGTGAGTTCGGCGATGGTGCTGGCGTTGAACGTCATCGCCGCGTGGCACACGCCGTGCAGCGCGCCGAACCGCCGCTTGGCCTCCGCGACGGCCTCGCGCAGCGCGTCCGGGTCGGCGGCGTCGGCCCGCAGATGCAGCAGACTGCCACCGGCCTCGCGCACCCGCTCGACGGTGGCCCGCTGCTCGGGGCCGAGTTCACCGCGGCTGATCCACACGAGGTTGGCCCGGTGGCGCCGCGCGAGCTCCTCGGACAGGGCGCGGCCGATGCCGCCGCTGCCGCCGACGATCAGATAGGTGCCGCCGACGCGATAGGGCGAGCGCTCCGGTGCGGGGACGGGCGTCTTGACGAGCCGCCGTACGTGGCGCCGCCCGCCCCGTACCAGGACCGCACGCCCCGCGGGGTGCGCGGGCTCGGCAAGCACCGCGGACAGCGCGTCCGCCGGATCGGTGTCGCTCACGTCGACGCAGGTGACGTCGGTCTCCGGGCATTCGGCGGCGAGGACCTGGGCGTATCCGAGGATGCCGGCCGCGTGGGGGTTGCCGGCGTGGGCGCCCGCGGTGACCACGGTGAGCCGCTCGCCGAGACCATGGGTGCGGAAGAGGGCGAGGACGCCGTCACGCAGACCGGTATCGAGACTGTCCGGACGGCGCATGCCGCCGAGGTGGTACAGGTGCCGCACCGGATTCCCGAACAGGTCCGCCGGCTCATCACGATCGAGCCGGACGAGGCGGGCGCCGGGGTGGTGCCGGAGTAACCCTTCGGCAAGGGCATCGGGCTCCCCACCGGTGACCACCACCACGTCGCGCCCACCGCCCCCGACGTGACGACCCCCCTGCCCGGAAAGCTCCTCGGGACACCAGACGGGCTGATAGAAGCCGAGTTCGGGCACACCGTCCGCAGGCGCTTCCGAGGCGGGCGGGGCGGGGGTGCCATTCGGGGGGTTGGGGTCGGTCGCGGGGGTGGGTCTGAGTTCCGCGGGGGTGCGTGTCGGGTCTGTGGCGGGGGTACGTATGGGGTCCGCCGGGGGCGTGTGTATCGCGTCCGCAGCGGGGGTTCGTATCGGGTCCACGGCAGGCGTACGTACGGGCTCTGCGGCCGGGGTGCGTATCGGATCCGCGGCAGGCGTATGTACGGGCTGTGCCGAGGGCCTGAGCGTCGCGTCCGCAGCGGGTGTGCGTATGGGCTCCGCCGCAGGCGTGAGCGTCGCGTCCGCAGCGGGCGTACGCGGCATCTCCCGCTCGGCGGGACGGATTGACGCCTGCGCGGTCGGACGGGCCTCCGTGGCCGACAGCGCGAGCGAACGTGTCTGGGTGCCAGCCTGCGCCAGCGAACGGGGCTCCGTAGCCGCCTCCGTGCCCGCTAACGCCGCCGGACCGGCCTCCGTGCCCGCCCGCGCGAGCGGATCTGCCTCCGCCCCCGCCCGCGCCCGCGAACCCGTCCCAACCCCCTGCGGAATCCAGTAACGCTTACGAGCGAAGGGGTAAGTCGGCAGGCCGATGCGGTGGCCGCCCATGTTCGGCCAGTCCGCTTCGACGCCCTGTGTCCACAGGTGAGCGGCGAGCTTCAGGTCGCCTTCCGTCAGGGCGTGGTCGAAGCGGTTCGCCGCGTCCGGGGCCAGCGAGCGGCGGGAGCGGCCGGAGTCGTTCAGTTCGGCGCCCGCAGGGTCCGCTCCGGCCGCGACCGATCTCAAGGCCGCTTGGACGTGGATGAGTTCGGTCGCGGGGAAGGCGAGGCGGACGTCCAGTTGCTCCCTGCCGACGCGCAAGGTGTGCGCGAAGTCCGTGAGCGTCAGGGCCGGTTCGCCCTCCGCGTGGGCCAGGTCGCGCAGCGACGTCTTTCCGGAGACCGTCGTCTCCAGGCCGAGCCGCTCGCTGAGTACGGCCAGTTCGGCCGCGCCGAAACCGTACTCCGCCAGTTCGAGGTCGGGGTCGGGGTCGAGATCCTGGGGCCGGACCCGCAGCACCCCGGCGGCCACCCGGACGCATTCCTCCAGAGTCGCTCCGGTGGCCGGACGGCCGCCGTCAAGGGAATCGGCGAGGAAGTCGGCGAGCATACCGGCGTACACCCGCAGCCGTTCTTCGTTCAGCGCGGACAGCACGACCAGTTGCTCGGCGCCGCTGTCCACCGAAGGCGTGCGGCTCCCCCGGTACTCCTCCACGATGAGGTGCGCGTTGGCCCCGCCCCCGCCGAAGGAGCTGACGCCTGCGCGGCGGGGCAACTCCCGTTCCGCGCCGCTCTGGTCGCCCACCACGGGGCGGTGCCAGGGCGCGGCCTCCTGCTGGACGTGGAAGGGAGTGCCGGACAGGTCGATGTCGGGGTTCAGCTCCGCCGAGTGCAGGGACGGCGGGAGTACGCCGTGCCGCAGCTGCATCAGCACCTTGGTCAGCCCCGCGATCCCCGCGGCGGACTCCAGGTGCCCGATGTTGGACTTGAGCGAGCCGATGGCGCAGCCGCCGGGGGTGCCGGTGGAGCCGCCGCCCGAGGTGCCGGTGGAGCCGCCGCCCGAGGTGGCGCCGCCGCTACGGAACGCCTCGCGCAGCCCCGCGATCTCGATCGGGTCACCGAGCGGAGTGCCGGTACCGTGCGCCTCCACGTACGTGACGGTCCGCGGATCGACGTCGGCGCGGCGCAGCGCGGCGCTGATCACATCGGCCTGGGCCGAGGGGTTCGGCACGGTGTAACCGCTGGTCCTGCCGCCCGCGTTGATCGCGGAGCCCTTCAGGACGGCGTGGACGCGGTCGCCGTCGGCCTCCGCGGCCCGCAGCGGCTTGAGCAGGACGGCGCCGACTCCCTCGCCGTCCACGAACCCGTCGGCGTGCGCGCCGAAGCTGCGGCACTGGTCACCGCGGGAAATCATCTGACGGTCAGCCAGCATCCGCAGGTGCATGGGGTGCAGGATGAGATTGACCCCGCCGGCGATCGCCGTGGCGCACTCCCCGCGCCGCAGGCTCTCGCACGCCAGGTGGATGGCGGTGAGCGAGGCGGAGCAGGCGGTGTCCACGGTGAGGCTCGGTCCGCGCAGGTCGAGCACGTACGACACGCGGTTGGCGATCGACCAGTGGGCGGAGCGCGCGTGCGTGTGCGTGCCGAAGGCGCTGCTGTGGCCCGCGAGCCATTCGTAGTCATTGTTCATGACGCCGGCGAACACGCCCACCGAGCCGTGCGCGCCGAGCCCGCGGGGGCGGTACCCCGCATCCTCGATGGTCGCCCACGCCGTCTCGAGGAAGAGGCGCTCCTGCGGGTCCATCTCCTCCGCGTCGGAGGGCGAGATCTGGAAGAGCAGCGGGTCGAACTTGTCGACGTCGTCGAGCCAGCCGCCCCACTTGCTGTAGCCGCGCCCGTCCTTGGAGTCCGGGTGGTAGTGCTCGTCCACGTCCCAGCGCTCGCCGGGCACCTCGCTGACGCAGTTGCGGCCCTCGACGACGTTGCGCCACAGCTCCTCCGGCGTCCGCGCCGAGGGGTACCGCCCCGCGAGCCCGATGACCGCGATGTCCTCGTTCGCGCGCGAGTACGAAGAAGACGAAGACGCGGGAGCGGGCGCGGGAACCGGAACGGGAGCAGCCTGCTGCTGTACCGACGCCAGCAGTTTCAGGAGAAGAGCACGCTTGTCGTCCATAGACCTTCGTCTCATCCGGGTGCCTCAAGGCCTGCCTCAAGGCTCGAATTGCGGCCAGCCGACGGCACTGCACCACGGAGCGGCACAGTTCGAGGTGAACAATTCATCAAATCCAGCTGAAGAGAATCAGCGCAGAGTGACGATCATCGGCGCACGGTCCGCCTACACGGATCGGAACTCACATGAGTAGGGGAATGCCACTCGCCTCGACGGTGGAGCGGCGGTCACAGGCGGGTCGATATCGGGAAGAAAGGAAATGCCGCCGCGTCTCGCGGCTCCGCTTACATCACTGTCCGTAGGCATGCTCAGCGGTCGACCCCCCGTCTGCTTCACCGGTCAACCGGAATCTAACACTTGATATCCAGCAGCGGCAACCACTTGATCTTCCGTACGACTTCCATCCGTACTCCATTCAACTACAAAGGCATTCACGCCGCTGACCACGGAATACGCACACCCGGAGGCCTTGACCCCGCCCTCCGGGGCGGACACTCCAGGGGATTGTTTTCGGACACGGGCGCCGCGGTGGAGCCACAACCGGCCAATGGCTCAGACCAGTTGGTGTGCGTACCGTCGGTAGCTCGTCGACGTCACGGACGGCGTCCGCTTATGTCCAATTGCGGCACCTTGGGCCGCTTTCGCGGGCTGCGCCGCCGTAAACGTCACGTTCCTCACCACCTCCTCACCGACCCCTCGCCGCGTCCCCTCTTCGGGCAACCCGGGACCCCATTCCCCACATGCGCCCGACATATTCACGGAGAAGGAAGAACGCATGAGAAAAGAGAGAATCCGCAGGCCGTCGGCATTTATGCGGACCCCCGGGATAGCGCACGCGAATGACCTCTGGCGCCACCCCCGAACAATCATGCTACGGTCGGTCCCGCCTGCCCCGCGGTATCTGGAATGACGAATTCCGCCGTGGCGTATTAAGCGAAGTCGACCGCCGGACAGTGACCGCCAGGTAAGGGGAGGTACGCGGTGACAGAGGAAGATTCCACTCCGAAGCTGGCGGTTCTGGGCGCCGGCGTCATGGGAGTCAGCATCACCACACTCGCCCTCGGCCAGGGCGTCCCGGTGGTCCTGGTCGAGACCGATCCGTCGAAGCGGGCGGACGCCCCCGCGAGGATCGACCGCGAACTGCGCACCGCGCAGCTCATGGGCGTACGCCCCGACACCCCGCGCGGGGAACTGGTCACCAGCGCGTCGGCCGCCGACTGCGCAGGCGCGGACGTGGTGATCGAGGCGGTCACCGAGGACGCCGGGCTGAAGGTCACGGCGCTGACCGAGGTCGGCGCGGTGACCGGCGCCGGAACCGCGCTCGTGACCAACACCTCCTCCATCCCCGTCGACGAGCTCGCGGCGAAGCTCCCGCACCCCGAGCGGCTTCTCGGTGTGCACTTCATGAATCCCTCGTACCTGATCCGGACGGTGGAGGTGATCCGCGGCTCACGCACCTCGCGGCGGGCCGTCGACTCCGTCGGACGGCTCCTGACCGCGCTCGGCCGCCGGGGCGTGTTCGTCGGCGACGGCCCCGGCTTCGTCACCAGCCGCGTACTGCACCGCATGATCAACGACGCGGCCCGCGTCGTTGAGGAGGGGCGGGCCACGGCGGAGGACGTCGACACACTGATGCAGGACTGCCTCGGACACCGCACCGGGCCGCTGCGCACCGCGGATCTGATCGGCATCGACAACCTCGTGGACTCGCTGTGGGTGCTGCACGAGCGCACCGGCGACGAGGGCTGCCGCCCCTGCGAGCTGCTGCTCCAGAAGGTGCGGGACGGCGAGCACGGCCGCAAGAACGGCCGCGGCTTCTACACCTATACGGGAGTGGTCTCCTGATGGCTGGTCAGCTCAGTGTCGATGGCCAACTCCTGGAGTACGTGCGACAGATGTCGCTACGCGACGACGACGTGCTGCGCGATCTGCGCGAGGAGACCGCCGGCATGCCGATGCTCCAGGCGATGCTGGTCCTGCCGGAGGAGGCGCAACTCCTCGCTCTCCTCGTCCAGGTGACCGGCGCCAGGAACGTCCTGGAGGTCGGCACCTTCACCGGCTACAGCAGCCTGTGCATGGCGCGTGCCCTGCCGCCCGGCGGCCGGGTCGTCACCTGCGACATCAGCGAGCGCTGGACCGGCATCGCCCGGCGCTACTGGGAGCGCGCCAAGGTCGATCACCTGATCGACCTGCGCCTCGGGGACGCCGCCGAGACGCTCGACCAGCTGGCCGAGCGGAGCGGAGAGGGCGGCGAGGGCGGCTTCGACCTGGCCTTCGTCGACGCCGACAAGGCCAACTACCCGCGGTACTACGAGCAGTCGCTGAGGCTGGTGCGCCCGGGCGGGCTCCTCGTACTGGACAACACCCTCTTCTTCGGCAGGGTCGTCGATCCGGCCGCGCAGGACCCGGACACCCTGGCCATCCGTGAACTCAACACCCTGCTGCGCGACGACGACCGCGTGGACATCTCCATGCTCGCCGTCGCGGACGGCCTCACCCTGGTCCACAAGAAACCCTGACTCGTCCACAGAAGCCCTGAGAGGAAGCACGGAGATGAGCGAGCCCACCACGGCGCGTCAGATATCGGCGGAGGAAGTCCGGGCCGAGCTGAAGAGGTTCCTGGAGGAGCGCACCAAGACCGACTGGGCGGCGGACACCGACCTGTTCGCCACCGGCGGGGTGTCCTCCCTGTTCGCGATGGAGCTGGTCGTCCACGTCGAGAAGACCTTCGACGTGGCCGTCGAGGGACCCGACCTCCGGATCGACAACTTCCGTACGGTGAACGCCATGACCGAGCTCGTGCTCCGTCTCGCCGGGACCGGCTCCGGTGAGTGACGAGCTCGCTGCCCTGATCAGCGCGGAGGTCGGTGACCGGGCCGCCGGCTGGGACCTGGCCGGACAGATCCCGCCGGCGGTGCTCCGCGGGCTCGGCGCGAAGGGCGCGCTGTGCGCCGAGGTCCCCGTCGAGTACGGCGGGCGCGGCCTGACCGGTCTGCGCAACGGTGAACTGACCGCGCACGCGGGGGCGTTGTGCAGTTCGCTGCGGAGCGTGATGACCTCGCAGGGCATGGCGGCGTGGACGGTCCAGCGGTTCGGTACGCGGCGTCAGCGGACCGAGGAGCTCGCCCGCCTCACCCAGGGTTCTCTCGCGGCCGTCGCGTTCAGCGAACCGCAGGCCGGCAGCGACCTCTCGGCGATCAGCACCACGATCGTGGACGACGGCGGCGACGTGGTCCTGAACGGGCACAAGGTGTGGTCGACCGCCGCTGCCTACGCCGACGTCGTCGTGGTCTTCGGGCGCTACCAGGACGAGGCGGCGGCCGTGGTGGTCCCGGTGGACACCCCCGGCGTCACGGTCGAGCCCGTCGCCCAGCCCCTCGGCTGCCGCGCGGCGGGCCACGCCGACGTGCTCCTGAAGGACGTACGCCTCCCCGTGGACCGGGTGCTCTCGGGAGCGAGCCAGTCCCTCGGGCTCCTCACCACCATCGCCCTCACCTACGGCCGCCTCTCGGTGGCGTGGGGCTGCGTCGGCATCATCCGGGGCTGCCTGCGGGCCGCCGCCTCCCACGCCCGGACCCGGGAACAGTTCGGAAAGCCGTTGGCACAGCACCAATTGATCGCCCGTCACCTCTCCGAGCTGCTGGTCGCCGAGCAGACCGCGACCCGGGTGTGCGAGCACGCCGCGGGGTGCTGGGACAGCCGGTCCCCCGAGCTGTCCGGCGCGTCCGTGCTCGCCAAGCACGTCGCCGCGGGCAACGCGGCGCGCGCCGCCTCCACCGCGGTGCAGGTCCTCGCGTCGGCGGGTTCGGTGGACGGCGAAGTGGTGGCCCGTGCCTACCGGGACGCCAAGTTGATGCAGATCATCGAGGGCAGCGAGGAGATCTGCCAGCTGATCCTCGCGGAACGCGCGTTGGAGGGTGTGGCATGACGACCGATACCACAACAGCCGGGGGCGTTGGAGCCGTCGGCATAGGCGCGATCCACTGTCTGCTGCCGGACGAGCGGGTGTCCGTCGCGGACCTGCCCGAACTGGCCCGGCTGACCGACGAGGAGCTGAAGTTCGCCGAGCAGGCGGGCATCAAGTCGGTCGGCGTCTTCCCCGACACCGAGCCGACCGAACTCGCCGCCCGCGCCTGCCGGGAGCTTCTCGCCGCGGAGCCGGGCGTGCCCGACCTGATGCTGCACATCGGTTCGCGGGCGCCGGACGTGCTGATCGGTTCCGACGCGGGGAAGATCGCGCATCTGGGCGGTCTCACCGGCACCTTCCCGTTCACCGTCGACGGGCTGGGCTGCGCGGGCTCCTCGGCGGCCTGGGGCCTGGGCCGGGACCTGATCCTCGGCGACCCGTCCCGGCAGAGCGTCCTGATCACCTACGGCAGCCGGCCCACCGCCGCCGACCGGGTGCGGCGCCCCGTGACGGTGATCGGCGACGGCGCGTTCGCGATGACGCTCGTACGAGGGGGCCGCCCGGTGCTCAAGGCGCACCGCATGGAGGCCGACAGCTCCTTCCACGACCTGTTCAAGGTGGACTACAAGCACAGCCCCTGGTCGCAGTGGCGGGAGGTGTGCGACGACAACGACCGCTACTCCTTCGAGCTGGCCATGCACAGCCGTACCCGGCTCGGCAAACTCGTCGACCAGGTCCTCGCGGACGCGGGCATCGGCAAGGACGACGTGGCCGCCACCCTGATGCAGAACGTCACCTCCAGCGCCTTCGAGTTCTACAAGGTCACGCTGGGGCTGCCGATCCATCCGGTCTGCGCCACCCACCTCGCCGAGCTGGGCCACCTCGGCCCGATGGACGTGGTCCTCAACATGGACCGCCTGCTGGCCACCGGCGAGCTGGACCCCGGGCAGCACGTCCTCGTGCTCAGCAACAGCCCGGTGGCCGCCTGGACCGTGACGCTGTGGGAGGTGTGACGCCATGGGAAGCGCGACACCGGTGACGGAACCGCGGCCGACCGTCAAATGCCTGGTCTGGGACCTGGACAACACCCTGTGGCGGGGCACGCTCCTGGAGGACGGCGAGGTCGCCCTCCACGAGGGCCTCCGCGAGGTGATCGTCGAGCTCGACTCGCGGGGCATCCTGCAGGCGGTCGCCAGCCGCAACGACCACGACCACGCCTGGGGGCAGCTGGAGAAGCTCGGCGTCGCCGAGTACTTCGTGCTGCCGCGCATCAACTGGGGCGCGAAGTCCGCGTCCGTCCGGGCGATCGCCGAGGAGCTGAACTTCGCGCTGTCGACGATCGCCTTCATCGACGACCAGCCCGCCGAGCGCGCGGAGGTGGAGTTCCACCACCCCGAGGTGCGCTGCTATCGGGCGGAGGAAGCGCTGGGGCTGCCGGGCCTCGCCGAGTTCACGCCGCCCGTGGTCACGGGTGACGCGCGCCGCCGTCGGCAGATGTACCAGGCCGGCATCCGGCGGGACAGCGAGCGTACCGAGCACGCCGGGACCGATGAGGAGTTCCTGCGCTCGCTCTCCCTGGAGCTGCGCGTCGAGCGCGCCGGTGACGAGGAGATCTCCCGGGTCGAGGAACTGACGCTGCGCACCAGCCAGATGAACGCGACGGGGGTGCACTACTCCGACCGGGCGCTGCGCGCGCTGATCGCGGACGAGGAGCACGAGGTGCTGGTGGCCTCGCTCACCGACCGCTTCGGCCCGCACGGCACGATCGGTGTGATCCTCCTGGAGCGGCGGCCGGACAGCCGGCACATCAAGCTGCTCGCCACCTCCTGTCGCGTGGTGTCCTTCGGCGTGGGGTCGGCGCTGCTGCGCTGGCTCTCCGACGAGACGGCGCGGGCGGGCGTCCCGCTGACGGCCGGGTTCCGGCGCACCGAGCGCAACCGCATGATGGAGGTCGCCTACCGTTTCGCGGGCTTCAGCGAGCCCTCGGACGGGGCCGCGCGGGCGGACCGGGAGGATGAGGAAGAGGCCGGGGTGCGGACCTTGATCCTCACCCCGGCCAGGCAGGACCCTCCCCCGCATCTGAAGGTTCTGGCGCCCCGCCTGTTCGACCCCGCGCGCGAGCTGGTGGAGTGGACGCGGACCGAATGACACGCCGGGGCCCGCGCCACCGCTCACACCGTGGCGCGGGTCACTCCGTGGCCTCGGCCTCCACCGGCTTGGGAATGAGGAAGGACGTCGCGAAGGCCGCCGCGATGAGCGCGACCCCGGCGATCATGCCTGCCGTGTATCCGGCGGGTGACGTCTTGTCGGCCGGTGCGGCGGCGGTCTGCACGGCGTACAGGACGGCGAAGCTGAGGCCGGCGCCGAGGTTGAAGGCGCCCGCGTTCAGACCGGGCAGGAAGCCCGGGTTCTCCTTCGGGGAGAGCACGATGCCGAGGCCGTTGAGGACGATGTTGCCCACGCCCGCGTAGGTGACGCCGATGAGGACCGACGCGGCCAGGAGCAGCAGCCGCGAGTCGGCGTGCAGGGTGAACAGCATCAGGGCCACCGTCACGGCCGAGCCGATGAGGCCGAGGCGCAGGATGCGGCCGTATCCGTACGTGGCGGCCAGGCGCCCGGCGATCGGGCCCATGGCGAGGCCCGCGAGGGCGTACGGCGTCAGGGTCCACCAGGCGGACTGCTCCGCGCCCATGCCGAATCCCGCCTGGGCGTCCTGGGCGAAGGCGGGGATCATGCCGTTCATCACGGCGAAGACGCCCGTCATGGTGAGGACGGTGGTGAGCAGCAGCGCCCAGGTGGAGCGCTGGCGCAGGTGGCGGGTGGCGACCAGCGGGTGGCTGCTGCGGTCCTCGGTGCGCCAGAACAGGGCGAAGGCGAGGGCCGTGACGACGAAGAGACCGGCGACCAGCGGCCAGTTCGCGGCGCCCAGCTTCCCCGCCTCGTTCAGGGCGATGAGGGCGGCGCCGACCGAGACGACCAGGAGCGTGACGCCGGGCCAGTCCATCCGGGTGTCGGCACTACCGGCGGCCTTGGACTCCGGGGTGAGGGTGGCGACCAGGAGCGCGGCGACGGCGGCCACGCCGGCCATCGCCCAGAACACCGACTGGAAGCCGTGGTGGTCGGCGAGGTAGCCGCCCGCCAAGGAGTCGACGCCCGCGATGCCGCCGTTGACGGCCGTGATCACGCCGAGGAGGGTGCCGTACTTCTTCGGCTCGTGGACTTCGTTGCGCAGCATGATCAGGCAGAGCGGCACGGTGGGCCCGGAGACGCCCTGGATGACGCGGCCGACGAAGAGCATGGGCACGCTCTCGGCGAGCGCGGCGACCACGCAGCCGACGACCATGAGCGCGAGCATTCCGGCGAGCACCTTGCGGCGTCCGACGAGGTCGCCGAGGCGCGGCAGGAAGAGCGAGAAGAGCGCGGCGGAGGTGAAGAAGGCGGTCTGGGTCAGGCCGACTTCGGCGGAGGTCGCCCCGAGGGAGTCCTCGATGTTCTTCAGGGCGGGGCTGAGCATGCTCGCGTTGAGCTGGAAGGCGAAGCACGCGGCGAGGAGCGCGGTGACCAGGACGCCGATGCGCACGGGGCGGGAAGCGCGAGTGGTGGTGGGAGCGGTGGAGGCGTTCATGCGGGGACGTCACCGATCCGCTCCAGGGCGTCCACGATGAGGTCCCAGAAGCGCTGGTGGTCGAGGTCGACGGCGACCTGGGTGTGGCAGTCGTCGGGGGCGGGCGCGCGGAGGTCCGTCACGGTCATGCCGAGGGTGAGGGTGCCGGTGAGCTCGATGTCGACGGGGGCCTTGCGGACCGTCATGACGTCGGGGTCGATGACGTACGCGACCGCGCACGGGTCGTGCACGGGGGGCGCCGCGAAGCCCTGGGCCTCCAGGTACATGGTGCCGAAGAAGTCGAGGAGTTCGCCCACGAAGACGGCGGGCCCGGTGCCCACCTTCGCGATGCGCTCGACGACGTCGGGGGTGGCGAGCGCCTGGTGGGTCAGGTCGAGGCCGACCATGGTGAGGGGCCAGCGCTCGTTGAAGACGATGTGCGCGGCCTCGGGGTCGATCTTGATGTTGAACTCGGCGACGGGGCTCCAGTTGCCCGTGTGGTAGCCGCCGCCCATCAGGACGACCTCGCGGACGCGCTCGACGATGCGGGGTTCCTTGCGGGCGGCCATGGCGATGTTGGTGAGGCCGGCGGTGGGGACGAGGGTGATCTCGCCGGGCTCGTGCGCCATGACCGTGTCGATGATCAGGTCGACGGCGTGGCGCTCGTCCAGGGCCAGGGTCGGCTCGGGCATGACGGGGCCGTCGATGCCGCTCTCGCCGTGGATCTCGGCCGCCGTCTCGATGGTGCGCACCAGGGGGCGGCCGCAGCCGGCCGCGAAGGGCACGCCGGTGATGTTCGCGATGCGGGCCACCGACAGGGCGTTGCGGGTGACCTTCTCCAGGGTCTGGTTGCCCACCACGGTGGTGACGGCGACCAGCTCCACATCCGGGTTGCCGTGCGCCAGGAGCATGGCGATCGCGTCGTCATGTCCGGGGTCGCAGTCCAGGATGATCTTTCGGGGCATCGCGGAACCTCTTTGTTCGGCTGAGCCGTCACCGCGGGGCGAAGGCTCGGGAAAACGTTCTCCGAAGACTCTGTGCACAGTGGCGAATTATGTCAATGGCCGAAACCACACCCTGGCAAACTCGCCCGGAACGGACAGGCCTCGACAGGCCGCAGGCAGGCTGCAACTGGCCGAAACCAACGCAAAATAAGGGTCTGGTTGTGACGAACACCCGCTGATAACGTTTGCCGAAATTTGGCGACTGTCGAAGGGGGGCGCGGCGTGGCCGACGTAACGCTGAGAGATGTGGCCCGGGTGTCGGGCTGCTCCGTCGCCACGGTCTCCCGGGCCCTCGCGGGTACGCGCCCCGTCGGCGCCGAGACCGCGCGCCGGGTCCGCGAGGCCGCCGACGCGCTCGGCTACCGGCCCAATCACGCGGCCCGGGCGCTGCGCGGCCGCTCCACGGGCACGGTCGGCCTCGTCCTGCCGCAGATCACGAACCCCTTCTATCCCGCGCTTGTGCGGGAGTTGACGCACGCCCTGCATGCCGACGGGCGTGCCGTGCTGCTCGCCGACTGCGACGACGATCCGGTGGCCGAGGCGGAGTACGTGGCCGACCTGCTGAGCCGGCGGGTCGACGCGCTTCTGGTGATCCCGGCGCACGAGGACCGCAGCCGGGAGGCGGTGGCCGCCGCCGCCGCCCGGGTGCCGCTCGTCCTGATGGACCGCGGGTGCGGGCCCGGCGTCGCGGACTCCGTCGCCGTCGACAACACCGCGGGCATGGCCCTCGTCCTCGATCATCTGGCCGCCACCGGGCGCCGCCGCGTCTGCTTCATCGGGGCGGCCGGGACGGCCTCGGCCGCCGCCGAGCGGCGTATGGCCTACGCGGCCGGGGTGGGCGCGCTCGATCCCTGCGCCCCGGAGCGGGTGGCCCTCGGCGACTTCTCCGTGGAGTGGGGGCGGGCCGCGGTCGACGAGGTGTGGAGCGCCCGTCCCGACGCCCTGGTCTGCGCCAACGACCTCATCGCGATCGGGGCGCTGCAGCGGCTCCAGCAGCTCGGCGTGGACGTGCCGGGCGAGGTGGTCGTCACCGGCTTCGACGACATCCCGATGGCGGCGCTGTCCGCGCCGGGCGTCACCACGGTCCGCCAGCCGGTCCCCGAGCTGGCCGCCGAAGCTGCGCGCCTGCTGGACCTACGCCTGTCCGGCGACGAAGCCGGTCCCCAGCGGGCGATACGGCTCGCGCCGACACTCGTCGTACGCGAGTCGAGCGCCCCGGGCCGCACGGGCGTGCCGCTCCAGGGAGAGCGGGGCGAGGTGGAGCAGGTCACCTAGGGAGGTGGCGGCGCGTCTGCGGGATGTCTGCCGCCGATGCCTGAGGCGGCGTTCCAGGGGCTGTACCCCCCCTTTCGCCAGCGGCGGCCCACCCGGCGCTTCGATCTCGTCTCGCGCCGGGGGAACCGCCGATGACTACCCGGGGCGCCGTAACTCCGCCCCCGAAGGCGCCGGTCAGCGTGCCACCTGCCACGTGAGCGTGTCGGTCAGCAGGGAGCGCAGCTCCGGGTCGCGGACCGCGTCGGTCGGGTCGGTGGCGCGGACCGAGAGCGTGTGCGTACGTCCGTCGGCGGGGACGCCGAGGGCGCGCGGGCTCACCACGGTGTCGCCCCTGGCCCGCCCGACCTCGCGGCCGTCGACGGACCAGCGCAGCCGGACGCCCTCCGCCACCCGCACGCCCACCTTCGCGTCGCGCCGCACCGCGCGGTCCGTGGGCGTGACGGCGGTGACGACGGACGCGTGCCGGTGGAAACCGGCGATCATGGCCTCGCGCCCGGGCAGGTTGAACTCGCGGCCGAGCGTACGCATGATCGAGTTGGTGGTGGGCCGGTAGAGGCCGCGCGGGTAGTAGCCGCCGCCCTCGTACGCGCCGACGGTGCCGCCGTCCGGCGAGGTCCGGCCGATCCACCGGTACCACTTCTTCTTCTGGGCGGTCAGCTGGGCGGCAGTGAGCTTGCTGGTGTTCGTCTCCCAGGGTTCGGCGCCGGTGTAGGTGCCGTACTCGTCGTACCAGTACTCGTCGGCCAGCTTGCCCAGCGAGTGGCCCGTCTCGTGGACGACGACCTGGTCGGACCGGGCGTTGTCGGAGGAGGCGGTCGCGATGCCGTCGTAGCCGGACGGCGAGGTGATGTCGTTGTAGCCCGCGCCGCCGTACTTGGTGGAGTTGGCGAGGACGATGACGAGGTCGGGGTCCGCGGCCTTCTTCGCGTACGACTCGACCTTGTTGGTGTCCACGCACAGCAGACGCTCGATGCCGTCGCAGAAGAAGGCCGAACCGAGCGCGGTGTCCTTGACGGTGCCGCTCGCCGGGTCGCCGGAGACGCCGGACTGCCGGGACACCGCGTCGACGGCCCAGACGTTGAAGAGGCTCTTGTACGAGGCGTACGGCTCGACGGCGGCGACCTTCGCCCACTTGGCGCGCACGTCGGCGTGGAAGTCCCCCTGCTGGGAGGCGGTGTAGCCGTCGCCGATGAAGACGACGTCGAGCTTGGAGGCGGTGGGTCCGGCCTGCACGATCGGGACGACGTCTCCGTCTCCCTTGATCGTGGCGCGCTCCTTCGCGGTGAGCGGCTCGGCCGCCGGGACCTCGGTGTGCCGGGGGTGGCCTCCGGCGCCGGTGAAGTACTCGACGCTCTGGGTCCGGGACCGCCGGTCCGGGTCCGGGCCCGCCGCCGTGGCCGTGCCGGCCGGGGCGGTGGCGGCGAGCCCCGCGGTGAGGGCGATCCCGGCGGCGAGGGCGGCGCGCAGCGGCGTGCGTCCGACCCGGCCGGATATTCGGTGCGTGGGGGGCATGGGCATCCTTCCGAAGTGCGCGATGTACGCGATATAAATGGCGAGTTAAGCGGGGTTAAGGCGCGGCTCAACGTAGAGGCTCCTGGGGCGCCAGGCAATGGCCGCGCGTCAAGTTGCTTGTGAGACGGGCGTGTTCACCGCCGCGGGCGTGTTCACGCCGCCATGTGCCCCGGGCGCGACGCAGGGAGAGGCCAGTAGTGGCGACGCAGAACAGTTCCGACGGCGTACGGTCCGACGACCCGGCCGAGATCGGGCGGCGCGTCCTGCGTCTGCGCCGCGAACGCGGGCTCACGCAGCGCCAGTTGGCCGAGCCCGCCTACACACCCGCGTACGTCTCCACTCTCGAATCGGGCAAGGTCCGCCCCTCCGAGGCCGCGCTGCGCCACCTGGCCGAGCGCCTCGGCGTCAGTCACGAGGAGCTGGCCACGGGCCGTCCCGCCGAGCTGGCCGCCGGCCTGCGTCTGCGCCTGACCGACGCCCGGCGCGCCCTCGCCACCGGCGTACCCGAGGACGCGGCCACGCTCTTTCGCGCCCTGCACGAGGAAGCCGTCGCGCACGCGCTCGCCGAGGAGCAGGCGGCCGCGCTGCTCGGCCTCGGCGACTGTCTGCTGGAGTCGGGTGAACTCACGGGCGCCCGCGACTGTTTCGCCGCCGTCGAGCGGCTGCTCGCCGACGAGCCGCTGCCGCGGCGGGTCCCGGCCATCCGGGGCCGGGCCACCGCCCATCTGCTCACCGGCGAGCTGCGGTACGCCTGTTACCTCCTGGAGAGCACCCTCGACGAGCTCGACGCCGCGGGCCTGCACGACCCGGAGTCCCTGCTGCTCCTCTACACGGCGTCCATCGCGCCCTACATGGACATGGGCGCGCACGCCCGTGCCGCGCACGCCGCCGAGCTGGCGCTCGCGCTCGCCCCGCGCGTGAACGATCCGGCGCTGGTCGCGGGCATGCACCGCGGAGTCGCCCGCACGCTCATCGCCGAGGGCCGCATCGCGGAGGCGGACGCGTCGCTCGCCAAGGCCCAGGAGCTCTACCGCCAGCTGCACATCCGCACCGAACTCGCCCACTGCCACTGGATGCGCGGCTACGTACACGCCCAGGACGGCGACCTGGAGCACGCCGAGAGCGAGCTGCGCACGGCCCGCTCCATCCTCGCCTCCAAGCGGGCCGCGCTCTTCACCGAGCAGGTCGAGGTGGAGCTGGCGGACGTGCTGCGGCGGCGCGGCAGGGCCGCCGAGGCGGAGGCCCTGCTGCGGCCCCTGCTGACCTCCGGGCCCCTGCCGGCCTCCGGCGGCGAAGCGGGCAGCGCGGGTGAGGGCACGGGGGCGCTCGGGGCCGGGCGGGGCGCGGTGCACGCGGGCGGCGCGCATCGGCTGCTCGGGCTCATCGCCGAGGAGCGGGGCGACACGGAGGGCGCCGAGGAGCACTACTGCGCGGCGCTGTCCCTGCTCGAACGGTCGAGCGCCGCGGGGGACCTCGCGGACCTCTGCCGTCTCCTCGGGGATCTGCTGCGCCGTACGGGACGGGTGGAGGCGGCCATGGACGCGTACCGCACGGGGCTCGGCCACCGGGCCGCGCCCGGCACGACCACGCTCGGGCCCGCGCCCGCCACTCCCCCGATGTGATGCGGCCCCGCGTGCGACCTGCGCCTCTCCCGCGTCCGACCCGCCTCTCTCCTGCATCGAAGGGTGTAGCCCCATTTCATCCGCGGCTACGACTCCAGTGATCGCGACGGCGCCGACGATGGGAGGAAACACACCTGTCGCGACGGGTCCCGCGAGGAGAAAGACACATGACAGGCCTTCACCCCCATTTCCCCGGCGCCTCACTCACCGGAGCGCTGGGACGCGCTCTGGCCGGCGGCCTCGTCATGGGTTCGGCGCTGGGCGCCGGCACCGAGCTGGGCCCGGTGGTGGCCGACGCCCTCGGGGCGGGCGGCTTCGTGGCGAGGCTGGTTCCGGCCGCGCTGGTCAGCGCGGTGGCCGTGCCGCTGGTGGTGCTCGCGCTGCGCCGCCGGGGCGGCTCGCTCAAGGACCTGGGGTTCGGCGGGCCGGGCGAGAATCTGCGGGCCCTGCTGTTCGGGGCCGCGGTGATCGTGGGGTCCGGGGCGCTCGTGCTGGGCGCGGGGACGGCCGCCGGGATGCTGCGGTGGTCGCGGCCCGATCTGTGGACGCTCGCCGGGTACGTGGTGACGAACGGCGTGGTCGCGCTGCTTCTGGAGGCTCTGCCGGAGGAGACGACGCTGCGCGGCTACGCGTGGACGTCGCTGCGGAGGCGCTTCGGCGGCCTGGGCGCGGCACTGGGCACGACGGCCGTGTTCCTGGTCGTGCCCGGCGTCTCAACGGTGGTGGGGGCGGCGACCGCACACCTCGTCGGCCGCGAGGCCGGGCCCGTCGGGCTCGCGCCGGGCGGGCAGGATCCGGTCGGCTATCTGGTCCTGCTGACGGTGTTCGGCCTGATGCTCGTCACCGCCCGTACGGCGGTGCGGCGCGCCCCGCTGTGCGTCGGCATCGGCGCCCATCTGGCGTTCCTGACCGTCAACCGGGTCGTGTACGAAGGTGACCGGCGCGGCGCGGGCTGGCACGCGGAGCTGTCGTCGCCGGGGCTGGAACTCCTCGTGTTCGTCTACCTGTTGGTGGCCATGGCGGCGTTCACGCTGTGGCGTCGGGCAGGACGACGGCAGGTTCCGGCCGCACCGCGAGGCCGGCGGGTCCTGGACCGGGCGCCGGGCCCACCGCACAGGTAAGGGATCGTCATGAGTCGGCCGCGGCGACCGTTCCTGGACAACGGCGGCGGCGAAGGCGCGCCATTCGTGGACGTCGGCGGCGACAGGGCGCACCATGGCGGGGCAGACAGCCGGCCCGCGTTTCCCGGCACCCGAGACAGCCCAGGCCGGCCACCTGGGAAGGGAGCGGCCCCTTGGCCTCCTCAGCACCCCCGCCCGAGCCCCAGTCCGAGCCTCCGCCCGAGCCCCGGTCCGTCTTCCGCACCCTCCCCTCCACCGCCGAGGTCGTGATCGTCGGCGGCGGGGTGATGGGCGCGAGCATCGCCTTCCATCTCGCCGAAGCGGGCGTACGGGACATCGTCGTCGTCGAGCGCTCCACGCTGGGCTGCGGCAGTTCGGGCAAACCGATCGGCGGAGTGCGGGCGCAGTTCTCCGATCCGCTCAACATCGAGCTGGGCCACCGGAGCCTGCGCGCCTTCCAGGACTTCCCGCGCCGCCCCGGCGCCGCCATCGGACTCGACACCGTCGGCTATCTGTTCCTGCTGACCGACCCGCGACAGGTCGCGGAGTTCGAGACCGGCGTACGCGTCCAGAACGGGCTCGGCGTCCCCAGCCGCATGATCGGCCCCGCGGAGGCCCGAGCGCTCTGCCCCTACCTCAGCACCGAAGGGCTGCTCGCCGCCGCCTACTCCCCCGCCGACGGCCACGCGCGTCCCGCCCTCGTCGTCCAGGGGTACGCGCGCGCCGCGGCCCGGTCCGGTGTCGTCTTCGCGACGCACACCGCCGTCACCGGCATGGACACGGCCGGGGACCGCGTCACGGCCGTGCACACCGACCGCGGCCGGATCTCCTGCGCGACGGTGGTGTGCGCCGCGGGCGCCTGGTCGGCGCGGATCGGCTCCATGGCGGGCGTCGAGCTGCCGGTGCGCCCGCTGAAGCGTCAACTCGCGTTCACCGCGCCGCTCGTGCCCGCCGCGCCGCGCACTCCCTTCACCATCGACTTCTCGTCGTCGGCGTACTTCCACAACAGCGACGACGGGCTGCTGCTCGGCCTCGCCGATCCCCGCCAGGCGGAGGGCTTCGACACCACGTGGACGCCGGAGTGGCTCGACCTCTTCCGCGAGGCCGTGCGGCGACGGGCGCCCGCCCTCGCCGACATGGAGACGACCGGCGGCTGGGCGGGTCTGTACGAGGTCACGCCGGACCACAACGCGCTGATCGGCCGCTCCGCCACCGTGCCCAACTTCCTCTACGCCACCGGGTTCTCCGGGCACGGGTTCCTACAGGCGCCCGCCGTGGGCGAGATCGTCCGCGATCTGCACCTGGGGCGACGGCCGTACGTCGATGTCACCCCGCTCGGCGCGGACCGCTTCCACGCCGGATACGAGAGCCGCCCCGAGGCCCACGTGGTGTGAACCCCCACCCAAAGGGGCGCGGCCCCGTACCGGAAGGACGAACTGTCGATGATCGGGCAGTGGCAGCTGCGCGCCGCGTTCGCCGCGCGGCTCTCTTGGATGTACGGGCGTGAAGTCCCCGCCTACACCACGCTCGTGGACGTCTCCCACGAGGTCAACGAGGACGTCCTGCGCGCGCGGGGAGCCGACGCCGAGCGCCTCGGCTCCATCGGCCGGGTCACCGCCGAACGGCACGGCGCCATCCGGGTCGGCACGCTGCGGGAGCTGCGGCAGGTCGCCCGCGTCTTCGGCGCCCTCGGCATGCGCCCCGTCGGCTTCTACGACCTGCGCGACACCGCGGGCAGCGCGCTGCCCGTCGTATCGACCGCGTTCCGACCGGTGACGGAGGACGAGCTGGACCGGAATCCGTTCCGGGTCTTCACCTCCATGCTCACCGTCTCCGATCCCCGCTTCTTCGACGCGGACCTGCGCTCGCGGCTGACGGCGTTCCTCGCCGGGCGTGAGCTGTTCGCGCCGGAGCTGCTGGCCCTGGCCGACCGGGCCGAGGCCGAGCGGGAGCTGCCCGAGGCGGACGCCGAGCGCTTCCTCGCTCTGGCCGTGCGGGCGTTCGAGTTGTCGGCGGAACCCATCGACCGGGACTGGTACGCCGCCCTGGAGCGGGTCTCCGCCGTCGCCGCGGACATCGGCGGCGTACGCAGCACGCACATCAACCACCTCACCCCGCGCGTCCTGGACATCGACGAGCTCTACCGGCGGATGACCGAGCGCGGCGTCGAGATGATCGACACCATCCAGGGGCCGCCCCGCTGGGAGGGGCCGGACGTCCTGCTGCGCCAGACGTCCTTCCGGGCGCTCGCCGAACCGCGGGCCCTGCGCGCGGCGGACGGCACCGTGACCCGCGGCGCGCTGCGGGTGCGCTTCGGCGAGGTCGAGGCCCGCGGTATCGCGCTGACCCGCGAGGGCCGCGCCCTGTACGATCGGCTGCTCGGCCTCGTCGACGAGCGGGCCGCGGGCCGGCCACCCGCCGAGCGGGGTGACATCGCCCGTGCCGTGTGGGCGGAGCACCTGCCGCCGACGGAACAGGGGTTGGCGGAGCGCGGGCTCGGCTTCTTCACGTACCACGTGATTCCCGGCACCCGCCCGAGGGACAGCCGTCCGCCCTCCGACATCGGCGCGCTCCTGCGGGACGGCCGGGTGCGGGCCGAGCCGATCGTGTACGAGGACTTCCTGCCCCGCTCCGCCGCCGGGATCTTCCAGTCGAACCTGAGCGACACAGGTTCCAGGGACGGCGCCCTGGAGGGCAGCGCGTACGACGCCGAACGGCTCTCCGGCGCCATGGACCGGGAGGTGCTCGACCCCTTCGCACTGTACGAGCGGCAGCGCGACCGCTCCCTGGCCCGTGTCACCCGCGAGCTGGGCCTCGCCGCCGTGCCTTGCTTCAGGGCGTGCTCTCCTTGAGGCGGCGCACGGCCGTAAGGGCGCGGTCCGCGTGCGCGCTCATGCGCAGTTCACTGCGGACCACTGCGGCGACCGCGCGGTCCTGGCCGATGACGAACGTGACGCGCTTCGTCGGCGCCAGGGAGAAGCCTCGGGTCACGCCGAACCGGTCGCGCACCACGCCCTCGGGATCCGAGAGCAGCGGGAAGCCGAGGGTGTGCCGCTGGGTGAACTCCCGCTGGCGTTCGACCGCGTCGGCGCTGATCCCCACCGGCCGCGCGCCGGCCGCGGTGAACTCGGCGGCCAGGTCACGGAAGTGGCAGGCCTCGGCCGTACAGCCGGGAGTGAGGGCCGCCGGGTAGAAGAACAGCACCACGGGGCCGTCTTCGAGGAGTTCGGAGAGCCGGCGCGGGCTGCCGGTCTCGTCCGGCAGCGTGAAGTCTTCGACGGTGTCACCGACCGCCAAGCGCGCCGTCATGCCGGGCTCCCCTGCGACGTACGGTCCGTCGGCGACACGGTGCCTCCTCAAGTGGCGGGAGCGAAACCCTACTCGATGGCGGGCGCGGCGCGTCCACGGGCTGCCGCGAGGGAGCGGCAACAGGCCTCCCACCAGCCTTGATCTCTACGATCACCGTCGTGCGATGCTGGAGAACGAGCCCAGAGGCACCGAGAGAGCAGCGGGGAGTACGGCATCGCGATGGCAGTGGTACGAAGGACAGCGAAGGGCGTCTGGGACCGGTTCTCGGCGTCCGACCCCGGACTCCTGCGGCTCATGGCGGGGTTGCGCACGGTCGGGGCGATCCTTCTCACGCTCGCCGCGCTCGCCCTCGTCGACACCTCGGTGACGCATCTCGTCGCGGGCGCGATGACGGCGATGGTCGCCACGTTCGCGATCCAGGAGAAGGAGGTGCGCGGCCAGGCCATCACGCTGGCGCTCGGCCTGCCCGTGGCGCTCGCCGCGATATCCCTGGGAGCGCTGCTCAACTCGCGGGTGATCGCCGGTGACGTCTTCTTCGTGATGCTGATCTTCGGGGCGGTGTACTCGCGCCGGTTCGGCGACCGGGGCACCGCGCTCGGTCTGATCGGCTTCCAGGTCTACTTCGTCTCGCTCTTCGTGAGCGCGTCCGTCCCGGCCCTGCCCGAGCTCTGCCTGACCCTGACCATCGCCTTCGTGTGCAGCGCGGCCGCGCGGTTCGCCCTGGTGCCGGAGACGCCCGAACGCACCCTGGCGCGGCTGCGCGAGGCGTTCCGCGCCCGGCTCGCCCAGCTCGTCGCCCATCAGATCGAACTGCTCGAAGCCGACGCCGAGGACGTGGACAAGGTCCTCGGCGATCTGCGGCGCAGCACCGCCCGGCTGCACGAGGCCGCGCTGATGATCCAGGGCCGCCTCGAAGAAGGCACCAGCGACGCCTCGGCTGCGGCCCTGCTCCAGCGGAGGATCGCCGACGCCGAGATCGCCGCCGAGCGCCTGGGCGTCCTGCTCCTCAACGCCCGCAGCGCCGAGCGCGTGGACACGCTCACGCTGCATCTGCCGAACGCGTCCGCGCCCATGCCGCCGCGCGCGCGGATCGCGCAGGACGCGGGCACGGCGCTGCGCAGGGACCTGCGGGCCCTGCACCTGCTCGTGGTGCGCCTGGTGCCCGACGACCGAGGCACGGCGCTGCCCTACGTACGCAACAGGCTGCTCGGCTACCGCGAGGAGCGGGGCCTGCCGCAGGGCTCGCCCGCGATCCAGGACTGCTTCCGCGCGGTCGGCGAGGCGGCGCGCGCCATCCTGGGCCTGCGCCTGGCGGTGGCCGGTTCCCGGGACGAGGAGTACGACACCCCCGAAGCGGCCCGCTCCCGCGAGGAGTTCGAGGCGGAGGAGATCTCGATCTCCGGCGAGGCGGTGGAGGCGGCCGAGGAGGAGCCGAGCGGGCTGCGCCGCCCCACGACCAGGGCCGCGGTGCAGGTGTCGGTGGGCTCGGCGCTGGCCATCGTCGGGGGCGAGTTCCTGTCCACGCAGCGCTGGTACTGGGCCGTGCTGACCTGCTGGGTCGTCTTCCTCAACACCGCGTCCACCGGCGAGATCCTCGTCAAGGGCTACCGCCGTCTGCTCGGTACGGTGCTCGGCGTGGTGGCCGGGGTGGCGCTGGCCGGAGCGGTCGGCAACCACACGTGGATCGCGTTCGCCCTGGTCCTCCTCTGCGTCTTCGGGATGTTCTTCACCGCGCCGCTGTCGTACGCCCTGATGTCCTTCTTCGTCACGGCGATGCTGGGTCTGCTCTACACCCTCCTCAACACCTACAGCCTCGACGTCCTGGTGCTGCGCGTCGAGGAGACGGCGCTCGGCGCGGCCTGCGGGATCATCGCGGCGGTCCTCGTCCTTCCGGTGCGTACGTCGCACCGTACCGACGAGGAGCTGGGCACCGTCCTCGCCCGCCTCCGGGACGTCGTATCGGCGGCGGTGGCGCAGCTCAGCGGCGGCCCCGCGGTCGATCTCGTGGACCTGGCGCGGGACCTGGACACGGCGCTGGACGATCTGCGCAGCTCCACGAAGCCGTTGACCCATCCGATCGCCCCGCTGCGGGCACGGCGGCAGAACGCCCGCTATGTGGTGGCGCTCCTGGAGACCTCCGCCTACCACGCGCGTTCGCTCGCGGCGACGGCCGAGTTGGTGCCCTCCAGCAAGAGCGTGGCGGCCGACGCGCGCCTGGCGCTCGCGGGGCGGCGCATCACGCACAACATCGATCTGATCGCCGCGCACGTACGCGACGAGGAGCCCGTCGGCGAGATCGAGTCGGGCGCCAGCATCGCCTCGATGCTGGACAGCGGCCGCCAGGACGTACTGCGCACCGGCTCGGTGGCGTTCCGCGTGCTGCGGCATCTGCAGCGCCTGGACGAGGGCATCGTGGGCCTGGCCCGCCCGCTCGGCGTCCCGCTGACGGCGCGGGAGGAGAAGGTGGCGGGGGCGCGGGGCGCCGGGAAGGGGTGACGGGCGCCACGCGGCCCCTCATGCTCGCCCTGGAGAGCGCGGGCAGCGGCAGCCCCTACCGCAAACACCTCCACGCTGTGGCACGCCGAACTCACCACTCTGCTCACCGAGGCCCGCGGTGAGCGAAACGCCGATTTCCTCGCGCACGCGCTGCCGGCCGCCGTGCGCAGCCTCGCCCGCGCGACACTGAGGGCGGACACCGTCCAGCCCCCGTACCGGAAGGTGTGACACATCGATGACGGCACCCAGCCTGCTCGCGGTCTTCGCTCACCCCGACGACGAATCCCTGGCGGCCGGCGGAGTGCTCGCCCGGCACGCCGCGGCGGGCGCCCGCACCGCGGTCGTGACGGCGACCTGGGCCGCGGGCACCCGGCGCGCGGCGGAGCTGGCGGAGGCGGTGCGGATCCTCGGCGCGGGTGAGCCACGCCTGCTCGGCTACGCCGACGCGCGCGTACCGGAATCGGCCCCGGGCGAGGCGCGGCTGTGCGACGCGCCGCTGGACGAGGCGGTGGGGCGGCTCGTGGCGCATGTCCGGGAGGTCCGCCCGGAGATCGTGGTCACCCATGACGCCTACGGAGGGCTGACCGGCCACCCGGACCACGTCCACACCCACCGGCTGACCGTGCTCGCCGCACAGGCGGCCGGGCTGGAGCAGCTCTACCCAGAGGCCGGCGCCCCCTGGCGGCCGCACGCCCTCTATCTGGCCACGCACCCGCACTCGGCGGTGGCGGCGTTGAGTGCTGTGGTCGGTGTGCGCAAGGCGGTGCACAGTGTCCCGGACACGTGGGTCACCGCGGCCGTCGACGTGGGCCCGTGGCTGGACCGGAAGACGGCCGCCGTGCTGGCCCACCGCAGCGAGGTGGAGCGGGGCGCCGCACCCGGCCTGATCGCCGCCCTTGCGCCGGAGGACCGCGAGCGGCTCCTCTCCACGGAGTGGTACATCCGCCACGACCTCACCCCGACCGCCGGGAAACAGACCGAACTCACCGCCGCGCCGTGTCCCGTCACGGGCGGATGACCGGAGGACTCACCAGATGCGGACGCGCTCCGCCGGGTCCAGCCACAGGCCGTCGCCCTCCACCGTGCCGAACGCCTCGTGGAACTCGTCGAGGTTGCGGACGATGTTGGCGCGGAACTCCGGCGGCGAGTGCGGGTCGATCGTGAGGTACTGCTGCTCCTGCTCCTTGCGGCGCTTGGTGCGCCAGCAGTACGCCCAGTTCTTGAAGAGCCGCTGCGAGCCGGTGCCCTCGTCGCTCTGCGGCATCGGCGCCCCGTCGAGCGCGATGAGGTACGCGGTGTGCCCGATGGTGAGGCCGCCGAGGTCGCCGATGTTCTCGCCGACCGTCAGCGAGCCGTTGACGAACTCGCCGGGGAGGTTGCGGGGCGAGAAGGCGTCGTACTGCTTGATGAGCGCCTTCGACTTGGCCTCGAACGCGGTCTTGTCGGCGGCGGTCCACCAGTCGTTGAGGTTGCCCGCGCCGTCGTACTGCGCGCCCTGGTCGTCGAAGCCGTGGCCGATCTCGTGGCCGATGACCGCGCCGATGCCGCCGTAGTTCTCCGCGGGGTCGGCGTCGGGCGAGAAGAACGGCGTCTGCAGGATGCCCGCGGGGAAGCAGATCTCGTTGGTGCCCGGGTTGTAGTACGCGTTGACCGTCTGCGGCAGCATGAACCACTCGTCGCGGTCGACCGGCTTGCCGATCTTGGCGAGCTGCCGGTCCGACTCGAACGCGGCCGCCGCCTGCGCGTTGCCGAGCAGGTCGTCGGCGCTGACCTGGAGCGCCGAGTAGTCGCGGAAGGTGTCCGGGTACCCGATCTTGGGACGGAACGTGGCGAGCTTCTCGTACGCCCGCGCCTTGGTCTCGTCCGTCATCCAGTCCAGGCGGGCGATCGACTGGCGGTAGGCCTCCAGGAGGTTGGCGACGAGGTCGTCCATCATCGCCTTGGACGACGGCGGGAAGTGCCGCGCGACGTACTCCTTGCCGACGGCCTCGCCCATGGCGCCCTCGACGAGGGAGACGGCGCGCTTCCAGCGGGCGCGCAGCTCGGGCGTCCCGTTGAGAGTACGGCCGTAGAACTCGAAGTTGGTCCGCACGAACTCATCGGAGAGGTACGGCGCGCAGGCGCGCAGCACCCGCGTCAGCGCCCAGTCGCGCCACTGCTCGATCGGCACCTCGGCGAGGACCGTGGAGAGGTGGGAGAGATAGGACGGCTGGCGGACGCAGGTCTCCGCGATGGTGGCGTCCGAGCCGCCGAGGCCCTCGACGAAGCCGCGCCAGTCGAACTCCGGGGCCAGCGCGAGGAGCTCGTCCAGGGTCGTGAGGTTGTAGGTCTTCAGCACGTCACGGGTCTCGGCGCGCTCCCAGTGACCGGCGGCGAGCCTCGTCTCCAGCGCGAGCACCGTCTTCGCGGCGGCCTCGGGGGCGGCGTGCTCGCCGAGCGCGAGGAGTTCGGTGAGGTGGGCGACGTACTTCTTACGGATCTCGGCGAACTTGTCGTCGCGGTAGTACGACTCGTCGGGCAGCCCGAGGCCACCCTGGAGGATGTTGAAGAGATAGCGGTCGGAGTCGCGGTCGTCCGAGTCGATGTACGAACCGAACAGCCCCGAGCCGCCGACGCGCTCGAAGCGGCCGAGGAACGCCGCGAGCTCACGGGTGTCCCGCAGGCCCGCGACCTCGTCGATCAGCGGCCGCGCGGGGGCGAGCCCACGGGCGGCGATGGTCTCCTCGTCCATGAAGGAGGCGTACAGCGCGGCGATCTTCCGGGCCTCGTCGGCGGAGGCGCCCTCCCCGTCCGGGGACTGCGCCAGTTCCTGGATGATCTCCTTGACCTGCTCTTCGGCCGTGTCGGCCAGCTGCACGAAGGGGCCCCAGCTGGAGCGGTCCTCGGGGATCTTCTCGGTGTCCAGCCAGTGGCCGTTGACGTGCCCGAAGAGGTCGTCCTGCGGCCGGACCTCGGGGTTCATGCCCGCGCGGGCGTCATCCAGAATGCTCATCCACTCAGCCTATGCGAGCGATCAGCCCGGCACGAAGGGCTTATGCCCCGCCGCGGGCACGACCGTGCGGCGGCCGGGCCAACACGCGCGCAAACCATCCCATGGGGAGCGTTGCGCCTGGTGGCCGAGCGCTTCCTGAGGTCCGCGGCCCGACCGCCCCGAGCCCCTACGCCGCGAGGTTGACGCGGGCGGTGTCCGTAGCCCTCCATGTACGTCAAGGCAGTCGCCCCGGAGTACCAGGGCGAGCTGTCCTACGAGGACGTGCTCGCCACGGCCGGCCGCGCGCTCTGCCGTGCCGATGACGCGGGGGACGCCGCAGCCATGGCCTGGGCGCTGTGGAGCGGCGGCACCCTCGCCCGGCAGGGCGGGGCGCTGCCACTCGCCCGGCGGCTGCTCTCCCACTCCGTCGCGCTGGCGTCCGGCAGCGGCGACCGCCTCGCGCACGGCTACGCGCTCGCGGGCCTCGCCGAGACGGGGCGCATCCAGGGCGATTACGCCGCCGTCGCCGCGCTCCACGAGGAGCTGTTCGAACAGGGGCGGGCGCACGGCGAGGCCCGGCACATGGTCTGGGCGATGACCGGCATGGCGCAGATGCGCCGCAACACCGGCGAGCACGCCAAGGCCCTGAGCCGTTCGAGGAGTCCGTGCGGATCGCCACCGACGCGGACGACGCGCGGGGCCGCGCGTCGTCGCTGCGGGGCGTGGCCGACGTACTGTCCTTGCGGGGCGAACCGGACCGTGCCCTGGCGCTGCTCTCCGAGGCCGAGGCGGTCTGCCGGACCATGGACCAGGCGAGCGCGCTGGCCTACAACCACAAGATGCGCGGCAACGTCCTGTACCGCCGGGCGTTACGCGGACGCCCGTGAGACGTACGCCGTCGCCCTCGACGAGTTCACCGCGATACGCGAGCCACGCGGCGCCGCACGGAGACGGAGGGGGAGACAACGAGCGCGGCCGGGGCCGTCGCACGGCCCCGGCCCACGTAACCACTTATTCTGGTTACATGGAACCGTCCGCGTCCCCCGGCATCCTGATGCGCGCCCACAGCGGCGCCACCTACCGCTTCGATCCGGGCGCGCTCTGCCTGGAGCTGCTGACCACCGGCGGCCCCGGCGAGTTCCGTCGGTACGAGGTGCTCCACGCGCCCGGTGATCTGGCCGCCTGGGCCGAGCGGTCGCGGCTGACGCCGGTCCCCGCCCTGGAGGTGTCCGAGGCCGACGTGGCCGAAGCCCGGGCGCTGCGTGACGCGCTGTTCCGTGTGACGACCGCCCGCGCCCTGGGCGAGGCCCCCGTCCCGGCCGACCTCGCCACCCTCAACGAGGCGGCCGCGCACCCGCCGCTGGTCCCCCGTGTGGGACCGGACGGCGAGCGGTGCTGGGCGGGGGCCGCCGACGGAACCGCGCTGCTCTCCACCGTCGCGCGCGACGCCGTCGAGCTGCTGACGGGGCCGTACGCGCACCGTGTCCGCGTGTGCGCGTCCGACAACTGCCACCTGGTCTACGTCGACACCTCCCGCCCCGGCCGCCGCCGCTGGTGCGCGATGGAGCACTGCGGCAACCTCCACAAGGTACGGACGCTGCGCGCCCGCCGCGCCGAGGAAGGCTGAGCGCCTCACGTCGGGCCCGCCTGCGTCCCGCCGTCATCATCAGCGTGCTCGGCCGCACCGTCGCCCGCGCCACCGGCCGGACGCTCTGCCCCGGCGCCTTGAATTGAAGATCACTACTGCCCGTAGCCGATACCGGGCTCCGGCCGACACGGAACCAGCACCACCGATTCCCGGTGTGGGAGTCGGCCGGGCGATGCTGGAGGGCGCGGGCCATCTGCACCACTACCTGGCGTCCGTGTCCCCGCTACCAGGTGCTCTCGAAGTACTTCACGCGCTCGTCGGCTCCGACGCAGCGCATGCCGGCCGAGGCCATGACGCGCTGTGAGGCGGCGTTGTCGAGGTCCGCGTCGCCCTTCACGCACGTGATGCCGCGGGCCCGGGCCAGCCGCAGCAGTTCGCGCAGGGCCTCGACGGCGTAGCCCTTGCCGCGGGCCTCGGGGATCAGGCCGTATCCGATCGTGACGGTGCCCTCGGCGTCCGGGGGCCGGTTGAAGCCGAGGCTGCCGATGACGCGGCCGCTCTCGCGCTCACGTATCTCGTAGTCGCCGAAGGGCTGCGGATCGCCGGTCCGCGCGCAGTGGCCGAGGAAGTCGTTGGCCGATTCCACGTCGCCGTCGGTGGGGTAGCCGGGTCCCCACCGCTCCCCGTCCCCGGGCGTGCCCGCCACCACGCGGCGCGCCTCCTCGGCGCTCATCGGGTGCAGGACGAGCCGGGCTGTCTCCAGATCTCCCATGACAGGTGGAGTTACCACGCCGAGCGGACCGGCCGCACGTCAATTACCGCTCGGCCCGACCGGACCGTACGTCATCCAGCGCTTCGGTGAGCATCGCGCAGAAGTGGGCGTGTTCCCGTGCGCTGGGCGGCAGTTCGGGGTTCCAGGGCAGGGTCCGGACGCCGCGCCCCAGTGCGTCACCGAGTTCGGCCGCGTTGGAGCGTACGTCGGTGAGCAGGAGGTCCGGGTCGAGCGCGGCCGCCTCGGCCCAGCCGGTCGTGGACCAGTTGGCGCCCTGCCCGGGAGCGGGGTCCACGAGGGCGACGCCGAGGTCGGCGAGCGCGGCGAGGTCGGGCCAGGCGTAGGGCCTCGCCAGGTGGACGGAGTCGGGGCCGGCCGGGGAGAGCGCGAGCACACGCGGCCGCGCCGCGCCGGCCGTCGCCTCGCTCAACCGGAGCTCGGCGGCGGCGAGTTCGGCGTCCGCCTCGGGCTGCTCGGGGGCGCCGAGGCTGCGGGCGAGCGCGGTGAGGCGGTCCCTGATCCCGGCGAGGCTGCGGCCCCGGCCGACGTCGAGCACGGCGAGGGGGACCCGCTCCTCCAGGTGCTTGGCGGCCTCCGGGTCGATGCCGTAGACCTGACCGCCGCCGTAGGTGAGCGCGACGACCAGGTCGGGCTCCGCGGTGAGGAGTGCGTCCACATCGAGCGCGGAGCCCGCCCCGAAGTAGGTGAGGTCCGCGAGGGGGAGGCTGCCGGACTTGGCGGGATCCGGTACGGCCGGGTCGTCGTGCGCGGAGCCGAAGACGCCGGTGGAGCGTATGCCGTGGTCGTGCAGGGCGGCGGCCGTCGGCACGTAGGCGACCAGCCGGGCCGGGCGGCGTGGGGCCCTCACCAGGTGGTTCCGGTCGTCGGCGAACTCCCAGTCGTGGGCCGTGTCGTGGGCCGTGCCCTGGGCCATGTTGTGGGCCGTGTCGTGGGCCATCTCGTGTGCCATGGTGTCCGACTCCTCCTGCTCCGGTGCCGCTGCCTGGCCCGCCCCTGTCCGGGCCTGTCCCGCCGCGGGTCCCGTTCCGTCGCTGGCATGTTTCGTGGGCGTGTTCCGTGGGCGTGTTCCAGGGGCCTGTTCCAGGGGCCTGTTCCGCCGTGGCCGTCCGGGGCTACCTGCCCGGGCGCGCCCCGGCGTACACGGGGGTGGGCCGGAGGCCTCGCCTCCGTTCCGGGCCCCGGCACACACAGGGGCCTCAGGGCGCACCGGCAGCGCGTCAGACCCGCGCCACCGGCTCGGCCGACGCGGCCCGTCCGGTGGGGTCGGCCGCCGCTCGGGACGCCGCCCAGCCCGCCGCCACCGCCAGCAGCCCGCCCACTTGCAGTACGGCGAGCACGACCACACCGGTACGGAATCCCTCGGCCCCTCCCCCGCCGAGGCCGTACGCGAGGGACGCGACCGCCGGGCCCACCGTGAACGCCAGGGTGCGCACCGTCGCCCCCACGCCGCCGCCCGTGCCGATCATGTCGGCCGGGGTGGCGGACAGCATCGCCGTGTTGTTGGGAGCGCCGAACACACCCTGCCCGAAGCCGATGAGCGCGAGCCGCCAGGACAGGTCCGCGAGCCCCGCGTGCTCGTCCAGGGCCAGGGTCGAGAGCAGCCCGGCGAGGGTGAAAGCGCCGCCGAACCCGGCGATCAGGTGGGGCGGATACCGGTCCATGAGCCGACCGCTCAGCGGTGACCCCGCGGCGACCCCGCCCACGAAGAAGATCATGGCGAGGCCCATGAGTTCGGCGCCCGCGTGCAGGACGTCGGCGACGAAGAACGGCAGCAGAAAGAGCGAGAGCCCGATGAACGTGCCGGTCAACTGGAGGGACAGCAGCGGAAGACCGAACGCGGGCCGCCTGACGAGGGCGACGATCGGCTTCGACGACCGCAGCCGCGTCCACACCGCCGCGAGCCCGGCAGCGCCGACCGCCAGCGCCCCGGCGACGTACGCCGAACCGTTCTCGACCCGGTCGAAGGCGAGCAGCAGCGCGGTGACCGCGCCACCGAGCACCAGGACGTCGGTCAGCAGGGTCCGGTCGGGCACCGGCAGCCCGCCGCGCCCGCGCGGCAGCATCCGCGAACCGAACCACCACACCACCACCAGCACCGGGATCTTGACGAGGAACACCGGCCGCCAGCCGTACGCCTCGGCGACGAAGCCGCCCAGCGAGGACCCGGCCATCGAACCGAGCGGCATGATCGTGGCGACGTACCCGAGGGCCCGGCCGCGCAGCTTCGCCGGGACACTCGCCGCGACCACCGGCATGTAGATGGCGACGACCATCGCGCCCGACGCGCCCTGCAGGACACGGGCGGTCAGAAGGACCCAGAAGGACGGCGTGAGGGCCGCGAGGACGCCGGTCAGGCCGACGGCCGCGACCGCCGCGCGGAAGACGAGCCTGGTGTCCGCGCGGTCCGCCCAGCGTCCCGCGGGGATGGCGAGCGCCGCGGTGGGAAGGGCGTAGGCGAGGATCACCCACTTCGCCGCCCCGCTGCCGACGTCCAGTTCCTGGCCGATGGAGGGCAAGGTGACCGCCGACAGGCTCATCTCCAGGGTGACCATCAGCATGGCCAGGGCGATCACGAAGACCGGGCCCCATCGGGGCGTGTCAACTGCGGTGTCGACGGGCTTCGTTGCGGCTGCGTTCGTCATGGGGGCGACGGTACGGAGAGTGAGCGTGTCGCCGCCTCTGTCGGATGACTGGGGTGTGCTCCACCGGTCGACCTAGTCCCTGCGCAGGTACCGAACCCGGTCGCGCGACAGAGGCGGTGACCGGGCAGGTGTTCGTAGCTTCATCGGTGTCGGAAGCAACCCGCACCACCGAGCCGAGGAGGCAGACATGAGCAACAACATCCAGCAGACCCGGACCCAGAACCAGACCCGGACCCAGCGCGACGAACGCCTGAAGGTGGCCGTCATCGTCGCCAGCACCCGCGAGGGCCGCTTCGCGCCCACCGTCGCCGACTGGTTCACCGGTCAGGCCGCCCAACGCGGCGACCTCGACGTGGACGTCATCGACCTGGTCGACGCGCGGCTGCCGGACGAGCTGTCGGAACAGCGCGGACCGGAGGTCTCCGGGATCACCCCGCGGATCGACGCGGCCGACGCGTTCGTGGTGATCACGCCGGAGTACAACCACAGCTTCCCCGCGACGCTGAAGACCGCGATCGACTGGCACTACTCGGAGTGGCGCGCCAAGCCGGTGGGGTTCGTCAGCTACGGCGGGATGGCGGGCGGCCTGCGCGCCGTCGAGCAGCTGCGGCAGGTCTTCGCCGAGCTGCACGCGGTGACGGTGCGCGACACCGTCAGCTTCCACGGCGTATGGAGCTGCTTCGACGAGTCCGGTGCCCTCTGCGACCCGACGGGCCCGGTGTCCGCCGCCAAGACGATGCTCGACCAGCTCGCCTGGTGGGGCCACACGCTGCGCGAGGGCAAGGCCGTCCGCCCCTACGCCGCCTGACACCAGCCGCTCTTCATCCACCAGGAGTTGACCGTCATGCGCGCCATACGTCTGCACACCTTCGGGCCCGCCGAGAACCTCACGTACGAGGAGGCCCCCGAGCCGGTGCCGGGGCCCCGCCAGGTGCGGATCGCCGTCAAGGCCGCCGGGGTCCATCTGCTCGACACGGCGCTGCGCGAGGGCGCAGCCGACCAACTGCCCTTCGCTCTGCCGGAGTTGCCGCTGATCGTGGGCCGCGAGGTCGCGGGGGTGATCGACGCGGTCGGTGACGGCGTCGACGAGTCCTGGCTCGGGCGGCGGGTCGCCGCGCACCTGGGCCTGGTGAACGCCGGGTACGCCGAGTTCGCCGTACGTGAGGTCGAGGCGCTGCACCCGCTGCCGGACGAGGTGGCCTTCGACATCGCCGTCGCGATGGTGGGCACCGGGCGGACCGCGCTGGCGATCGAGCATCTGGCCGGGTTCACCGCGGACGACGTGGTCCTGGTGACGGCCGCGGCGGGCGGCGTCGGAACGCTCCTCGTGCAGGCCGCGAGGAACGCGGGCGCGACGGTGGTGGGAGCCGCCGGCGGCCCGGAGAAGGTGGAACGGGTGCGGGCGCTCGGCTCGGCCACCCGCGGGTCGTCGTAGTCCACGGCCACATCGGCGCGTGGTCGGTCGGGTCGGTCACCGAGCTGAACGCCCAGGACCTCTTCGACCGACTGCTGGAGGTCACGGTCGCGCTCGGGCCTCGCCTGCTGAAGGTGCCCGGCGGGCTGCGTGCCGCGCAGGACCGCGCCATCGCGGAGGCCGCCGCCGGGCGCCTGGTGCCCGCGGTGACGCGCTTCCCGCTGCGGGACGCGGCGGCGGCGCACCGGGCCCTGCAGAACCGCGAGACGGTCGGCAAGGTCGTCCTGATCCCGTGATCCTCCGACACCGTGCGGGGACGACGGTCTCTCCCCTCAACCCCGCGGCCCCGCCCGGCGTCACCTGTCGCAACGTACTGAGGAGTGTCATGAAGATGATCGCCGCCGCTCTGTCCGCCTACGGTCCGCCCGAGGTGCTGCGGCCCATGGAGCTGGCCGTTCCCCAGCCGGGGCCCGATGAGGTGCTGATACGGGTCAGGGCCGCCGGGGTGCAGCCGTTCGACCTGGGGGTGCGGGAAGGGTGGGCGCCGCCGGGTGTCGAGCCGGGGTTCCCGGTCGTCCCGGGCAACGAGTTCGCCGGGGTGGTGGACCGGATCGGCGGGCGGGTCGCCGACTTCGCACCCGGCGACGAGGTGCTCGGATACGGCCTGCTCGGCGGGTACGCGCAGTACGTCGCGGTCCCCGCCGAGCAGCTGGTGCACAAGCCGGCCACGATGCCGTGGACGGTCGCCGGCGGCTTCTCCGGCAATGGGCAGGGCGCCCACCTGGCGCTGTCGCAGCTGCGCGTGGGGCCCGGGGACACCGTCCTGATCGGCGCGGCGGCGGGTGCGCTCGGCACGTTCTCCGTGCAGCTCGCACGGGCCTGGGGCGCCACGACCGTCATCGGCACGGCGAGCGAGCGCAACCACGACCATCTGCGGGCGCTGGGGGCGATCCCGGTGACGTACGGCGACGGGCTCGTCGACCGGATCCGCGCCATCGCGCCCGACGGCGTGGACGCGGCGCTCGACGCGGCGGGCCCGGAGGGGCTGCGCGCCGCCGTGGCCGTGGCCAAGGACCGCGTCCGTGTGGTGACCATGGTCGCCACGGAGGAGGCGGCACGCCTCGGCCTGCCCGACTGGGGCGGCACCCGGTCCGCCACGCGCCTGGCCGAGCTGACCGCGCTGTACGAGAAGGGGGCGGTGGACGTGCATCTGCGGGCGACGTTCCCGCTGGAGCGGGCGGCGGACGCGCACCGCCTGGTGGCCACCGGCCACGGCCGTGGCAAGGTCGTCCTCACCGTGGACTGAGCCGTGGACTCAGCCGTGGACTGAGGGTTCTTCAGGGGGCGCGGCAGGGCCGCAGCGCGGCGCTCGTCGTGCGCGGCGAGGCCGGGATCGGCAAGTCCGAACTGCTGACGCACGCGGTCGCCGCGGCCCGCGCCGGTGGGCTGCGGGTGCTGCGGGCCACCGGGACGGACTCGGAGAGTGAGCTGCCCTTCGCGGGGCTGCATCTGCTGCTCGGCCGGGCCGCGGACCGTGTCGCGGAGCTGCCCGAGCGGCAGGCACGGGCGCTCGGGGGCGCGCTGGGGCTGAGTGACGCGGCGGTGGGGACGGGCGGCGGTGACCGGTTCCTGACCGGGCTCGCCGTCCTCACCCTGCTCGCCGATCTCGCCGAGGAACAGCCGCTGTTGTGTGTCGTCGACGACGCGCACTGGCTCGACAAGGCGTCGGCCGAGGCGCTGCTCTTCGTCGCGCGACGCCTGGATGCCGAGGGTGTCGTCATGCTGTTCGCCGCCCGTGACACGTATGCGCCGCCGTTTCCCGCGCCGGGCCTCGACGAGCTGCGGGTGGGCGCCCTGTCGGACGCCGCCGCCCGGGATCTGCTCGCCGAGCACGCCGCCGATCTGCCGCCGCACGCGCGCGTGCAGATCCTCGGCGAGGCGGCGGGCAACCCGCTGGCGCTACGCGAACTGCCCGTGGCGCAACGGGAGGGGCTGGCCCATGACTCCGCGCCGGTCAGCGGGCACGCGCGCGTGCAGCAGACGTTCACCGACCGCATCTCGGGCCTGCCGGCGGCCACCCGCACGGTGCTGCTCGTCGCCGCGGCGGAGGCCACCGACGACCTCGCGGTGATCGCGTCGGCGGCCGCCGAACTGGGTGCCGTGGTGACCGACCTGGAGCCGGCCGAACGCAAGGACCTGGTGCGGGTCGCGGAGGGCCGCCTGGTGTTCCGCCATCCGCTGATCCGCTCGGCCGCGTACCAGAGCGCGCCGCTCGGCGACCGGCTCGCCGCGCACCGGGCCCTCGCCCGCGCGCTGCCGTGCGTGGGCAACGCCGACCGGCGTGCCTGGCATCTGGCGGCGGCCACGACCGAGCCCGACGAGTACGTCGCCGCCGTCCTGGAGGAGACGTCGGAGCACGCACGCGCGCGTGGCGGCTACACGGCCGTGGCCGCCGCCTGTGAGCGCGCCGCGCGGCTGAGCCCGGACTCCCAGGACCGCGCCCGCCGTCTCGCGCTCGCCGCGCACGCGGCGGCCGCCGCCGGAGAGGGCCGCCGCGCCGCCGATCTCGCGACGCGGGCCGCCCCGCACATCACCGATCCGCTGCGCCGCGCCGAACTGGTGAAGGTGCGGGCAGCCGTGGCCCGTGAGCAGGGGCGGCTCGAAACGTCGTACACCCTGCTCGGCGAGGGCGCGGCCGAGGTCGCGGCGACGGCTTCGGGGACCGCGGCGTTCATGCTGTACGAGGCGGTGACGGCCGCCCGGCACGGCGGTCCGCAGTCCGCCGTATCCGAACTCACGGACCGCCTCGCGTCCTTGGAACTGCCTCAGAGCGCGGAGACCGCGCCCTTCGCGCGGCTGAGCGAGGCGTTGCCGTCGTGACGGAGTGTCAGGGGATGCGGTGACGTCTCCGTACGTCTCACCTCCGCAGCCAGTGACCGGCGGCCTCCAGCCACGTGGTCACAAGCGCCTCGTCGCCCAGGACGTCGATGCCGTCGGCGGGGGTCGGGGAACGGCGCTGGTACGCGAGGAGCAGCAGGTCCGCGAGTGAGCCGCGTACCGCCGTGGTCGCCTTCTTGTGGGCGTGGCTCACGGTGATGGGGGCCTCGGTCAGGTCGATGAACCACTCCCCCGCCCCCTCGGGAGCGTCGGTGTCGGCGTCGGTGGCGTGGAAGTGAAGGGTGCGGCCGGGTCCGAGCAGTGCGCGATGCGCGGTCTCCGACTCGTACGCCTGCGGCAAGGTGGCGAACTCCAGCCACTCCTCAAGCCCGTCGAGCGCGACATCCGCATCCAGGGTGTACGTCCCACCGACCGCGGCGGTCGCGTCGAAGCGGTGGACGACCGTCTCGTACGTCATACGGCGGGCCCAGAAGAGCGGCGTGCCGCTCGGGGCGGGGGTCCACACCCTGACGTCCGGTCCCGTCGCGCGCAAGGCGTCCACGAGCCGGGCGGTGCACTCCGTGAGCCAGGCGGTCAGCGTGACCATGTCGTCGTCCGCCTCGGGCGTGACCTGGTTGACCTGCTCGTCCGGGACGGGCTCGGTGGCCCGGGTCCGCACGATCGTCTCGGCCCAGCTGTGCGTGCCGCCGACGTGGCGCAGCAGGTGGGCGAGGGTCCATCCAGGGCATCCCGGCACCGGCGCGGCGGCGTCCGCGCCCGCGAGGGCCGACACCAATTGGGCGCTCTGGTCGGGGAGTCGGGCGACGTAGCGGTCGTACACCGCACGGGGGCTCGGACGCGTCATGCCGTCACGGTAGACCACGTACCACTGCCCCTCGCAACGCGTTGACACGTATCCAGCGGCCGCTCACGCCGACGTCGAGGACGCCGCCAAGAACTGGGTCGCCGCGAGTTCCCCGTACAGCGGGTCCGCCGCCACCAGTTCGGCGTGCGTGCCCACCGCTCGGACCTTCCCCGCGTCCATCACCACGATCCGGTCCGCCAGCATGACCGTCGACAGGCGGTGCGCCACCACCAGGACCGTCACCTCTCGGGACACCTCCGCCACCACGTCCCGCAGCGCCAGTTCGTTGACCGCGTCCAGCTGTGAGGTCGCCTCGTCGAGCAGGAGCAGGCGGGGCTTTCGCAGCAGCGCCCTGGCGATCGCCACCCGCTGCCGCTCGCCGCCGGACAGCTTGGAGCCCCGGTGGCCGACCAACGTGTCGAGACCTTCCGGCAGCCGTTCGACCACGCGGTCCAGCCGGGCGCGGACGAGGACCTCGCGGACCTCGGCCTCGGTGGCGTCCGGCGCCGCGAAGAGGAGGTTCTCACGGACGGTGCCCGCGAGGACGGGCGCGTCCTGCTCCACGTATCCGATGGTGGCCCGCAGCTCGGCCAGCGGCCACTCCCGTACGTCCTTGCCGTCGACCAGGACCCGCCCGCCCGTCGCCTCGTAGAACCGCTCGATCAGGCCGAACACCGTCGTCTTGCCCGCGCCGGACGGGCCCACGAAGGCCGTCATGCCGGGGCCCGGCACGTCGAGGCTCACGCCGTGATGGACGTACGGGAGGTCGTCCCGGTAGCGGAAGGTCACGTCGTCGAAGGCCACGGAAGCCGGGCCGGACGCCGTCGCCCTTGTGTCGGCCTCCCGCCCCGGCCCGCCGACCCCTTCCGTCTCTTCCATCTCATCCGTCTCTTCCGTTTCCAAGCGCTCCGCCTGCACGATCCGTGCGATCGCCGCCGAACCCACCTGGTACTGCGAAGCCGCCTCGACCATGCGCGACACCGGGTCGATCAGATAGAAGAGGAAGAGCAGGAAGGCCACCAGCGTCGAGACGGATATCGCGCCGGACGCGACCCGCGCGCCGCCGATGCCGAGCACCGCGAGGAACGACACCTGCACGGCGAGATTGACCGAACTCCACGCCACCGCCTGCCACTTCGCCGACCGTACGCCGTGCCGCCACGCCTCCCGCGCGGCCTCCTGCACCACGTCCGACTCGCGCCGCTCGGCACCGGATGCCTTGAGCGTGCGGAAGGCCCCGAACGCCCGTTCAAGTCCGGTCGAGATCGTGCCCACCGCCTCCTGCGCGCGCCGCGTCGCCCGCGCGATCTTCGGCATGACGACGGACACCGCGCCGCCGATCAACACGATCACGCCGAGCGTGACGCCCAGCAGGACGGGATCCATCAGCCCCATCATCACGATCGTCGCGAGGAAGGTGAGACTGCCGGACACCGCGGACACCACGCACTGAGTCGTCACGGCGCGCAGCAGCGTCGTGTCCGAGGTGACCCGGGACATCAGGTCGCCCGGCTGGGTCCGCTCCACCTCCGCGAGGCGCAGCCGCAGCAGACGCCCGATGAGCGTGCGCCGGGCCGCGAGCACCACGGACTCGGCGCTGCGCTCCAGGATGTACGCGCCGAACGACTCGATCGCGGTGCCGAGGACCACGAGCGCGGTGAGGAGCACCAGGATGCCGGTGATCGACCCGTCGCCGCCGAGCCGGTCCACGAGGGACTTGGCCGCCAGCGGCTGGGCCAGCCCGGTCGCGGCGCCGATCAGCGTGAGCAGGGCGCCGAAGGCCACGGCGCCGCGGTGCGGGCGGAAGTGGCGGTACAGGGCGCGCCAGGTCTCTTTGGCGGGGAGCCGCTCGGTCTCGGCGGCGGGTTCGGCTGTCACATGGGACAGGACGCGATCGGCGGTGATCCACCTGACTCGCTGCGTCGTGAGCTGTCAGCGGTAGCGGGCGATGTCGTCGTGGTGCTGTCGCAGGGCGGGTGACATCGCGACGCGGTCGTCCTGCAGGAGGTTGCCGGCGATGGCGGAGGCGGCCGCCTCGCCCTTGCCGAGGGCCTGGGCGATGTGGGCGGCGTGAGTGGGCTGGAGGCTTTCGCCGAACGGCGCCTCGTAGGGGTCAGTGACCGCTTCGATCAGACACGGCCCGTCGAAGGCCATGGCCTGGGCGAAGACGTCGGCGGCCTCGGCGGGGTCCTCGATGCGGAAGGCGTGGAGTCCGCAGGCCCGGGCGACGGCGGTGAAGTCGATGGGGTGCAGTTCGCAGCCCATTTGGGGGTTGCCGAGCAGCGCGGTCTGCTCCCACACCTCCAAGGCGAGGGAGTTGTTGCGCAGGACGACGACTTTGACGGGGAGGTCGTACTGGGCGAGGGTGGCCAGTTCGCCCATGCCCATGCTCATCGATCCGTCACCGGTGAAGGCGATCACCGGCCGGTCGGGGTTGCCGATCTGGGCGCCGATCGCGTAGGGCAGGGCCGCGCCCATGGTGCACAGGGTGCCGGAGAAGGAGTACTGCATGCCGCGGCGCAGCCGGAGCCGGCCGCCCCACGCGGTCACCGTCCCGGCGTCCCCGGTGACGATCGCGTCATCGGGCAGCGCTTTCGACAGTTCCCAGGTGACCACCTGGGGGCGCATGGGGGTGCCGGAGGAGGCGGCCTGCTCGCCGATCAGCTCCCACCAGCGGCGGGTGGTGGCTTGAGCACGTTCCAGGAAGGACCGGTCCGTCTTGCGCTCCAGCAGCGGCAGCAGCTGTTCGAGGACGGCCGCCGCGTGGCCGACCAGGCCCACCTCGACGGGATAGCGCATGGCGATGCGGTCGGCGTTCAGATCGATCTGGACCCCGCGCGCCTGCCCGGGCCGAGGCCAGAACTCGTAGTACGGCGTGGAGGAACCCACGATCAGGAACCCGTCACAGTTCTCGAACGCCTCATGGGAGGCGCGGGTGCCGATCAGTCCCATGCCGCCGGTGGTGTACGCGCTGTCGTCAGGGACGCAGTCCTTGCCCAGACCGGCCTTGACAATGGGCGCGCCCAGCACCTCGGCGACCTGCTCCAGCAGGTCACCCGCACCGCGAGCGCCGGCCCCGGCGCAGATCGCCACCCGCTCACAGGCATTCAGCACCTCGGCCGCCGCACGCAGCCGCTCTCCCGGCGGAACGACGGTGAACGGCTGCGCGGCCAGCGACAGATGCCCTGGCACATTCTTCGGCGAGAGGGTGTCCTGCTCCAGCGTGAAGGACTGGACGTCGATGGGGATCGCCAGGTGGGAGGGCGTGCGGTTCATCAGGGCGCTGCGTACCGCCAGATCGGTGGCGGTCACAGCGTGGGCCGGGCCCATGACCCGTTCGGAGAACATGCACGCCCCCTCCAGCAGCCGGTCCGAGGGCAGATCCTGCAGGAAATGGGCACCGACCGTGTCGTGGTACGACAGGCCGGTGATGGCGATGACCGGGGCGCCGTCGATCCGCGCGTCGTACAGGCCGTTGAGCAGGTGCACCGCCCCCGGGCCCGCGGTGGCCACGCAGGCGGCCGGGCGGCCGGTGAACTTCGCATGGCCCACACAGGCCAGCGCCGCGTTCTCCTCGTGCCGCACATGCACGAAACGCATCTCGGGGTGGGTGCGCAGTGCTTCGAAGAATCCGTTGACCTGGTCCCCGCAGATGCCGAAGCAGGTGTCCACGCCCCATTCCAGCAACCGCTCGACGATCAGGTCGGACGTCGTCTTCGCGTTGCCCGACTGCTCGTTGCTGGGCGGTGCGGACATCAGGCAGCTCCTCGGCGTGCGGGTACAGGACCGCTTCCACCCTCCGCCCGGCCCGCCGGACACGCACCCTCACCGAGGCCGTCCGAGCGACGGAAATGCTGTGCGGCATGGGCCTCGGTCCGGGATGGTGATCAGCGCCATCAGTACGCCCATGGTGAAGATCTGCCCGTCGGTGTTCGAGCCAGCCGCGCCCCGGCAGCGCTCCCACGTCGCCGTGGATGCCGGTGCGCAGCAGTGCCGGTTCGGTGTACCGGCCCCGGAGGAACATGAACAGCAGCAGGCCCACCTGGGCGACGGCGGACAGCAGCCCGAGCAGGCTCGGCCCGAGGGCGATCCCCGCCGCGATCTCGGCGGTGACGGCAGGCTGACGTACGTCAGTTCCGTCGCGGTGCCAGGTGACTGGAGCGCTTCAGCCGTCACGGTGTGACCCGTCGGCCCCGGGGTGGGTGCGCGCCAGATCGATCCGGGACCGCAGCCGTAGCTTCCGGTAGATCTGCCGCAGATGGAAGCCGACGGTGTGCGAGGACAGGAACATCTGGGTCGCCACCTGACGGTTGGTCAGCCCTTGTGCCACCAGGTCCGCGACCCTGCGCTCGGTGTCGGTCAGGCTCGCCCACCCGGACGCGGGCCGGTCCGCATGCTTCCAGTGCCGCCGACGCACCCCGAGACGGCGCAGCCGGCGCCGCACCCGGGCCTCGTCCCGTGCGGCGCCCAGCCGCGCGTACTTGGCCATGGCCCACTCCAGCTCCGTCACCGTCGTCGCGCGGTCGGCCGCGCACAGCGCTCCCAGGTCCTCGGCGGCGGAGGCCCCGCACCATGGGTCGCGGTGCTTCTGCACCGCGTGCCGCAGCGCGTCGGCGTCCTGCCGGTGCACCCCCTGCGCGTGTGCGGCGGCGGCCAGCAGCGACGGTACGTCCGGGTTGTCGGTGGCGAGCCGTTGCGCGGCCCGCACGGTGGCGTCGGCCCGTTCCCCGTCGCCCCGGTCGGTCGCGGTGCGCACCAGCCAGGCGGCCGCCGCCGGTTCCTCGCAGAGGAGGAGGCGCAGGGTGTTGTGGTCCGCGTGGACGGTGGCCAGCGCGGAGTCGAGGCCTTCCAGGTCACGCCGTGCCGCGGCGAGCTGTGCCGTCATCCACGCGACGCCCGCCCGTGACGCGGCCGCCGCTGCGCCGTCGAGCCCCTGCTCGGCCACCGTCCGCGTCAGCTGCTTGACGTGTCCGTCGGCCGCGGCGAGATCTCCACGGCGCAGCGCGACCTCGGTGAGGATCCGCCATGCCAGTGGCGAGTACCGCGGCATGCCCGCCTCGTCGGCGGCGGTGAGCCCTCCGGCGGCCTGCGACTCCGCTTCCTCCAGGGCGCCCCGGGTGAGGGCGAGGGACGAGCCGAGGATCATGTCGGCGCCGCGCAGCACCGGCCATCCCTCGGCTCCGCCGTCACCGTGGAGGGGGCTCAGGACGGCCGCGGCCTCCGTGGTCTCCCGTAGGTGGGTGAGCATGGTGGCGAGTGCGAGGCGGGGCGGGAACGGCCAGCACACGCCGTGTTCCTCGTCGGGCGAGCCGACCGCCTCGCGGGCCTGCCGCAGCGCTTCGCCGACCCGGCCCGCATACCAGTGCGACCGGGCCAGCACGCAGCGCAGTCCGGCGGACGGACGGTCGTGGCGTGTCATCTCCTGCCGTGCCTCGTGTTCGGCGGCTGCCGCGTCCAGGTCGACCAGGCCGTTCAGTCTGCCCAGGACGACGCGCTCCGTGAGATCCTCGGCGTCCGTGGTGCCCGGCGGAGGCGGCGCCCCGGCGACGGCGACGGCCCGTGCGGTCCGGCCCGCGAGCAGCAGCACCGAGGACAGCTGGCACCGCACGACGGCGGCCTGCTCCTTCGGCAGTACCCCGCCCAGTGCCTCCCCGCCCAGTGCCTCCTCGGCCAGCGCGATCGCCCGGGGCAGGGGTCCGCAGCGGGCCAGCGCCTCGACCGCGACACGGATCAGTTCCGCTCGTACGGGGTGGTGCGGCGGACCGGTGATCTCCAGGGCGCGCTGGGCGAGTTCGACCGCCGTACGGGGGTCGGTCGAGACGACCGCGGTGGCCGCCGAGCACAGCACCGTCACGGCCCGGGTGTCGCCGCGGCGGGCGCCGTGCACGAGGTGCGCCGCGGCGGGCAGGACACCGCCGTCCCGGCCGATGACCATCTCTGCCGCCTGGCGGTGGAGTGACCCGCGCAGCGGTCCGGGAAGTGTCGCGAGCAGCGCCTGCCTGACCAGTTCGTGCCGGAACGCGACGGCGTCGCCCTCGCACACCATGATCCGGGTTTCCAGCGCCTCCCGCAGTGCCGGCAGCATGGAGGCCGTGGTCTCGCCCAGCATCTGCGCGATGTCCTCGGGCAGAGCGGTCCTGCCGAGGACGCAGGCCACGTCGAGCAGCAGCCGGGTGCCCGGCTGGAGGGCCGTCGCCCGGTCGCGCACCAAGGTGCTGAAGCGGTGCGGCACTTGCGCGTTCGTGAGGTCCCCGGCCGGCCGGGCGCGCCCGTCGCTCACCCGTACGTGGTGTTCTTCGACGAGGCCGTCGAGGAGCGCGATCAGTGCCGCGGGGTTGCCGTCCGCGCCCTTGGCGTAGGCGAGCAGCTCGGGTGCGGGCTCGGCAGGCAGCCGGTCGGCGGCCAGCTCCGCCACGGCCCGGTCGTCCAGGGGCGGCAGGTGCAGCCGCTCCGTGCGGTCGGCGTCGCCGAGCACGGTGAACAGCTTGTCCGGCAGCGATTCCGTCCCGCCGGTACGACGGGCCATCACCCACACCACCGGCCGCCCCGCGCTGCGCGCGACCAGAGTGCTCAGCGCGGCCAGTGTCATGGTGTCCGCCCACTGGAGGTCGTCCAGTACGACGGCCACGGGGCCGCGGCGCAGCCGTTCGCCGAGCGAGATCCGCAGCCGGTCGATCAGCCAGGCGGAGTGGACGACCGTGGCGCCCGGGTCCTCGTGCGGGGGGCCCACGTCGGTGGTGGGGTCCAGGGCGGCGATCAGGGGCGCGAGGGGGACGGCGCGGCGGATCTCGTCGGCGGTGCCGTACGCGACGGAGAAACCGCACTGGGCCGCGGCGGCCGCGGCGTCGCTCAGCAGCCTGCTGCGGCCGGTGCCGGCCGCGCCTTCGACGAGGGCGACGCCTCCTCGCCGGGGGCCTGAGCGTGTCGTGTCGAGCAGGTGCAGCAGCCGTGCCCACTGCCGTTCCCGGCCGCGCAGCCGCGGCCCGGGCGGTGGGGAGGGTACCGGTGATTCGAATGGTGCGCGTGGTGCTGGTGGTGTGGGTGGTGTGGGGGTGTGCGCGGAGCGGGACGAGGGGGTCGAGGGAGTCGAGTCGATGCGGGGGGTGTGAGCACGTGATGACAAACGCAGTCCCCTTGTGCCTGGTCAGATCGGCTTGGGTGGAATCGTCGAGGGGCGGGCACACGCCCGTCAACACCACCCGAAGTTAGACATCTTGTCCTCATGGGCGGCCCATCGCACTCGGGCCTGTGGCGAATTGGTCCGCGTACGAACGCATGAGCCCGGGAACCCGCTCGGGCAGGCCGCTCCCCTCCCCAGTGGCCGAGGACATCGGAAACTGGCCGAGGTGCTGCCCTCGAACCACGTCGCCTCGGTGGCCTGGAGCGTTTCGGACGCTCCGGGGTGCCCCGGCTGGTGCGGGACGCCTTCGCGGTGGCCGGGTGATCGGCAGCGGGTCCGTTCCGGGAGTCCCGCTGCTCCACGGGCTCCGACGCGTCAGCGGCCAAGCTCGGCGGGTCGGCGTCCGCGGCTGGGGCGCTGTTCCGGCTGGGGGTCGCGCAGGACGCCGGCCGTGCACGCGGCGACGACACAGAACGCCACCGGCAGGAAGAACGTGAGGTTGAGCGGCATGAAGTGGGTCAGCGGTCCGATGACGGCGGGCCCGGCCAGCATGCCGAGGTAGCCGAGGCCCGCGACGCGGGAGACGTTGACCCCGGCGGCGCCCTCGTCCGCGTGGCCCGCCGCGCTGAACAGCTGGGGGATGCAGCCGGAGAGGCCCGCGCCGAACACGGTCCAGCCGATCAGGGCCAGCGGGATCCAGGGGGACAGCGCCGCCACGGTCAGGCCGACCGCGGCCACGCTCGCGCCGTGGCGGAGGATCGCCACCGGGCCGAACCGGGCGGCCACCCGGTCGGCGAGCAGCCGGCCGACGGTCATGGCGGTGGCGAAGGCGCCGTAGGCGAGCGCGGCGGTGGCGGCGGGCGCGTCGAGGACGTCGCGCAGTTGCAGCACGCTCCAGTCGTTGGCCACGCCCTCGCAGAGCATGAGCATCAGCGCGAGAGCAGCAAGTGCCCATATGCGCCGCGGAGTTCGCCTCCCTCGCCGCTCCGGGGGGCTGCCGGAAACTTCCGCGCCCTCGACCGGCGCTTCCGAGGCAGTCACCTTCGTACGAGTGACCGGTTCACGCCGCAGCAGCGCGGGAGCGGACAGCGCCGCGGCCACCAGGCCGAGCAGCGCCACCGCGCCGAGCGTCGCCGCGGGGCTCCAGCCCCAGCTGAGCGTGCGGGCGCCGACCAGCGCGGCGAGGACGCCGCCGATGGAGAATGTGGCGTGGAAGGCGGACATGACGGGCCGTCCGTAGCCGCGCTCCACCTGGACCGCGTGGGCGTTCATGCTGACGTCCAGGCAGCCGTTGCCGAGGCCGAGGGCCAGCAGCGCCGCACCCAGCGCCCATACGTTCGTGGCGAGGCCCGGGAGGATGACGGCCGCGCCGCACAGGGCCGCGCTGACCGGTACGACGACGCGGGCGCCGAGGCGGTCGGTGAGGGGGCCGACGATCTGCATGCCGACGACGGCGCCCGCGCCGAGGAGCAGCAGGAGCCAGCCGAGCACGGCGTGGCTGATCCCCACGCGGTCCTCGACGGCGGGGATGTGGACGATCCACATGCCCATGAGAAAGCCGTTCAGTGTGAAGTAGGCGAAGGTGGCCAGCCGTCCGGCTCGCAGTGTTCGTTCCATGCTATCGAACATAACGAACATGGTTGACGTTCGGAAGATTGCGTTTCGAACACCGATGATGTTTCAATCGCTGTCGTGGCCAGTATGAGCAGAGGCAGTACGAACAGAGATCGACTGCGGCGGATCAGCGACGCCGTGCGTGAGGCGGGCCGGATCGGCGTCGCGGAGCTCGCCGGTCTCACCGGCGCCTCCGAGATGACCATCCGGCGCGACTTGGAGGCCCTGGCCGATCAGGGCGTCCTTGAGCGCTACCGCGGCGGCGCGCGAAGTCTGCTGCTGCGCGGCGAGGAGCCGCCGTTCGCCCTGCGGGAGCAGGAGGGCCTGGAAGCCAAGCGGCGCATCGCCGCCGAGGTGGCCGGGCTGATCGCCGACGGGGAGTCCGTCGTCGTGGACAGCGGCACGACCTGCCTGGAGGTCGCCCGCGCGCTGGGACAGCGCCGGCTGACCGTGATGCCGCTCTCCCTGCACGCGGTGAACGCGCTGACCGGCGCGCCCCAGGTGACGCTGCTCGTCCCCGGCGGGCGGCCGCGCCCCGGTGAGCTGGCCCTGACCGGGCAGCTGACCACGGCGTCCCTGGCCGCCCTGCGCTTCGACACCGCCGTCATCGGCTGCTGCGGGCTGACCGCCGCGGACGGCCTGACCGCCTACGACCTGGACGACGCCGCCGTCAAACGCGCCGCGATCGCCTCGTCCCGCCGCGTCATCGCCGTCGCGGACGCCGCCAAGCTGTCCCGTACCGCCCTGGCCTTCGTCGCGCCCGCCACCGCCCTGCACGCCGTCGTCACCGACGCCGCCGCGGACGAGGAGACCGACGCGCTGTCCGCCGCGGGCGTGACCGTACGAAAGGTATGACACCCGTGAACGGCTCCATGGAGGCTCACTTGAACGACACGGCGCAACACATGAACGACGACACGACGCGGCACACGGCGAGCGGGCCCGCGTACGACACGTACGACACTCTGCTCTTCGACATGTTCGGTGTCATCGCGCGCCATCAGTCCGAGGCCGGCAAGGCCCGCCTGGCCGCCACCGCGGGCGTGCCCGAAACTCTCTTCTGGGAGGCGTACTGGGGCCTGCGGCAGCCCTACGACCGCGGGGACGTCACCGGCCCCGGCTACTGGCGGCAGGTGGCCGACGCGCTCGGCGCCGACTTCGGGCACGACCAGGTCGCGCGGCTCGTCGAGGCCGACATCGCCAGCTGGAGCGCCGTCGACGACACGATGGTCGCGCTGATCGAGGAGCTCGCGGCGGCGGGCAGGCCGATCGCGCTGCTCTCCAACATCCCCGAGGAGCTGGCCGTCCACTACGAGGAGCGGCACGCCTGGCTCAAGCACTTCCAAGTGCGCGCCTTCTCCTGCCGCATCGGCCACGCCAAGCCCGAGGCGGGCGCCTACCGCTGGTGCCTGGACGCCCTGGGCGCCGAGCCGGGACGGGTGCTTTTCGTCGACGACCGCGAGGAGAACATCCGCGCCGCGGAGGCGAGCGGCGTACGCGGCCACCTCTTCACGACCCCCGCCCGCCTGCGAGAGGCACTGCGCCTCGGCGTGTGATCGCGACTTCAACGCGCGATCGCGCCGAGCAGCGCCTTGGCGCACAGGTCCCGCACCTGCGCGCGCGTCAGTTCCGGCCCCGACAGCCACTCCAGGCAAACGGCCACCATGAAGGCGAGCCAGCCGCGCACCGCGAGACGCAGCGCGGGCGGGTCCTGGACGAGGTCGGCGTCCGGGTCTGCGGCGAGGGCCGCGAGGATCTGCCGCTCCTGGGCCGCGAGGCCCCGCCCGTAGACCTCGCGGACCAGCGGATCGCCCGCCGCCTCGGCCCGGTGGAAGGCGCGGAAGCCCTGCGCGTGGCTCTCCACATAGCCGAGGAACGCGTCGAGGCCGCTGCTGATCTGCTCCCGCACCGGCAGACCGGGCTCGGCCGCCGTCAGGCGCAGCATGCGCTCGCTCTCGCGCTGTACGACGGCGGCGAAGAAGTCCCGTTTGGTCGGGAAGTAGTGGTACAGGAGTCCGCGTGAGACGCCCGCGATCTCCGCGACCCGCTCGATCCACACATCGTCGTACGGCTTCTGCGCGAACAGCCGCGCCCCGACCGAAAGCAGCTGCTCACGCCGCTCCTCGGTGCTCATTCTGCGGCGCGTGCGCTCCGGTGGGTTCGCGGCCATGCACGCACCTTACTTGACGCGAATTCAATAGCGGGCCCAGACTGAGGACTCTTGTTGAATCCACGTACAACAGGCCCTCCGGGGCCAACAGGCGCGCTGGACAAGGGAGATGGGCACATGACACAGACGACGCGGTCCGCGGCCGGGCAGACGGCGTCGGCACAGCCCCCGCCCAAGGGTTTCCGCAGCGCGGAGCTCGGCTGGCCCGAGCTGCGCCGCATACCCCATCCGCCGCGCCGCCTGCCGTTCCTCGGCGACGTCCTGGGGGCCGACGCGCGGACGCCGTTGCAGGACTCGATGCGGATGGGACGCCGGCTGGGGCCCATCTTCCGGCGCAAGGCGTTCGGCAAGGAGTTCGTCTTCGTGTGGGGCGCCGAGCTGGTCGCCGACCTGGCCGACGAGTCGCGCTTCGCCAAGCACGTGGGCCTCGGGGTGGCCAACCTCCGTCCGGTGGCGGGCGACGGGCTCTTCACCGCGTACAACCACGAACCCAACTGGCAGCTGGCGCACGACATCCTCGCCCCGGGATTCAGCCGCGAGGCCATGGCGGGCTACCACCCGCTGATGCTCGACGTGGCCCGGCAGCTGACGGCGCGCTGGGACGAGCGGGAGTCGGCGGGGCGGGCGGTGGACGTGCCCGGCGACATGACGAAGCTGACGCTGGAGACGATCGCCCGCACCGGGTTCGGGCACGACTTCGGCTCCTTCGAGCGGTCGGCGCCGCATCCCTTCGTGACGGCCATGGTCGGCACGCTCTCCTTCGCCCAGCGCCGCAACGTCGTCCCTCCACTGCTCACCCCGCTGCTGCTGCGCGGCGCCGACCGGCGCAACGACGCCGACATGGCATATCTCAACCGCACTGTGGACGCGGTGGTCGCCGCCCGCCGCGCCGCGTCCGGGTCGGGCGGCCACGGCGATCTGCTCGACCGCATGCTGGAAGTGGCCCACCCCGAGACCGGGGAACGGCTGTCTTCGGAGAACATCCGCCGGCAGGTCATCACCTTCCTGGTGGCGGGGCACGAGACGACCTCCGGGGCGCTGTCCTTCGCGCTGCACTACTTGTCGCGCTCCCCGGAGGTGCTCGCCCGCGCGCGGGCCGAGGTCGACGAGGTATGGGGCGCCGAGGAGGAGCCCGCGTACGAGCAAGTGGCCAAGCTGCGCTACGTACGCCGGGTGCTCGACGAGTCGCTGCGGCTGTGGCCGACCGCTCCCGGATTCGCCCGTGAGGCCCGCGAGGAGACCACGCTCGGGGGCGTGCACCCGATGCGCCGGGGCGCGTGGGCGCTGGTCCTCGCCACGATGCTGCACCGCGATCCGGCCGCGTGGGGCGAGCGCCCCGAGGAGTTCGACCCCGACCGGTTCGCCCCTTCGGCGGTACGGGCCAGGCCCGCCCATGTGTTCAAGCCGTTCGGCACCGGCGCACGGGCCTGCATCGGACGTCAGTTCGCGCTGCACGAGGCCACGTTGGTGCTCGGTCTGCTGCTGCGCCGCTACGACCTGCACGCCGATCCCAGTTACCGGCTGCGCGTCGCCGAGCGTCTGACGCTCATGCCGGACGGCCTCACTTTGCGGCTCACCCGCCGGTCAGCGGCCGCGTAGGAGCGCCATTGTCAGACCCGTGCGCCACAGTGGTGGGTGGCATCGCCGCGATGCCACCCACGCCATCCAGCGCAGAGGAGTCGCTCGACATGACCGGCACGACGTCCGAGGAACTGCTCGCCGCCCAGGCCTGCTTGCGTCTGCTGCACACCGCGCGCGCCGCGCTGTCCGACGCCTGCGAGGTCCCTCCCGCCGCCGCGGCCACGCTGCTCGCGGGGCCTATCGCGGAGGCCGACGACGCGCTGCGCCGCGCCGGCCTCGCGGGCAACGAAGCGGTGCTCATCGACCGGATCTACGATCTGGTGCCACCCCCGGCCCGCGCGGAACCGGACGGCGGCGCCCCGGTGGCCCGCACGGGTGTGCGGGAAGGCAGTCAGTCATGAGCGCGGCGGCGGGAAGCCCGGCGGAGGGCAACGCCTCGTACGGACACAAGGAGTTCAAGCGTTCCAAAAGTCATTTCGCCGACCGTGTCACCGCCGACGGCGGCGACGGTAGTGACGGTGGTGACGGCTGGCGCGTCGAGGCGGGGCGCTATCACCTGGTGGTGAGCCGTGCCTGCCCCTGGGCGGGCCGGGCCCTGGTCTCCCGGCGGCTGCTCGGTCTGGAGAGCGCCCTGTCCCTGGGGGTCACCGACCCGATCCAGGACGACCGGAGCTGGCGGTTCACGCTGGACCCCGACGGCCGCGACCCCGTGCTCGGCATCCGCTTCCTGAGTGAGGCGTACGAGGCGCGTGAGAGCGGTTGTCCGGGCGGCGTCAGCGTGCCCGCGCTCGTGGATGTGCCGAGCGGCAAGCTGGTCACCAACGACTTCCAGCAGATCACCCTGGACTTCGCCACGCAGTGGACGGCGCTGCACCGCGAAGGGGCGCCCGACCTGTACCCGGAGCCGCTGCGCGACGAGATCGACACGGTGATGGAGGGCATCTACCGCGACCTCAACAACGGCGTGTACCGCGCGGGTTTCGCCGCGGAGCAGAGTGCGTACGACGCGGCGTGCCGCGAGGTGTTCCGCCGCCTCGAGCTGACCTCCGAGCGGCTGGCGAGCCGTCGCTACCTCGTCGGGGAGACGATCACGGAAGCGGACATCCGGCTGTTCAGCACGCTGGTGCGGTTCGACGCGGTGTACCACGGCCACTTCAAGTGCAACCGCCGGAAGCTGTCCGAGGACCCGGTGCTGTGGGCGTACGCGCGGGATCTCTTCCAGACGCCGGGGTTCGGGGACACCATCGACTTCGACCACATCAAGCGGCACTACTACCAAGTGCACTCGGGCATCAATCCGACCGGCATCGTGCCGCTGGGACCCGACCTGGCCGGGTGGCTGACACCGCATCACCGCGAGGAGCTGGGCGGGCGGCCATTCGGCGACGGCACGGCGCCGGGTCCGGTGCCCACCGGGGAGGAGGTGCCGGCGGCCGGGCGGCCGTGACCCGGGCGTTCGACGGGGGCGCCAGGCCAGTGCCCGGTCAGCGCGGCCAGCAGGTCAGCGCGGCCGCCAGGTGAACTTGTCGCCGCCCACCCAGCGCACGGCGTCCGGATCGTCGAGGTCGTGCACGGGGATGCCCGCCATGGCGGCCGCGTCCAGGACGTCCATGACGGTCTTCGCCGTGCCGACCACCTCACCGTCGATCTCCACGATGCGGAACGGCGGGCTGCCGTGCTGGACGCCGAGGACCGTGATCCGAGGGTTCGCCGTGTACGGATACTCGCTCATACCCGGAACTCTTCCACGGTGAGCCGAGGAAGCGCCTGGCCAGTCGGCCGCTCGGGCTACTGCTCGGGCCGCTGCTCAGCCGCCCGCCCCACCAGCCGCCGGGCCGCCGAGCGGGCCGACGCCAGCGCGCTCCTACGGTCCGCGCCCCGCTGGCCGAGCACCACGCGCGTACTCAACCCGTCCAGCAGGGCGAGGAGTTCACCGGCACGGCCCGCGGCGTCGTCGACGGCGAAGGCGTTCGCTGCCGCGGCCAGGGCGAGCAGCGCCGTGAGATCGTCCTGCCAGCCCTGGTCGAGCTCCTCCTGGGCGGTGCGGAGTGGTTCGTTCCCCCGGCGCGTGCCCAGAGTTCGATCCACAGCATCCAGCGGGGGTCACCATGTGGGGGCATGCGACGGTGCAGCTCGCCGAGCGGTGGCCGACGTACGTCCTGGCGGCCGGCTTCGGCGTGCTGCTGCTTCTCCTGCTGCCGGGTACCGAGTTCGGCGGGGCGTTCGGGGCGGCGGGCGGCGCGGAGGGCACGGACGGGGCGGGTGGCGCGGGCTTCTCCGGGTGGACGCCCGCCTTCGTCGTGATGCTGGCGGGCCCCTTCTCGTATCCGCCGATGCCCGCCGACTACACCCGCTGTCTGCCGCCGGACACCCCGCTGCGCTCGGTCACCCTCTCCGGCGCGCTCGGCGGGCTCGTCTCCTCCGTCGCGCTCGGTGTCGCGGGCGTCACGGCCGCGACCCAGGCCGACATGACGGATGCCGTCGCCCGGGTGGAGAGCCTGCTTCCGGGCTGGTTCCGGCCGGTCTTCCTGCTCCGATCACGTCGACGCGCAGCGCGCGGCCGCCGGGCCGTACGGAGGCGGCCGCGCGCTCCTCGGCCTGGAGGAGTTCGCGGGCGTGCGGCAGGAACACCTGCCCGTCGATGGTGAGCCGGGCGCCGCGGGCGGTGCGGGTGAACAGCCGTACGGCGAGATCCTTCTCCAGCGTGGCGATGCGCTTGGAGACGGCCTGCTGGGTGATGGACAGGTCGGCGGCGGCGCCCTGGAACCGGCCCGCCTCCGCGGCGGCGACGAAGGCGCGCATTGCATAGAGGTCCATGACCGCCACCCTAAGGACGGCGGTCTCCCCCACACCACGCATGGTTGTGGCTGGCCGCTGGGATGGTTGTTTGATCAGGCGGGGGGTCGGCCGGTTGGATGACGCCGGTCAACACGGGGTTGTCGAGGACGTCGGGTCGTCGGGATCGCCGGGAACGCCGGGATCACCAGGGTTTGCCGGGGTTCGTCGGGATCACCAGGATCGCCTGGGTTCGCCGGGGTCATCGGGGTTCGCCGGGGTCGTCAGGGTTCGCCGAGGTCATCGGGTGAGGGGTGCGCGGGATGGTGGGGAGACGGTCGCTCGGGCGGCGGTTCGGGTGGCTGTGGGCGGCGTACGCGGTCAGTACGTTCGGTACGCGGCTGGCGTTCGACGCGTTTCCCTTGATCGCGATCCTGGTGCTGCACTGCGGTCCCACGGAGGTGGCGCTCCTTGCCGCCTCGGGCCTCGCGGTGGGGGCGGCGGTGGCGGTGCCGCTCGGGCCGTGGGTGGAGTTCCGCCGCAAGCGTCCGGTGATGATGGCGATGGACCTGGTCCGGTTCGCGGCGTTGATCAGTGTCCCCGCCGCGTTCGCGCTCGGGCTGCTCGGCTTCGCGCAGCTGCTCGTCGTGTCGGTCGTGGTCGCCGCGGCCGACATCACGTTCGGCGCGGCCGCCGGCGCCTACCTGAAGGGGCTGGTGCCTCCGCGGGACCTGCTCGTCGCGAACGGACGGTTCGAGTCGACGACCTGGACGGCCACCATGCTCGGGCCGCCTCTCGGCGGGGCGGCGATCGGTCTGTTCGGCCCCGTGCTGACCGTGACGGCCGACGCGGTCAGCTATCTGCTCTCGGCCGTGGGCCTGCGGACGATCGGCGACAAGGAACCGCGCCCCGTACGCACCGGGGCGGCACCGGACCGGCTCCGGGGAAGGGACCTGCTCGACGGATGGCGGTTCATCCTGGGCAGCCCCGTGCTGCGCCCGCTGTTCTTCAACACGCTGCTGGTCAACGGCCTGATCATGGCGGCATCGCCACTGCTCGCCGTGCTGATGCTCGGCAGCCTCGGTTTCGCTCCCTGGCAGTACGGTCTCGCCTTCGCGGTGCCCTGTATCGGAGGGCTGATCGGCTCCCGGCTGGCCCGGCGCCTCGTCGCGCGGTACGGGCAGCACACGGTCCTGCTCTCCTTCGGGGTACTGCGCGTGTGCTGGTCCGCGGGGCTCGCCCTCGTCCGCCCGGGCGTCGCCGGGCTCGTCCTCGTCATGGTCGTCGAGTTCGGCCTGATCGCCTGCTCCAGTGTGTTCAATCCGGTGGTCGCCACGTATCGCCTGGAACAGATCCCGACGGACCGCGTCGCCCGCACGCTGTCCGCCTGGTCGATCACGGGCAAGGTCACCACCGCGGCCATGACCGCCCTATGGGGCCTACTGGCCGCCCTCACCGACCCACGCACCGCGATCGCGACAGCCGGCCTGCTGATGCTGGCCACGCCGCTGCTGCTGCCGCGTCAGGACCGCCGCCGGCCACAGCAGCCGGTTGTTGTCGGCGGCGATTAGGGCGAGCGGCCCGCGGCGGCTGGAGCGGCCGTCCTCAGGAGCGGCCTCGGCAAGGCTCGGCCTGCTCTGGTACGTCCTGCTCCCGCGCCGCCCGTGGCTCCGGCGCCGGCGGGCAGTCCACGGAACTTCAGCCCCGCCGCCTGGACCAGCGGCGCGAAGGATTCATGCGTGGCGAGCGCCACGTCGTGCCCGGCTGCGCGCAGACGTACGCCGAGGCCGTTGTACGGGGCGACATCGCCGTACGAACTGACGGTGGTGGTGAGGATGCGGGGTCATCGGTCTCTTCCTCCGGGTCGAGGAGCGGGGTTGCCCTCAACCTCACCTCTAGGGTGAGTGTTCGTGTCTGACCGAGGCTCGCCACGCTCTTGAGGGTGGCCCCCAGTGCGGCGAAGGGCATTGGCGTGCACAGCCGTACGCAGATACGTGGCGAGCCCCGGCCTCTGCTGGGACGGCGGTACGACGCGGGCGAAGGCGCGCGGGTCCTCGGCGAAGTCGTCAGCGATCCGCAGATGCGTCTCGGAAGGGCACGGGGTGAACCAGCGGGCTATGTACTGCCGGTGCGCCTCGACCGGCCCCGTCGCGGCCTCGCCCCCCGCGCCGCCTCGTCCATGAGCCGCGCCCAGTCCTCCTTGGAGTGCGCGGCGGCGCTCTTCATGGCCGCCCAACACCCCGGAATGTCCCTCCGCTTCAGCTCGGCCTCGGTGGCGTAGCTCAGGTCGAAGGTGATCTCCCCGAAAACCTCGAACCGCTCCTGGGGGCTGCGCCTGCGGGTCGGCCAGGATCTCGTCGATCTCGTCGAGGGCGAAGCCGGGTTCCCGGGTTCCCGCGTTCCCGGCAGAGCGGCCCGGCCCGGTCGTCATGGTGCAGGGTACGGACGGTGACCCCCGCGAAGCCGGAGACCTGCCCCACGGTGAAACTCAAGGTCGCCTTTCGTCGACGTACAGCCTGAAGCCTCACGCGACGTGAGGGTCAAGTCAGCGGCGGCGAGGGCGAGGGTGAGGGTGACGGTCCAGCGAGCCGGGGGTACGTCCCGTGAAGCGCCGGGCGGCGCGGGTCAGATGTGCCTGGTCCGCGAAGCCTGCGTCGGCGGCGGCGTCCGCGATGCTCTTCGCCCCGCCCGCGCCGCCCCTCCCCACGAGCGATCCGAACGCGGCCCGCAGCCGCCCCCACTGGCGCAAGGTGACCAGCGGAATGCCGACCTCCGCCGCGACCAGGGCGCGCAGCCGGGCCGGCGAGAGGCCCAGCTCGGCGGCGACGGCGTCAACGCGGGAGGCGTTGGCGCAGGCCGCCCGTACGGCATACGGCACGCGCGGATCGACACCCGTACGCGGTCCCGCGACGGAGGCCACCTCGGCGCGCAACGCCTCCGCATCCGGCGCGCCGCCCGCGCCAACGCCCCCGTCCGAGGCATCGAGGAGCCGCCGCACGGCACAGCCGTCCAGCCATGTCGGCGCGGAGGGGTCCGCCCGCAGGCACCAGGGATCGATGAAGACCGCGACGAAGGCGGACGTGGTGGCGCACGCGTGCGTGTACTGCGGCGGAACCAGCACGCCCGCACCGGCCGACTCCCCCACGAAGGCGTGACCACCGAGCGGCAGGACGAGCTTCCAGGCGGGATGCCGGTGCCGCGTGACTTCGTACGGACGGGCTTCGCCGAAGAGGGCGATGTCACCCGCGACGGCGAACACCGGCGGCACGTCCGCGTCTTGGCCGACGGCACGGAACACCGTCACCGGCCCCCGTTCGAAGAGGCAGTCACTCGCGGGGTCCTGGACTGCACAGGACGCCGACTCCGAGTCCGGCCCTGCGAGGCCGTGCCACGCAGAGCACCGCACCGCCCGGGACAGCTACGCCAAGCCCCGTCCCGGAAAGCCCCCCACGCAGACGCCTGGTCCGCACGGAACACCGTCACCGACCCCCACCCCGCGAAGCCACCCCCTGCGCAAGCGTTCTGTTCAATACGCCGCTCAGGGCCCGGCACGACCATCGCCGCATGCACACCTTCGCCGCCCTGGCCCTCGCGGTCTTCCTCTCCTGCACAGCTCTCGCTCACGTCGCCTTCCCCGCGTACTTCCGCACCCTGGTCCCGGCCTGGCTGCCGTCGCCCTCCATCATCGTCGCCGCGAGCGCCCTCGCCGAACTCTTGACGGCCGGGCTGCTGTTCGCCCCCGCCACGCGCGGGGCAGGCGGCTGGGTCGCGGTCGTGCTGCTCGGCGTCTTCCAGGTCTCGCACCTGGACGCCGCCCGGCACACCCGCTGCGCCACCCGCTTCCTCGACACGGGCCCCGGCGTGGCGGCGCGGCTGGCCGTGAACGCCGCGTATCTCGCCTGGGCAGGCGCGGTCGCCATCGCCAGTTGTTAATGGGATCCATTTTCATATAGCGTCGGGGCGCCACCCCGACCTCACATCTCAGGAGGACCCAGACCCATGGCCGTACCCAAGCGGAAGATGTCCCGCAGCAACACCCGTCACCGCCGCGCCCAGTGGAAGGCAAGCACCCCGCAACTGGTACCCGTCACCGTCGACGGCACGCGGCACATGGTCCCGCAGCGGCTGCTGAGGGCGTACGAGCGCGGCCTGCTGCGCCCGGAGAGCTGAGCGCCGCCCCACATGACGCACGTACGAACCGCGGCACGCGACCGGCTGCCCGTGACCGTCCTGTCAGGCTTCCTCGGCGCGGGCAAGACCACGCTGCTCAACCACGTCCTGGGCAACCGCGATGGTCTGCGCGTCGCGGTGATCGTCAACGACATGAGCGAGGTCAACATCGACGCCGCGCTGGTCCGCGGCGGCGAGGCCGCCCTCTCGCGCACCGAGGAACGCCTGGTCGAGATGACCAACGGCTGCATCTGCTGCACCCTCCGCGACGACCTGCTCGAAGAGGTGGACCGGCTGGCCCGTGAGGGCCGCTTCGACCATCTGCTCATCGAGTCCAGCGGCATCTCCGAACCGATGCCGGTGGCCGCGACCTTCGCCTTCCCGCGCGACGACGGCGCCACGCTCGACGATCTGGCCCGGCTCGACACCATGGTGACCGTGGTGGACGCCGCGAACTTCCTGCCTGAACTGAGCGACGGGGACGGCCTCGCGGAACGCGGCCTCGACCAGTACGAGGACGACGAGCGCACGGTCAGCGACCTCCTGATGGACCAGGTGGAGTTCGCCGACGTCATCGTCCTCAACAAGGTCGACCTCGTCGACGCGGACACCGCCGAGCGGCTCGCGGCCACCCTCGCGCGCCTCAACCCGCTCGCCCGCGTGGTGCCCGCGACCAGGGGGCGCGTGGATCTCACACAGGTCCTGGACACCGGCCTGTTCGACCTGGAGCGTGCTCAGCAGGCTCCGGGGTGGGTGCGGGAACTGAACGGAGAGCACGTCCCGGAGACCGAGGAGTACGGCATTTCGAGCATGGTCTTCCGTGCGGGACGGCCCTTCCACCCCGGCCGGTTGTGGTCCTTCGTCACGGAGGAGATGGACAGCGGAGCCTTCGGGCGGGTCCTGCGCTCCAAGGGCTTCTTCTGGCTGGCGAGCCGCCCCCGGGTGACGGGTCTGTGGTCGCAGGCCGGCTCCGTGGCCCGCTTCGAGCCCTCGGGGGCGCGCACGGCGGACGACCCGCAGGGGCAGGAGCTGGTGTTCATCGGTACGGAGCTGCGTGCCGGTCCGCTGCGCGCCGCGCTGACCCGCTGCCTGCTCGCCGAGGGCGAGGAGGCGCCGCGGAACGACCCCTTCCCGGCGTGGGACACGCACGGCGTCGACGCGTGCGAGGCGTGACGTCGCCCCGACACTGCGGGGCGTTACACCGCCTTGCCTTTGCGAGGCGTTACGCCGCCCGACACACGGAGTGATCGTTCGCGGCCGCCGCACACCGTACGCGTACGTGCCGCGTACGACCGGGCCGCCACCAGGAGGCCGCCGCCCAGGCCCCCGAAGCACAGCCCGCCGAAGGCCACCATCCACGTCATCCCCTCGACGGTGGTGAAGACCCCGGTGGGTTCGGCCCCCCGCACCACGCCGAGCGTGCTCAACAGGGCGTATACGAGGAGCCCCGTGCCGTAGACCGACAGGGCGGCGCCGGTCAGCCAGCCGGGGATCAGCGGCAGCAGCCGCGGTACGCGTCGCCCGGCGAGGAGCAGCGTCCAGCGCGGGAACACCTGGCCCCAGCGGTACATCAGGCCGGCCAGCAGGAAGACGCCGAGCAGCGCCGCGAGCACGGTGACGTCGACGCCTACCGCGGCGAGGGACCGCGATGCGCCCGTAGCCTCCGCCTCCACGTCGTTCTGCCAGGCCTCGCCGCTCACGCCGATCGCGTCGCCGCCGAAGAGCCAGACGGTCTTGACCACGGACCAGGGCAGCAGCCCGCACACGAGGACGTACGCCGTCACGCGGGTGCGCGGCGACGCGGTGGAGGCGGCCGGATGGACCAACGGGCCGTCGCTCGGCCCCGCGTGCTCCTGGCCGCAGCGTGGGCACCGGCCGTGCGACCGGCGCCGGTACGCCACCGCGACCATGACGAGGAGTCCGGTGCCGCACGTGTTCAGGAGCATGTGGGCGAGCCCTGTGGCGCTCTCCACTCCCGAGCCGGACGCCAGCGTCACGAAGTGCATCGGCAACCCGATCGCGCCCCAGCCGAAGGCCGGGATGAGGAGTACGAGCGAGGTTCCCACGACGATGCGGCCGGTTCCGGTGCGGTGTCCGGGCGCCGCCGCGCAGACCCCGGCGGCCAGTACGGCGAAGGCGGCCTGGGCGAGTTGGAGGACCGTCGGCTGGTATGAGTGCGCCGTGAGCGGCACGGCGGTGCCCGTCGCGGCCCAGCCGATGAGGACCGTGGCGTAGAGCCCACCCCAGACCTGGGCCGCGAGGGGCGCCCAGTCGGGCCAGCGGCGGACGCCGTCGGTTCTCGGCCATGCGCGCCTGGGCTGAGGGGACTGTGGTGACTGTGGTGTGTTCGCGGGGGCCGTCACGGTTTCCTCCAGGGGGCCGACATCGCCGTCCCCCGAGGCTCGCGCGCGTGCGCCGCCGCCACGTCGGCCTCCGGGTCCGTCCGCCTCCGCCGGACGGCGGACCCGGGCGCCCGCGGATCACTCTCGGGCGGTCAGGCGGGCGGCGGGCAGGCATGGCCCGGATGAGGCGCAGCCGGCGCTCGGACGGTGCACAGGCACCTGGGCAGAGAGGGGACACCACGCGCGGAAGGTGCGCGTACCGCACCCGGACGGTGCGCCTCTTGTCGGCCTGATCGGGTACGGGGCACTGTGGCTGCCACATCCGTCACCACCGACGCGTGAGGTGCAGCCATGAACAACGGAGCAGGGACGGCCGGGGCTTCCGGAAGCCTGCCGGGGCGGCGGCGGTTCATCGCGGCGCTGGCCGGGGCGGCCACGGCGGGGGCGGTGTCCTCGACCGCGGCTTGTGCCTCCTCCGGCCCGCCGGACCGCGGCGCCCCTGAGCGCGAGATCCCGGACCGCACGCGCAAGGACCCCGACTCGTCCACATCCACGTCCACATCCACGTCCCACCATCCGCGCCGTGAGGGAAAGTTGTTCCTGGGCACGTACACCTCCCAGGAAGGCGGCGGTCCGGGCATCGGTCTGGCGACGTACGACGAGACGACCGGCCGCGTCACCGGCACCGGCACGATCACCGGCGTGCCCGACCCCTCCTATCTGGCGCCGCACCCCTCCGGCCGCACGCTCTACGCCGTCAACGAGCGGGAGAACGGCGGCGTGACCGCCATCGCGCTCTCCCCCGGCGGCAAGCACGAGGTCCTCGGCACGCGGGGCACCGGCGGCGCGGGCCCCTGTCACCTGTCGGTGCACCCGAGCGGCCGCTGGCTGCTCAGCGCGAACTACCTCTCGGGCAGCGTCGCCGTCCACCCCATCGGCGCCTCCGGTGCGCTGGGCGAGCGGACCGACCTGGTCACGCACTCCGCCCCGCCGCCGGGCCCGGGCCAGGAGGGCCCGCACGCCCACCAGATCGTCACGTCCCCGGACGGCCGCCACATTCTCGCCGTCGACCTGGGCAACGACACGGTCTACACCTACCGGCTCGACCCCGACGCGGGCACGCTCCGCCAGGTGTCGTACGCGGTCCTGCGGCCCGGCGCGGGGCCGCGCCATCTCACCTTCCACCCCTCGGGCCGCTTCGCGTACCTCGCCAATGAGGTCGACGACACGGTCGTCGTCTGCGCGTACGACCCCACCACGGGCCGCCTCACGCCGGGCAAGCCGCAGTCGACGGGCTCCGGCGACGGCACCAACTATCCGGCGCAGCTGGTGGTGACGCGCGAGGGGCGCTTCGCCTTCCTCGCCAACCGGGGCCACAACAGCGTCGCGCGGTACGCGATCGAGAGCGACGGCGCCCGGCTGCGGTTCCTGGACACGGTGCCCGTACGCGGGGACTTTCCCCGGCACCTCGCCCTCTCCCCGTCCGAGGGGCTGCTGTTCACCGCGAACCAGAAGTCGGACTCGGTGAGCGTGTTCCGGGTCGACCGGCGCAGCGGTGCGCTGCGCCTCGCGGGCAAGCCGTTCGCGGCGCCGGTCGCGGTGTGCGCGCTGCCGGTCCGGCACGGCCCGGCCTGACGCGCGTAAGCCCCAGTCCCGCAACGCTGGTTGTTCCGCTTCAGCCGAGATAGACGCGCGCGGCGGCGATCGGGCGGTCGGCGTCCCTGCGGGCGGTCCCGGAGTTCACGCTCCAGCGGTAGCCGGCGAACAGCTTCGTGGTGGGGTCCGCGTAGAAGATCATGTGGCCGTAGCCGACACCGTTGTGCTCCTTCCAGCCGTCGGTGGTCTCCTCGATGCGGGTGTCGGGGAAGCCCCGGTACGTCGCCTCGGCGGTCGAGGAGGCGGTCGGCATGCCGTGCGGGTCGCTGGTGCAGTCGACGACCTCGAAGACGTACGGCACGACGCCCTCGCCGACCTGGTCGTCCACCGCTGACGCCAGGGTCCCCTTGCGCTCCCGGATCATGACGATGTGCCCGGTGTAGGGCTTGGTGGTCTCCTCCGCGTCGTAGTCGAAGGCGACCAGGTCGCCGGGCCGCAGGTTGACCGGCTTCGTGACGCCGGTGAAGTGCGGGATCGACGCCGCGTTCGCGAAGCCCTCGCGGAACTTCTCGGCCGTCGGGTAGAACTTCCCGGCCTCCGTCTTGAAGTGCTGGCTGAAGAACTCCCTGGTGGCCCAGTCGTACGCCGTCCCGGTGCCGTAGGCGCGCTGGAGGACCAGGGTGAGGAACGAGGAGCACTGGGCGAGCGCGGAGAACTGCTCCGGATGGCCGGGCGCGCCCCAGACGACGGCGGAGTTCTCGTCCGGGAACTCCCCGGCCTTCTTGTAGCGGTTGGCGGCGTCGCTCCAGGGACGTATCCGCAGGTAGTCGATCAGGGCCTCGGCCTCGATCTGGTGCGGCGGCTTGAGCGCGTACGGGCTCGGCGTCGGCGTGGCCGCGGCCGACGCGGCACTCGCCGAGCCGGCCACCAGCGCGACGCCCGCGCCGGCGGTGCCGGTCAGCACTCCGCGGCGGCTGAGAAAGTGACGAGACATGGATGTTCCCCCCGGGTCCGAATGATCTTTACGACGTTCGGGATCCTACGTCCTGAACTCGAACTCCTGGCCGAGAACGGCCATAACGGTCATCCGGACCGGGGCCCGCTGCCCCTGCGGGCCGGGCCCCCGTCCCACGATGGCGGCGGCTCAGCGGCGGCGGGAGGGCCAGGACGTACCAATGCCCGCGACGTGCAGCGCCAGCAGCGTCAGCCCCAGCAACATGACGTTGCCCGAGGTGAACACGTCGTTCGTACCGATGTCGGCGGCGTTGATGAGGAAGGCGATGAAGAACAGGACGGCGGCGGCTATGCCCAGCATGGGACGACTCCTCTGTACGGAGGGGTGGACGGTCTCGGTGCCACAGTCCGTGTGCCCCGCGGTCCCGCTCGCAGACATCCCAACAGCAGCAGCGGACGGCCGCCGGTGTCGCCACCGCCGTCCGGGTGCGGTACGTCATAAGTGAGCGTCGCGCCGGGCGCGTCCAAGGGCGGCCGCAACCTAGGGCTTCGTGAACCCGACGTCACCGGCCCGGGCCACGACCTCGACCTCGTCGCCGAGGGCCCACTCGGCCACCCGGTCGGCGTCGGCCGGCAGGTGGATGCGCCAGCCGGGGGTGCCGGGTTCGTCGGGGGTGCCGGGGTCCCCGTCGTTCTGCAGCTGGACGACGAGCGCGCCGCTCTCGCGGGCCCGGGTCATCAGGTCGCGGACCCTGTCGAGCAGGCGGCCGGCGTCCGGCACGGCTCCGTCGCCGCTGACGAAGGCGGACTGCATGTCGACGACTATCAGGGTGGCGCCGAGCGACGCCGCCGTCGGTAACGTACGTACGTATGAGCACGGAAATGACCGTTCTCCTCGTCGGCGCAGCCGTTCTGGTCGTCGCGACGCTGGCCGTCGCCATCGTGCTGCTCATACGCCTCGTCCGCACCCGCCGCGCCCTGCGCAGAGCCGGGTTGCCCGTCGAGCGGCAGTGGGTCTTCTGGGCCGCGGTCGCCTATCTCGTCCTGCCCACGGACCTGCTCCCCGACCCCGTCTACCTGGACGACATCGGGGTGCTGCTCCTGGCGCTGCGGTCGATGCGGTCAACCCCCGACGGGCCGCCCCCGCCGGGTCGTTGAGAGGCGGGCCTTCGCCAGCAGGGCGTGCATGCACTCCGTCACCTGGGAGACGTCCTCGACGGTCTGGTGGAACGGCAGGCGTACGTCGGCCTGGCTGCGGGCGCGTTCGAGGCGCAGGGAGATCCCGTGCCGGTCGATGGCGAGCGGGCGGACCCGCACCACGCCCTGGAGGCTGTCGGGGCCGATGAGGCGCGTGAGCTGTTCGACGGCGTCCGGGTGGGCGTCGGCGAGGTGGGTGAGCAGCCGCGACTCCGCCTCGGCGAGCGGGTCGGGCACGGTCAGGGCGAGTTCGTCGAGTTCGACGCCCTGGCGCTCGCCGTTCGAGTCGTGCAGCACGGCGCACGTCGGCTCGAAGACGAGGTGGTCACCGTCGTACGTCAGTGACCCCGACAGCCACAGGCGTGCGCGGATCCGGTCCCTGAGCGGTACCGGCGCGACGTCGGCGAACTCGATCAGCGTGGAGGGCTCGCCGCGCGGCGCGCAGATGAGGGCGGCGGCGAGCGCGCTGTCCTCGGGCGGGCACAGCCGCAGCCTGCCGTCCTCGGTGACGCTGTGCGCGCCCACGAGTTCGTCCCTGCCGATCTCCGTGGTCACCGCGCAGGACCAGGCGGTGGCGAGCACTGAACGAGCGCGTGCCGCCGCTGTGGGCACGGTCGTGCTGCTGTGACGGACACTCATTCCCAACCTCCATTAGGTAAGCCTTGCCTAACTTATCGGAGATCGTGGGGCGGTGCCAGTGCGCGGTGCCAGTACGCGGTGCCAGTCGCGAGCCACTACGCGTACGGCCCCGCGTGGCGAACCACGCGGGGCCGTACCGTGTCGGGATATCAGTGCCCCCGGGCGATCCACTCCTCCAGATGCGGCGACTCGGCGCCGACCGTCGTGCTGTCGCCGTGGCCCGTACGCACCACCGTCTCGGGCGGCAGCGTCAGAAGCCGCTCCCTGACGGACTCCACGATCGTCGGGAAGTCGCTGAAGGAGCGGCCCGTGGCGCCCGGTCCGCCGGCGAAGAGCGTGTCGCCGGTGAAGACGGTGCCGAGGGCCGGTGCGTACAGGCTGACCGCGCCGTGGCAGTGCCCCGGCGTGTGCAGCACCGTCAACGACGTACCGGCGACGGCCAGTTCCTGCCCGTCGGAGAGTTCGCCGTCGGGAGCGCGGTCCGGGTGCGTCCGCTTCCACAGCTCCATGTCGGCCGGATGGAGAAGGATCGGCGCGCCGGTCCGGGCGGCCAGCGCCGGGGCCGCGTCGATGTGGTCGTCGTGCGCGTGGGTGCAGACGATGGCGACGAGGCGCCGCTCCCCCACCGCCCGCGCGATGGCGTCCGCGTCGTGCGCGGCGTCGATGACGACGCACTCGTTGTCGTCACCCACGATCCATACGTTGTTGTCGACCTCCCAGGTGCCGCCGTCCAGGGAGAAGGTCCCGGACGTGACGAGGTGGTCGACGCGCGCGCCGGACGCGCTTTCCAGGGGGTCAGCGGCCGTCCCCATCAGAACATCACCACCGAACGCAGCACGTCTCCGTGGTGCATCCGCTCGAAGGCCTTCTCCACGTCCTGAAGGGCGATGGTCTCCGTGACGAACGCGTCCAGGTCCAGGCGGCCCTGCCGGTAGAGGTCGATGAGCATCGGGAAGTCCCGCGAGGGCAGGCAGTCGCCGTACCAGCTCGACTTCAGCGCGCCGCCGCGCCCGAAGACGTCGAGGAGCGGCAGCTCGATCTTCATCTCGGGGGTCGGCACACCGACCAGGACGACCGTGCCCGCCAGGTCACGGGCGTAAAAGGCTTGTTCGTACGTGTCCGGGCGGCCGACCGCCTCGATGACGACGTCGGCGCCGTTGCCCCCGGTCAGCTCGCGCACGGCCTCGACCGGGTCGGTGGAGCGGGAGTTGACAGTGTGCGTGGCGCCGAGGCCCTTCGCCGTCTCCAGCTTCTTGTCGTCGATGTCCACGGCGATGATCTTCGCGGCTCCGGCGAGGCGGGCACCGACGACGGCGGCGTTGCCGACGCCGCCGCAGCCGATGACGGCGACCGAGTCGCCGCGGCCGACCCCGCCGGTGTTGATGGCGGCGCCGATCCCGGCCATCACTCCGCAGCCGAGGAGGCCCGCCGCCGCGGGCGAGGCGTCCGGGTCGACCTTCGTGCACTGCCCGGCGGCGACGAGGGTCTTCTCCGCGAAGGCCCCGATGCCGAGGGCGGGTGACAGCTCGGTGCCGTCGGCCAGGGTCATCTTCTGCTTCGCGTTGTGCGTGTCGAAGCAGTACTGGGGACGCCCGCGCAGACAGGCGCGGCACTGGCCGCACACGGCACGCCAGTTGAGGATCACGAAGTCGCCGGGCGCGACCTCGGTGACGCCCTCGCCGACCGACTCGACGACGCCCGCCGCCTCGTGCCCGAGCAGGAACGGGAAGTCGTCGTTGATGCCGCCCTCGCGGTAGTGCAGGTCGGTGTGGCAGACCCCGCACGCCTGGACCTTCACCACGGCTTCTCCCGGGCCCGGGTCCGGGACGGTGATCGTCTCGATCCGTACCGGCTCGCCCTTCGCGCGCGCGATCACGCCCTGCACCTGCTGCGCCATGACTACAGCCCTTCTTTCTTTCTCTCCACGTCTTGCTCTCCACGTCTTTCCCGCCCCATCGTTACAGGTCACCCGCCTCATGTCCCGAGCGGCGCCGGAACGCACGGGAGCGCGGCGGCCCACGGTCCGACACCGGCCCCGGGGCGGACACGCGGACACGCCCTAGGGTGATCGCGTGCGTGCTCTCGCTGCCCAGGCCCTCCTTCCGGTCAATACGGCGCTCGCCGTGGCCCTGCTCGCGCTGCTGCTCGTCGCCGCCGCGACGGCGGCCGTCTTCCGGCTCGCTCCCGATGTCTCGCGCGGCAGGGCGCGCGAGATCCTGGTCGCCGGGGTACGCGCCACGGCCCAACTGGCCGTGGTCTCGCTGGCCATCGGCTGGGTGGTGCACCACGCGGCGGCGCTGTACGCGTTCCTGCTGCTCATGTTCGCCGTGGCCGCCCGCACCGCCGGGCGGCGCATCACCCCGAACGGCACCTGGTGGTGGGCGGCGCTGCCGATCGCGGGCCCCGTCGTCCCGGTGGTGACCGGCCTGACCGCGGCCGGGCTGCTCCCCGTGCGGGGCATCACCATGGTCCCCGTGACGGGCATCCTCATCGGCGGCGCGCTGACGGCGACGGTGCTCGCCGGGCGCCGCTCCCTCGACGAACTGCGCTCCCGGCACGGCGAGTTCGAGGCGGGCCTCGCCCTCGGCCTCGCCGACCGCGACGCCCGCCTGGAGGTGGTCCGCCCGGCCGCCTCCGACGCCCTGCTGCCCGGCCTCGACCAGACCCGCACGGTCGGGCTCGTCACCCTCCCCGGCGCCTTCGTCGGCATGCTCCTGGGCGGCGCGTCCCCGGTGCTCGCGGGCGCCGTGCAGCTGTTCGTCCTGATCGCCCTGATGGCGGTCCAGGCCCTGTCCGTGGCCCTCACGGTCGAACTGGTCGCCCGGGGCCGACTGCACCGCGAGGAGCCGGGCGCTTCCCGGAAGGCCCAGGGGCGGGCGTAGGCTCAGTGACCATGTCTGTCTACGAAGAAGAAATCGGCGCCCTGCGGGGCGGCTCCGCCGACCTGCGCCAGTTCGAGGGCAAGATCGTCCTCGTCGTCAACGTCGCCTCCAAGTGCGGGCTCACTCCGCAGTACGCGGTCCTGGAGCGGCTCCACGAGCAGTACGGGCCGCGCGGCTTCAGCGTGCTCGGGGTGCCCTGCAACCAGTTCATGGGCCAGGAGCCCGGCACGTCCGAGGACATCGCCGAGTTCTGCTCGGCGACGTACGGCGTGACCTTCCCGATGACGGAGAAGGTCGACGTCAACGGAGAGGGCAGGCACCCGCTGTACGCGCGCCTCGTCGACACGGCGGACGCCGAGGGGCACACCGGGGACATCCGCTGGAACTTCGAGAAGTTCCTGATCGACGGCTCCGGCGAGGTCGTCGCCCGCTTCGGCCCGCGCACCGAGCCGGACGCGCCCGAGGTCATCGCCGCGATCGAGAAGAACCTCGCGGCCTGACGCCGACTCGCCCCGCTTCCCCACTCGTACGGAAGTCCGCCGCGGAGCGGCAGCGGCCCTGCGCCGCAAGCGAGGTGACGGGGTGATGCCTCCAGCCGGGCCAAGCCGATCTGCGGACTCGGGGCGGCGCTCCTACGGTGGCTGGATGGCCATCAGGTACCTTTCGCGCTCCTCCTCCGTCTGCGCCGCGGCTCTCGCGCTCGGGGCTCTGGTCCTTACGTCCACACCGGTCTCGGCGACCGACGCCCCGGCCGAGCCCGCGCCGCCGAGGCCGCTTCCGGCGTACTCCTCCGTCCTCCTCGACCGGCCGGGCGTCCAGGTCCGGCCCGGGCCCGCCGCGCCCGGCCTGCCCGCCGACGTCTCCGCGCTCGCGTGGCTGGTGGCGGACGCCCGTACGGGCGAGGTGCTCGCGGCCAAGAACGCGCACCGGCCGCTGCCGCCGGCCTCCACGCTCAAGTCCCTCTTCGCCCTGGCGGCGCTCCCCCGTCTGGACGCCGAGCGACGCCACATCGTCGCCGAGCACGAGCTGGACGAGGTCGGCGACGGCAGCAGCCTGGTGGGCGTGGCGCCGGGCCGCGCCTATCGGGTCGCCGACCTGTGGCGCGGGGTCTTCCTCAGCTCCGGCAACGACGCCGTGCACGTCCTCGCTCGGCTCAACGGCGGTCTGCCGAGAACCGTCGAGCAGATGCGGGCCAAGGCCCGCGAGCTGGGCGCGCGGGACACCCACGTGGTGTCGCCCGACGGTTATGACGCCGACGGGCAGGTCTCATCGGCGTACGACCTGGCCGTCTTCGGCAGGGCGGGGCTCGCCGATCCGGAGTTCTCCCGCTACTGCTCGACGCCTGTCGCCCGCTTCCCCGCGGGCGGCTGGTCCTACCGCATCCACAACACCAACCGGCTGCTGACCGGCGCCGACGGCGTCGCGCCCTACCCGGGCCTGCTGGGCATCAAGAACGGCTACACGAGCCACGCGGGCTCCACCCTGATCAGCGCGGCCCAGCGCGGCGGGCGCACCCTCGTCGTGACGGTGCTGAAACCCCGGACGGACGGCCTGCGGGCCGTGTACGAGGAGGCGAGGTCCCTGCTCGACTGGGGCTTCGCGGCGGCCGGGAAGGTGCGGCCGGTGGGCTCGCTGCTGCCGGCGTCGAAAGCGTCCGGCACCGCGCCGGGCGCCGCGCAGGTCGCAGCGCGGGGCACCGCGCTGGCCGTGCGGCCGGAGGACTCCGACTGGCCCGCCGTGCTGCTGGTCGCCGCGGGCTCGGTGGTCGTGCTCGCGGGCGTGGTCGTGGCGCTCCGGCGGCGGGCGGTCACGGTGGCCCGACGCAGGTACGTCCGACGGGAGTTCGACGAGTGAGCGAGCGCGAGAGGGCCGTCGGGTGAGCGGTCCGCTGGGGGTGGCCGTGCTCGGCGCCGGTCATATGGGCGCCGCTGGTGGCCTCGCCGGAGGCGGCGCACGAGGAGGCCCTGTTCGCGGCGTGCGCGCGTGGGCTCCCGGTGGTCGGGGGAATGCCCGGGATGGATCAGACGCCACCGAGCAGGCGCGAGAGACCCTGGTCGAGATCCAGGCTGCTCTCCTCGCCGCCCGCGGGCACCACGGCGTACGACCGCATCAGGAAGCGGCGCAGTGCGATCCTGTCGAACTGTACGAGAGCCAGCCCGTGGTACGCGTGGAACTCCATCACCGTCCGCGCCCGCCCGCACGGCCAGATGTGCACGTCACCGCTGCCCGCCGGGGCACGGAGGCCGTCTTCGAGGAGCTGGCGCGCGAAGATCCAGGTGACCTCCATGCCGTCCAGCGAGGCCTCGGAGGGAAAGGTGAGCTGGACCGCGAAGGGGTCCTCCGCCGAGTAGCGCAGGACCACGGAGAGGCCGCGCTCATGACCGTCCGGGGTGATGAGGCGGGCACGGGTGGGCTGCTGGAGGGTGACGGCCATGATCGGGCTCCACTTCTGCGTTTTTCCAGTTCTGGGCGTCCAGTCGCGGGACCCCTGTGCCCTTACGACCCCGTGAGGCGGGGTGTCATTACGGCGACACGCCAAGAGATCCATGTGACCTGCGCCACTTCGACCATGACCGACGTCCCCGTCGGCGGCCGTGTGCCCGTCCGTGTGCCCGTCACGGCGGAGTACACACGTGTCTTTGAAGAACAGCAGGCTCGCCCCGTTGCAGGATGGGCCCATGCTGCTCGCCCGGCTCGCACACGTGTCCAAGGATGTGGCCGCCACCTCCGCGCGGTCCCGGAAGATCGCTCTGCTCGCCGAGTTGTTCCGGGCGGCGGAGCCGGAGGACGTGCCCGTCGTCATTCCGTATTTGGCGGGGCGACTGCCTCAGGGGCGGCTCGGCATCGGGTGGAGCACGCTCAAGGACGCGGGGCCGCCCGCCGCCGAAGCGACGCTGACGGTGCACGGCGTCGACGCGGCGCTCACGGCGATCGGCGCGGTGGCCGGTGCCGGGTCGCAGGCCGAGCGCAGGCGGCTCGTGGGTGAGTTGATGGGGGCGGCGACCGCGGACGAGCAGCGGTTCCTGGTGGGGCTGCTCACCGGTGAGGTCCGGCAGGGCGCCCTGGACGCGGTCGCCGTCGAGGGCCTTGCGGTGGCCACGCGGGCTCCCGCGGACGCCGTGCGGCGCTCGGTGATGCTCGCCGGCGCCGTGAGCCCGGTCGCGCAGGCGCTGCTGGCGCGCGGCCCCGAGGCGCTGGACGAGTTCCGGCTGACCGTGGGCCGCCCCGTCCTGCCGATGCTGGCGCACAGCGCCACGTCGGTCGCCGAGGGCATCGACAAGCTCGGCGCGTGCGCGGTCGAGGAGAAGCTGGACGGCATCCGCGTACAGGTGCATCGCAGCGGAGACGACGTACGCGTCTACACCCGGACCCTGGACGACATCACCGGCCGGCTGCCCGAACTGACGGCCGCGGCGCACGGTCTCGCGGGCGAGCACTTCATTCTGGACGGTGAGGTCATCGCCCTGGACGCCGAGGGACGGCCGCGCCCCTTCCAGGACATCGCGGGACGCGTCGGGTCGCGCGTCGACGTGGAAGCGGCGGCGGCCGGGCTGCCCCTGTCCCCCGTCTTCTTCGACGCCCTGTCCGTGGGCGGGCGGGACCTGCTCGGCCTGCCGTTCGCCGAGCGGCACGCGGAGCTGGCCGCCCTGGTCCCCGAGCCGATGCGGGTGCGGCGCACGCTGGTCGACGACCCGGGTGACGAGCGGCTGCGCGGCGAGGCGCAGGAGTTCTTCGAGGCCACGCTCGGGCGCGGTCACGAGGGAGTCGTGCTGAAGTCGCTCGACGCCCCGTACAACGCGGGCCGACGCGGCGCCTCCTGGCTGAAGGTCAAACCGGTCCACACGCTGGACCTGGTGGTGCTGGCCGCCGAGTGGGGACACGGCCGCCGCACCGGCAAGCTCTCCAACCTCCACCTGGGCGCGCGGCGGGCCGACGGGACGTACGCGATGCTCGGCAAGACGTTCAAGGGCATGACGGACGCGATGCTCGCCTGGCAGACCGAGCGCCTCCAGGAGCTGGCGGTCGGCGACAACGGCCACGTGGTGCACGTACGTCCCGAGCTCGTCGTCGAGATCGCCTACGACGGCCTCCAGCGGTCCACCCGCTACCCGGCAGGCGTCACCCTCCGCTTCGCCCGCGTCCTGCGCTACCGCGAGGACAAACCCCCCGAGCAGGCGGACACCGTCGAGACGGTGCTTGCCACGTCTGCCGCATCTGCCACGTAATTTTGCCAACACTTGGCCCCGATAGGGTGACATCCCGGGATGATCACCTATCGCGCAAGGGGAAAAGCTGTGCCCGCATCACGTCTCAGCCGTACGCCGCTCCCAGGCATCGGCATCCGGTACGACCTGACGACCCGAGAACAACGGCGCCTGTCGGTGGTCGCGCACCGGGACGGGGCACGGACGCTCAGCGCGTACCGTTCCGACGATCCGGACGAGTGCGCCCTGTCGCTGCGGCTGAGTTCGGGCGAGGCGGAGGCCCTGATCGACGCGTTGATGCCGTCGCACCACAGCCCCAATCTGCTGCACACCACTGATCTGGGCCTGGTCGCCGAGCGGGTGCTGCTCTCGGCCACCTCGTACTGGAACGGGCGGCTCCTCGGCGAGACCCGGATGCGGACCGACACCGGCGTCTCGATCGTGGCGGTCCTGCGGCGGGCCGACGCCATTCCGTCGCCCGCCCCCGACTTCCGCCTCGCGGGTGGCGACACCCTCATCGTGATCGGCACGCGCGAAGGCGTGGAGACGGCCGCGACGATACTCGGGCGGGAGTGATCGCGTGCACTCCGCTGTCTTTCTGATCGAGTTCGGCGCGATCATCCTGGCCCTCGGTCTGCTCGGCCGGTTCGCGGGGCGCTTCCGGTTCTCGCCGATACCGCTGTATCTCCTCGCGGGGCTCGCGTTCGGCGAGGGCGGGCTGCTGCCGCTCGGCGCGAGCGAGGAGTTCGTCGCCATCGGCGCCGAGATCGGCGTCATCCTGCTGCTGCTGATGCTCGGGCTCGAATACACGGCCAGCGACCTCGTCAGCAACCTCAAGACGCAGTATCCGGCCGGTCTCGTCGACTGCACGCTGAACGCGCTGCCGGGTGCCGTCGCCGCGCTGCTCATGGGATGGGGTCCGGTCGCCGCCGTCGTACTCGCCGGTGTCACCTGGATCTCGTCGTCCGGTGTCATCGCCAAGGTCCTCGGAGACCTCGGGCGGCTCGGCAACCGCGAGACGCCGGTCATTCTCAGCGTCCTCGTCCTCGAAGACCTGGCGATGGCCGTCTACCTGCCCATCATCACCGCCCTGCTGGCCGGTGTCGGGCTGGCCGCGGGCAGCCTCACGCTGGCCATCGCGCTCGGCGCGGCCGGACTCGTCCTCTTCCTCGCGGTGCGCTACGGACGGCTCATCTCCCGTTTCGTCTCCAGCGACGACCCGGAGAAGCTGCTCCTGGTGGTGCTCGGCCTGACCCTCCTCGTCGCGGGAATCGCGCAGCAGCTCCAGGTGTCCGCCGCCGTCGGCGCGTTCCTGGTCGGCATCGCGCTGTCGGGTGAGGTCGCCGAGGGCGCGCACTCGCTGCTCGCGCCGCTGCGGGACCTCTTCGCGGCCGTCTTCTTCGTCTTCTTCGGGCTGCACACCGATCCGGCGAGCATCCCACCGGTGCTGCTGCCCGCGCTCGCGCTCGCCGTCGTCACCGCCCTGACGAAGATCGCCACCGGCTACTGGGCGGCCCGCCGCGCGGGCATCTCCGTCAAGGGCCGCTGGCGGGCGGGCGGCGCGCTGGTGGCGCGCGGCGAGTTCTCCATCGTCATCGCGGGGCTCGCGGTCACCGCGGGCATCGAGCCGTCGCTCGGGCCGCTGGCGACGGCGTACGTCCTGATCCTCGTGATCATCGGCCCGCTGACCGCCCGTTACACCCAGCCCGTGGCGGGCTTCGTGGGCGGCGTCCTCGCGCGGCGCCGGGAGACCGCCGACGCCGGGGCCGCGCGGGTGCCCGGACCCCGGGAAGCGGTCGAGTCCCTGGACGGCCAGGACGCGGGCGACCGGTCGTAGCTCCAGTACCGGTCCTTGGTTCCAGTACCGGTACTGGTCCCGGTACCGGTCCTGGTTCCAGTGCCGGTCCTGGTTCCAGTCACGGCGAGTCCGGGACTCGGTGCCCGACACCACCCCGCCGCCTGGCACGATGCTCCCCATGACGTCAGGGCCCGCGTTCCGCCTCGCACGAGCCGCCGTGTTCGCGGCCGTGTGCGTGGTGGCGACGGCCTTCGGTCACGCGCTCATGTCCGGTGCCGCGCTGCCCTGGTGGGCGGTCGGCTACGCGTTCGCCGCCACGTCGGCCGCCGCCTGGTGGCTGACCGGGCGCGAGCGCGGGGCGCCGACGGTCATCGGCGCCACGGTCGTGGCCCAGCTGGGCCTGCACGAACTGTTCGGCCTGGCGCAAGGGATGAGCGCGCGGCCGGCCCAGGCCGGTGACGGCATGAACCACATGAACCATGCGATGCCGATGCCGCCGCCGCCCGACTCCGCGACGGCCGCCCTGCCCCATGAGGTCATGCCGGACTGGCTCACGGCCGTCTTCGGGCAGAGCGACTTCGGGATGTTCCTCGCCCACCTCGTCGCCGCGCTGATCTGTGCCCTGTGGCTGTGGCGCGGCGAGGCCGCGGCGTTCCGCACCGGACGCGCGCTCGCCGCGGCCGTCTTCGTGCCGCTGCGGCTCGTCCTCACCGTCCTCGTCGCGGCTCTCCCTCCGGCGCCGCCGCACGTCGGCGCGCTCGTGCCCGTGGAGCGGCTGCGCGGGGTCCTGCTCCAGTACGACGTCTCGCGCAGAGGTCCACCGGTTCTTCCGGTCAGTTCCTGAAACCGCCCGCACCCCTCGGTGCCGGGCGGATGTCCGGCGTTCGCGCCGCTCTCCGAACTCCCTTCACCGAAGGACCTTCTGCGATGACTCCTGCCCTTTTGCGCTCCGGGCGCGCGACAGACCTGGCCCGTGACGACCTGATGCGCGACGACCTGATCACCGAGTGGGCGCTGGCGGCCCGCGACGGCGACGCCGAGGCGTTCGAGCGGTTCGTGCGGGCCACCCGGCGTGACGTCTGGCGGTTCGTGGCCCACCTCAGCGGTGATCTGCACGGCGCCGACGACCTGACCCAGGAAACGTATCTGCGCGCCCTGACGGGGCTGCGCGGTTACGCGGCCCGCTCGGGCGCCCGCACCTGGCTGCTCGCCATCGCGCGCCGCACCGTCGCCGACCGCTTCCGCACGGCGGCGGCCCGGCCCCGGATCGCCGACACCTCCGACTGGCAGGCGGCCGCGGAGCGCGCGCAGCCACGCGGTCTGCCCGGGTTCGAGGAGGGCGTGGCCCTGCTCGACCTCCTTCAGGCGCTGGATGCGCCGCGCCGCGAGGCGTTCGTGCTGACGCAACTCGCCGGGCTGCCCTACGCGGACGCGGCGGCCGCCGTCGGCTGCCCGGTCGGGACCGTGCGCTCGCGGGTGGCGCGCGCTCGGGAACGGGTGAGCGCGTTGCTGCTCGCGGCGGACCACGCGGCGCGCCCCTGACGCCACATGCGGCAGGCGGCAGGCGGCAGGCGGCAGGCGGCAGGCGGCAGGCGGCAGGCGGCAGGCGGCAGGCGGCAGGCGGCAGGCGGCAGGCAGCTTGACGGACACGTCCCACGCGGGACTGACCGACACGCCGCACGCGGCTCGACCGCCGAGGCCGAGAATGTCCGGCGTCGGCTGAAGCCGTAAGGGGGGTACAGGGCTACACCGGCACGACCGACGGAATCGCCGGGCCGGGGACGAAGGCCGCGTTCAAGCGCTTCGCCGACGCATCCAGTGACCGCCGTCGGGCGGCGCGCCCCGGACGGTGCGCCACCCGGCCGCGAGGAGCCGATCACGGTCACGCGAACGGCGGGACAGGGCACTGTCACCGGGGCGTCTCCCGTACGAACAGGGTCACCGACACGCTCGCCTCGAAGCCGTTGCTCCGCATCAGCGCGGCCGACGCCGTGTTACGGGACTCCACATCGGTCACCACGGCGCTCGCGCCCGCTTCCGTGAGGGTCGCGCAGCAGGCCTTGACCAGGCGGCTCGCGACGCCCCGGCCCTGGTACTCGGGGGCGCTCGCGATCCACTCCAGGTTGCCCCAGTCGGTCCGCTGGTCGAAGCCCATCGAGCCGAGCACGAACCCGGCGAGCCGGTCACCGTCGAGCGCCACCCAGCAGGCGGACGCCTCACTGTCCAGGTGGCCCGCGATCGCCGTGAGCGACCAGGAGGTGTACGGCTTCACCGAGGTGTCGTAGACCTTACGGCCCAGCGCGAGGACATCGGCCAGATGGGTGGCCGTCATCGGCGCGAGGTCGATCGCCGGGCGCTCCGGCGCGGCGGCGGAGGTGGACGTGGACATGGGGCCTCCCAGGGGGCCGGATGCGGCGCTCGGCAGCGGCTTCGTCTCCCTCACGCTATGAGGCGGCTCCCGGTCCCGCATGCCGAGCGGGCCGGAGGGACGGGGGCTTAGGGGCAGGCCTGAGGGACAGGAACAGGGCTCCGGGGTATCCACGGGCGGATGAGCGGCGCGGAGGGCCGTCCGCGCCGCAACTCGCCCGAGCAGCAAGTACGTTGATCAGTTGGACGCCCGTTCTGGGCGTCCCCACGAAACCCCTATCGTGGACCGCATGCCCGTTCCTGAACTGATCCGCATCGTCTCCCGCTCCTCCCCCATGGCCCTGGCCCAGGTGGAGCGCGTCCGCGCCGAACTCGCCGCGCTGCACCCCGGCATCCGTACCGACGTCGTGCCCGTCACGACCTCCGGGGACCGCTGGATGGGCGATCTGGCGCGCCTCGGCGGCAAGGGGGCGTTCACCAAGGAGGTGGACGCCGCGCTGCTCGCCGGTGAGGCGGATCTCGCGGTGCACTGCGTCAAGGACGTGCCCGCGGACCGGCCGCTGCCCGCGGGGACGACGTTCGCCGCGTTCCTCAAGCGGGACGACATCAGGGACGCGCTCATCCACCCCGGCGGGCTCACCCTCGACGAGCTGCCCGCGGGCACCCGCATCGGCACGTCGTCGGTGCGCCGCCGCGCTCAACTCGCCGCGTCCCATCCGGAGTTGGAGTGCGTGCCGATGCGCGGCAACGCGGGCCGCCGCCTGGAGAAGCTCGCCGCGGGCGACGCCGACGCGCTACTGCTCGCCCAGTCCGGACTTGACCGCATCGGCCGCCCCGACCTGGCCAGTGAGGTCCTGTCGGTGGAGACGATGTGCCCGCCGATCGGTGCCGGGATCCTCGCCCTGCAGTGCCGTGAGGACGACACCACGACCATCGACGCGGTGTCGGGCCTCGGTGACAAGGACGCCTGGCGCGAGGCGACCGCCGAGCGGATGTTCCTGCACGTCCTGCAAGGCCACTGCAACTCACCGATCGCCGGATACGCCCGCTCGGAGCGCGGCGGCGACCTGTCGCTGCGCGCCTGCGTCTTCACGCCCGACGGCAAGACGGTGCTCAACGCGCACGAGTGGGCCGGCCCGCTCGACCCGGCGACGCTCGGCACGTCCGTGGCCGTCGCCCTGCTGCGCCAGGGCGCCCGGGAGCTGATCGACGGCATCGCACACTGAGGGATCGGCCCTGTGTGTCCGGGGGGAAACCCCCAGATCAGAAGGGGGACAACCGTGTTCCTGGCGGGACCCGCGTCGGCCTAGCCTCATGTACATGCACCTGCACAACCACATGCACGACCGCATGCACCACCACATGCGAGAAGCGGCCGGCGCACCCTTCACCCGGCGAGCGTGGCGCGAGGCGGCGTACTGCCTCATCGGCTTTCCGCTGGGGCTCGCGGGTGGCGTGGTCCTCGCGGTGGTGCTCGCCCTCGGCGCCGGGCTGACGCTCTCCCTGGCGCTCACGGTGGTGGGCGTGCTGCTGCTCATCGCGGGGCTGCGTCTCGCCCGCGCGCTGGGCGGCGTCCACCGCCGCCTCGCCGCGGCGCTGCTCGGCGAGCGGACGGCCGCGCCGCCGCCGTTCCACCCGGGTGACGGCCTCCTGGGGCGGCTCGACGCGCGGCTGCGGGACGGCACCGGCTGGCGGTCGGCGACCTACGTCCTCACGAAACTGCCGGTGGGCGCACTCGGCGCGTATGCCGTCCTGTGGTGGGTCACGGGCCTGGTGAACGTCACCGCGCCGCTTCGGTGGGCGGTGTTCGGGCAGCACCCGCAGGCCGGTGACCCGCAGGGCATGCCGGTACTCACGCCCGTGCCGGTCGGCGGCCCGACCGCGGACACCTTCGCCGGGACCTGGCTCGCGGTCCTGATCGGCGTCGCCACCCTGCTGTGCGCCCCCTGGGTGACCCGGCTCGTCGTCGCGGGCGACCGCTGGCTGATCCGGGCCCTGCTGGGGCCGGGCCGGCTCGCGGACCGCGTGCGGGACCTGGAGGAGACGCGCGCACTTGCCGTCGACGACTCGGTGGCTCTGCTGCGCCGGGTCGAGCGCGATCTGCACGACGGCGCGCAGGTCCGTCTCGTCGCGGTGGCGATGGGCCTCGACATGGTCAAGGAACGCCTCGACGCCGGGCAGCCCCTGGACGTGACACGCGTCCGCCGACTTGTCGAGGGCGCGCACCGGAGCGCCACCGAGGCGCTCACCGAACTCCGCGACCTGGCCCGCGGCCTCCACCCGCCCGCCCTGGACGGCGGCCTGCCCGACGCGCTCGCCACGCTCGCCTCGCGCAGCACGGTGCCGGTCGAGGTGACGGCGGACGTACCCGTGCGGCCGACGCCCGCGATCGAGACCATCGCGTACTTCTGCGCCGCCGAGCTCCTGACCAACGTCATCAAGCACAGCGGGGCGCACCGGGCCGCGCTGACCGTGACCCAGCGGGAAGGGGCGCTGCGGCTCCACGTCAGTGACGACGGGCGGGGCGGCGCCGCGTTCGGCGCGGGCAGCGGTCTGACCGGGCTCGCGCAGCGCGTACGTACGGTCGACGGACGCATCGACGTACGCAGCCCCAAGGGCGGCCCGACGGTGGTCACCGTCGAGCTGCCGCCGCACGCGTGAGAGCATGCGGGCCATGCGTGTCGTGATCGCCGAGGACGCCGCCGTGCTGCGGGAGTTGCTGGCCCAGATGCTCGCCGAGCGCGGGCACGAGATCTGCGCCGCCGTGGGCGACGCGGACGCGCTGCGCGAGGCGGTGGCCGACCACCGCCCCGACGTCACGGTGGTCGACATCCGGATGCCGCCGACCCACACGGACGAGGGGCTGCGCGCGGCCATCGACATCCGCGGCGCGCACCCCGGCACGGGGGTGCTGCTGTTCTCGCAGTACGTCGAGACGAAGTACGCCACGCGGCTGCTCGCGGCGGGCTCGGCGGGCGTCGGCTATCTGCTCAAGGACCGGGTGGCGAACGTCGCGGAGTTCACGGACGCCCTGGAACGGGTGGCGGCGGGCGGCACCGCGCTCGACCCGGAGGTCGTCACCCAGCTCGCCGGCGCAGGCCACCGCGCGGCCGAACTGGCGCCGCTCACCGCCCGGGAGCGCGAGGTGCTCTCCCTGATGGCGGAGGGCCGCTCCAACGCGTCGATCGCCCAGGCCCTCTTCGTCTCGCCCGGCACGGTGGAGAAACACGTGGCGGCGGTCTTCGGCAAGCTCGGCCTCCCCGCCTCGCACGATCACAATCGGCGGGTCCTCGCGGTCATCCGGTATCTGCGGCCTTGAAGGGCGTCGAACGGCCTTGAACGTCCCGCAGGACAAAGGCATATGCCACGAGCAACACCGTATCGGGTGTTGCCAAATCCCTTACGGACCCCCTTCTGCTGTGCGAAAGTCATTAGCGGTCCACCATCCGCCAAGTTGGTCGCACCGCACCTTCACCGGAGCACCCCATGCCGTCCCATGTCTTCGCGGACCACGCCGCCGCCCAGCCGCCCGAGCGCGGCACGGTCGACGCGCTGATCTCGCAGACGCGCCGGCTCCGCGGCGACGTCGACGCCGTGCGGCGCGACGCCGTGAGCGACCGGGCGGACCCGGCGGGGCGCTGGCAGCGGGCCCTGTGCGACCTGGCGGTGCACCAGCTCGACGACCTCGATGACCATCTCGCCCAGCTGCGGGACGGCCCGCCGCGGGTGGGAGGGGAACCCGCGGCGCCGGCCGCTCCCGCGTCCACCGAGTTACGCGGGAGCTCGCTCCTGAGCCGGGTGGGCAGCGCCGAGTGGAACCTCCTCACCGACGAGGCCAGCTGGTCCTGCGAGCTCTACCAGATCCTCGGCCGCGACCCGGCCGCTCCCCCGCTCTCCCTCGACGAACTCCCCTCCCTCGTGCACTCCGACGACCAGCCCCTGCTGACCGCGATGGTCACGGACTGCCTGATCGACGGAAAGCCCATCGACGGCGAGTTCCGCATCGTGCGTCCCGGTGGTGGCGTGCGCCAGGTGCACATGATGGGCGAGCCCGTGCTCGCCGGGGACGGCTCCACCGCCTCCATGTGGGCGGTCCTTCGGGACGTCAGCGAACTGCGTCGCAGCCAGCGCGTGCTCCGCGAGACCCATGACTCGCTGCGGCGCCGGCTCGACACGTCGGACGCCGGGCACCGGTTCACGGTCGAACCGCGGGAGACGGGCCTGCCGCCGTGGCGCGACGCGCTGCGCTTCCCGCGAGGCACCCCCGCACGGCTCGACCTCGCCGCCCACCACCTCCCCTCCTCACTCGGCGCGCCCGTCGGCGGCGACTGGTACGACGCGATGGAACTGCCCGACGGACACGGCCTGTTGAGCGTCGGCGACCTCACCGGGAACGGCGTCACCGTCACCGCCGGCATGGCGATGCTCCTCGGCGCGCTGCGCGGCATGGCGGTCGCGGGAGCGCGGCCCGGCAAGCTCATGGGCTGGCTCAACGACCTCCTTGACGCCACGGCCCAGCCCGCCCTCGCCAGCGCGATCTGCTGCCGCTACGACCCCGACACGCGCCTGCTCACCTGGGCGCAGGCCGGGCACCCCGCCCCGCTGCTGTTCCGCGACGGGACGGGGCGCGCGCTGACGCCACCGGTCGGCGTGCTCCTCGGAGCCACCTCCGGAGCGGTGTACGAGCAGGCCGAAGAGCAACTGCGGCCCGGGGACCTGTTATTGCTGCACACCGATGGTCTGGTGCCACGGCATGACAGGGACGCGGCGACGCGCCGGCTGCTCTCCCTCGCGCCCCGCTTCGCGGAGCGGCGTACGGCACGGGAGTGCGTGGAGACCGTCGTCGAGGAGTTCGGCGGGGCCCTGCGTGAGGACGACGCCTGCCTGTTGATCGCGCGGTGCTGAGTCCTGTTACGCCCTCGCTGTCCGGCCCGCCCGCTTGGCCCCCTTCGGCAGCGCGAGCCTGATCTCCTCGCGCAGGTCCTGGATCTTCGGATATCCGGCGTACTGCGCTGTCAGCCGGTACATCTCGCGCAGCCGGTCCCAGGTGCGGTGGGAGGAGTTGGCCCCCATCGACACCAGCGCGAGTCTCGCGTACCGGTCGGCCTGTTCGGGATCGTCGGCGATGAAGCAGGCCGACGCCAGCGAGAGATAGTCGAAGATCTGCGAGCGGTCACGACCCTGGGACCGCAGCTCGATGGCCTCCTTGGCGTGTCGCTGCGCGGTGTTCGCCGCGGCCGGTTCGTGGTCGGCGAGGGTGCGGTAGGCCAGGGCCTGCATGCCGTGCAGGTCGGCCTCGTCGAACATCTGCATCCAGCTCGGCGGCGGCACGTCGCCCTTGTCCGAGACGAACAGGTCTTCGGCGAGGCCGAGCGTGCGCCGCATGGCCTGACCGCGCCCCATCGACGCCTGCGCCCAGGCCTCGATGGTGTACAGCATGGCCTTGGTGCGGGGCAGCGCCTCCTCCCCGGCTCCCGACTTGGCGAGCTTCATCAGGTCCAGGGCGTCGTCCGGCTTGCCGAGGTGCACCATCTGGCGCGCGGCCCGCGACAGGGCCTCCCCCGCGCGCGGGCGGTCACCGCCCTCGCGCGCCGCGTGCGCCGCGATGACGAAGTACTTCTGGGCCGTGGGCTCCAGGCCGACATCGTGCGACATCCAGCCCGCGAGGACGGCGAGGTTGGCGGCGACGCCCCACAGGCGGCGCTGAAGATGGTCGGGGTGGCGGTAGGCGAGCATGCCGCCCACCTCGTTGAGCTGGCCCACGACGGCCTTGCGCTGCAGCCCGCCGCCGCGGGCCGCGTCCCAGGCGCGGAACACCTCGACCGAGCGCTCCAGCTCCTCGATCTCCGGTGACCCGATGGGGGCCGCCTCATAGCGGTCGAATCCGGCGGGGTCGGCGTACAGGGGGTCGCTGATACGGGGGGCGTCGGCCGCGAGGGCCGGGTCGGTGTGCAGCCAGTCGTGCATGGCGCTGCTGAGTGCGGAGCCTGCGGCAAGCGCGGCGCCCGCGCCCACCAAGCCGCGTCGGTTGAGCATGAGGTCCATTCCCGTGAATTCGGTGAGGACCGCGGCTGTCCGCTCGGGCGCCCACGGCACGCCGTCGGGGTGCTCCGCACTCCCGTCGTCGCGCCGCTTCCCTGGACGCCCGTGCCGGACCAGACCTAGATCCTCAGTGGTCACGACACGGCCGAGACGCTCGGTGAACAGAACAGCCAGCACCCGGGGCACCGGATCGCGCGGGATCTCCCCCATGTCGATCCACCGCCGCACCCGCGAGGTGTCGGTGGCCAGCTGGGAGTGGCCCATGGCCGCCGCCTGCCGGTTCACCAGTCTCGCGAGCTCACCCTTGGACCAGCCGGCCAGGCCGAACAGATCCGACAGGCGGGTATTGGGTTGTCCGTTCACGTCAAGCCCCCAGGTTCTCGGCTGAGTTGACAGTAACCGCCTGTCAGTTGCTGAGCGACTATTCGCCAGGGTTCGCCAGGGTGCGCCACATGGTGTGCCAGGGGACGCCGGGTGTCAGGTAGGAGTGCGCCACCCCGACCCGGTCGCCGCGAGGTACTCCCCAGGGTGCTCCCCACGCGATCGGGGCGGGAGGCGCACGCAATCCACAGGCACACGAAGGGATCTGTATCGCCCATGTACGCAGCATCGTCCTCCGTGTCCGCCCCGCCCCGGCCGCTCCACCCGCGCCCCCCGGCCCCCCGCGGCCGTGAGGTGCCCCCTTCCTCGGGCGGCCCCTATCTGGAACCGGTGCGGCCCTCGGCCGCGCAGCTCGGTGCCGGCCGGACGCGTCGCGTGCCGGGACCCGGCGCACAACCGCTCAGCGGGAGACTCGACTTGTCCGGCCCCCAGGGGGCGCAACTGCGTACCGCGATCGCCTCGGTGCACCGCATCTGTCCGGAGTTCAACCCCGTGCAGGTGCTCCGCCGGAGCGGCCGCACCGTACTGCTCGTCGGTACGGCAGGACGCGGTGCCGCCGTCGCCAAGTGTTTACTGGACCACTCTTCCCTGTGGGCCGACCGGATCCGGCACGAAATAGCTGCCTACCGCTCGTTCGTCCGGCACCGCCCGCCGGTCCGTGCGCCTCGGCTGATCGCCGCCGATCCCGCGGACTGCACACTGGTGATCGAGCGGATGCCGGGACGGGTGGCGGCGCTGCAGCGGCATCCGGTCGAGGCCCCGCCGCGGGCGGACATCCGGGCGGCACTCGGCTCCGTGCTGCGCCTCAACCAGTGGCGGCCGCCGGCGGAGATGTTCGGCAGGCCGATGGACTACGGCAGGCGGATCTCCCGCTTCCACGAGCTGGGCCTGCTGACGGACCGCGACATGGGCGACCTGCAGAAGCTGCTGCACGGCATCGCGCACTCGGCGGTCCACCAGGGCGAGGGCCCCGAGGCCATGTGGCAGTTCTGCCACGGCGACGCCCTGCTGTCGAACATCCTGCTCTCGCCCGCCGGGCCCGTCCTGGTCGACTGGGAGCACGCGGGCTGGTACCTGCCGGGGTACGACCTGGCGACGCTGTGGACGGTCCTCGGTGACGCCCCGGTGGCGCGGCGCGAGATCAGTCAGCTGGCGCAGTCGGCGGGGCCCGCGGCGCGCGACGCGTTCCTGGTCAACCTCATGCTGGTGCTGACCCGCGAGATCCGTACGTACGAAACGGCCGTGCAGCGTTCGATGCACGAATCGGCCCCGGCGGCACCGGTCCCGGCCCACCCCGGTGCTGCGCCGTCCGGTGAGGAACAGCGGCTGCTCCTGAGGCGGCTGCACGACGACTGCCAGATGGCCCGCCGGGCCGTGCGAGCGGCGGTCGGCACTCGCTGACGGGGACGGAGGTCCGCGGTGCGCCCAGGACAGGGGCGCACCGCGGACTTTCGTATGCCTCTGGCCCATGTCGTCGGGAATGGCACACCGGCCTATGCCGACACCCGCTCCACCCTCTTCTCCTGGGCATGATTGACGGATCGTCGGAGAGCCGGTACCACTGACGCACGCCCGGCCCCGCACGACCCGCCACGCTTCATCGGCCCAGGAGTCCCAGGAGGCTGCATTGCGAGGAACCAACGCCCGTACCTCGTCGGCGGCGCGCAGACGCACCATCAGGACGGCGGGCGCCCTCGCGTCGGCCGGCCTGCTCGTGCCGCTGCTCGGCGCGGCCCCGTCGTCCGGCGTTTCCCGAGAGCCGTCCACCACACAGTTGCAGGGCGCCTTCGCGTCCGCCGCCGCCGAGTACCGCGTGCCGCAGAGCGTGCTGCTCGGCGTCTCGTATCTGCAGTCCCGCTGGGACGCGCACGGCGGCGCGGCCAGCGTCACCGGCGGCTACGGCCCCATGCACCTCACCGACGCGCGTACCGCTCTGGCCTCCGCCCCGCACCACAGCGAGGGCGAGGAGGACCCGCGCGGCGACACCTCGCGCCCGATGCCGCCGCCCAGGGCGGAGATTCCGGAGGAGTCCGAACTCCCGGCGCGGCTCAGGACGTTGCCCCGAGCGGCCGAGCTGACCGGACTGTCGGCGGAGGAGCTGCGTACCGACACCGCCGCGAATGTGGAGGGCGGCGCCGCTCTGCTCCTCGCGGCCCAGAAGAAGCTCGGCAAGCCGCTGAGCGCCGACCCCGCCGACTGGTACGGCGCGATCGCCCGCTTCTCCGGCGCGGACGACGAGGCGACGGCGGCGACGTACGCCAATGATGTGTTCGCCGTCATCCGCGACGGCGAGCGGCGCACCACGGACGCGGGCCAGCGCGTGGCGCTCCCGGCGGTGCCCGGTCTGCGGCCCGACGCGGCGCAGCTGAAACGCATGGGGCTGCGCGAGGCGGCCGCGGGTGGGACGGAGTGCCCGAGGACCGTGTCGTGCGAGTGGATTCCGGCGCCGTACGAGGAGTTCAAGGACCCCAACGGGAATCCCGACTACGGCAACCACGATCTGTCGAACCGGCCCAAGAGCCAGAGCATCGACTCGATCATCGTCCATGACACCGAGGGGCGGTGGGAGGGCGTCCTGAAGATGGTGCAGGACCCGACCTACGTCTCATGGCAGTACACCCTGCGCTCCACCGACGGCCACATCGCCCAGCACGTGAAGGCCAAGGACGTCGCCTGGCACGCGGGCAACTGGTACGTGAACGCCAAGTCGATCGGCCTGGAGCACGAGGGTTTCCTGACGGCTCCCGACACCTGGTACACCGAGGCGATGTACCGCACGTCGGCCCGTCTGGTGAAGTACCTCGCCAAGAAGTACGACATTCCGCTGGACCGCCAGCACATCCTCGGCCACGACAACGTCCAGGGCCCGGTGTCGTCCTCCATCCGGGGGATGCACACCGACCCTGGCCCGTACTGGGACTGGCAGCACTACTTCACCCTGCTCGGCAAGCCGTTCCACCGCACGGCGGGCCCGAACGGCGGTCTCGTGACGGTGGCGCCCGAGTACTCGGCGAACAGGCCGGAGTACACGGGCTGCGCCAAGCCCGGTGAGAAGTGCGTGCCGCACGGTTCGGCGGCGGTGCGGGTCCACACCGCGCCGCGTGACGACGCGCCGCTGATCAAGGACATCGGCAAGCGTCCGGGCGGCCAGGACTCGACGATCGACGTGAACGACGTCGGGGCGCGGCTCTCCACCGGTCAGCGGTACGCGGTCGCGGACCGCCAGGGCGACTGGACCGCCGTCTGGTACCTCGGCCAGAAGGCCTGGTTCAAGAACCCGCAGAAGCAGCCCACCGCCGTCGACGCGAAGGGGCTCGTGGTGACACCGAAGGAGGGCGCGAGCGAGGTCCCGGTGTACGGGCGCGCGTACCCGGAGAAGGAGGCCTACCCGGCGGGCGTGCCCGTGCAGGCCGTCTCCCCGCTGCCGTACAAGATCCTGGCGGATCAGAAGTACGTGATCGGCGACAAGGTGCCGGGCGAGTACTTCTACGCGCCGACGTTCGACACCGCGCCGCACAAGGTGGTGCGCGGCAAGGACATGTACTACGTGATCCAGTACGGGCACCGCATCGGGTATGTGCGGGCGGCGGACGTACGGGTGGTGCCGTCGACGTCGTGACGCCGGACCCGGTGTACGGGCAGACCTAGTCGAAGATGTAGCGCTGTCCGGCCCGCGCCCTGAACGTCGTCGTACCGCCTCTGAACAGGTCGCCGCGCACCTTGAGTTCGCGTGTGCGCGAGGCCTTCAGGACGATACGGGTGGCGCGGCCGGACACCCAGGTGATGTCGACGGTCGCGCCGCCGCGTGCGCGCAGGCCGCGCACCGATCCGTCGGGCCAGCTCGCGGGCAGCGCGGGCAGGATCTCGATCGCGTCGTGATGGCTCTGCAGAAGCATCTCGACGATGCCCGCGGTCGCGCCGGAGTTGCCGTCGATCTGGAACGGCGGGTGGGTGTCCCAGAGGTTGGGCAGCGTGGAGGACTTGAGCTGTTCGCCGAGCATCTGGTGCGCGTGGTCGCCGTCGCGCAGCCGCGCCCAAAAATTGATCTTCCACGCCTTGGACCAGCCGGTGCCGCCGTCGCCGCGCGCCATGAGCGAGACCTTCGCCGCCTCCGCCCACGCGCTGCCGGGTTCGATCTGCCGGCCGGGGTGCAGGGCGTAGAGGTGGGAGACGTGCCGGTGATCGTCGCTCTCGTCGTCCATGTCGGCTTTCCACTCCTGGAGTTGCCCCCAGGAGCCGATGCGCAGGCCGGGGTCGAGGCCGTCCAGGGTCTTCTCCAGCTCGGCACGGAAGGACGGCGAGTCGCCGAGGACGCGCGCCGCTTCCAGCGTGTTGGTGAGCAGGTCGTGGATGATCTGCTGGGCCATGGCGTCGCCCGCGGTGAAGTCGCCGTGCTCGGGCGAGTAGCTGGGCGTGGCGACCAGGGTGCCGTCGCGCGGGTCGGTGCGGAGGTTGTCGAGCCAGAATTCGGCGGCCTCCTTCATCGCCGGGTACGCGGTGGAGCGCAGGTAGTTCGTGGAGCCGCCGAAGCGGTAGTGCTCGTAGAGCTGCGCGGTGAGCCAGGCGGCGGCCTCGGGGAACCAGAAGGCGGTCGACCAGTCGTGGACCCCGGTGAAGCCGTAGGGGTTGGTCTCGTTGTGCACCACCCAGCCGCGGCTGCCGAACATCTCCTTGGCGGTGCGCCGCCCGGGCGCGCGCAGGGCCTCGACGAAACGGTCGTACGGAGCGGTGGTCTCCGCCAGGTTGGCGGCCTCGGCGGGCCAGTAGTTCATCTGGAGGTTGATGTTGGTGTGGTAGTCGGCCGACCAGGGCGGGGTGGTGCTGTTGTTCCAGACGCCCTGGAGGTTGGCGGGCAGTGATCCCGGGCGGGAGGAGGCGATGAGGAGGTAGCGCCCGTACTGGAAGAACAGTGCTTCGAGCGCCCGGTCGGCGGCGTCGCTCCCTTCCCCGTCCTGCCGGTCCCCGTACTGCTTGAGCAGGCGGTCGGTGGGGACGTCGGCGGGCAGGGCCTGACCGAGGTCGAGACCGACCCGGCCGAACAGGGCGCGGTGGTCGCGCACATGGCGGGCGCGCAGCGCCGTGTACCCCGTCCCGATCGCCTTGTCGACGGCGCGGGTGACGGCCGCGTGCGGGTCTTCGCCCCGGTAGTCGGGGTAGGTGTCGGCGTAGTCGGTGCCCGCGGCGAGGACGAACCACACGTGGTCCGCGCCGGTCACGGTGACGCTGCCGTCGTCGTGAGCGACGCGTGTGCCGCCCTGGTGCCGGATCCGCAGCTGGGCCTCGAACTTCAGACCGTTGTCGGCGAGTTGACCTCGTACGGTGATCCGGTCGTCGTCCGCCTTCGCGGTGAAGTCGGCGCGGGGCGAGGTGTAGCGCAGGGTGCAGGTGACCTGGGTGGCACGGTCGGCGGAGAACCGGCCGACGATCACTCTGTGCGGGTACGAGGCGAAGAACTCACGGTGGTGGCGCGTCTGTTCGTGGCGATAGGTGACGGTCGCGAGGCCCTGGTCGAGGTGGAGGGCGCGGCGGTATGTGGTGGCACCAAGGTCGTCGACGGCGGTCGGGGCGCTGGGCACGTCGATGTGCAGGTCGCCGAAGGTCTGGTGGGCGCCGTAACCGCGGCGGGACTGGCCGAGCCGCGCGGCGACCGCGTCGGGGGAGAGTCGGCCTTCGGCGTCGAGCTCCTCGCGCACGGCGTCGAGGGCGCCGGGTCTCGGGGCGCGCCAGTTGCCGAAGTCGTAGCCCTCCTTCGAGCCGGGTCCGCCGGTCCACAGGGTCTTCTCGTTGAACTGGAGCCGTTCCGAGGCGAGGGTGCCGAAGACCATGGCGCCGAGGGCGCCGTTGCCGATGGGCAGGGCCTCGCGCTCCCAGTCCTCGGCGGGAGCGGCGTACCAGAGGGTCGATTCACCCGATGTATCAGCAGCCTCGACGTCGTCGAGCGCCCCGCCTCCCGCCGCAAGAACTGCTGCGCTGCCGAGTGCAGACTTCATGGTGGTCCTTCGCGTGATCCCCTGAGTCATGACGGATCACGTTAAAAGTCCGATGACTGCCCTGACAAGACAGAAAACCGCCCCGCTCCTTGGACGGAGCGGGGCGGTGCTTGGACGGAAGTGTGGGGTCGGCGGGGCGCTCGGGTCCGGCCGGGGCGATCAAGCCTGCTGGAAGAGCTCCGCGGGCAGCGGCTTCAGGAGGGCGTACAGGTCGTCGGTGATCGGCCGGTCCCAGGCGGCGATGGTCACCAGGACGTTGTCGCTGCGGTCGAACTGCACGCAGGAGATGCGGCTCTCCGAGAGCTTCAGGCGGCGCACGATGAGGAGGTTGTCCCCCTGCATCACCGGGATGTCCTCCGTCGAGACGACGGTGATGTCCTCGTCGTTCTCCAGGGCCAGGAGCAGCTGGGCCACCTCGAAGGGGACCTCGCCCTCGGCGGTGTCGCGCGCGGGGGAACCCTCGGGGAGGTTGCCGATGATCATGGCGGGGCCGCGCCCGCCGAACAGGTCGTAGCGCAGGAACACGCCCTGGCAGCTGCCATCGGGGGCGGGCAGCAGACCCGCGCCGAGATTGCCGGGCCAGTCACCAGGATCCATGGCCAGTACATCGAAGTCCGGGCCCGCGGGGGTGGCGGAGCTGCGGCGGCGGAGGAAGGACATGCGCCCATGGTACGTGGCCGCCGACGTTTACCGACGCGGGGGCGCGGCTGGTCGGCGGGGGCGACGGGGCGGTGCGGGTCCGTGGCCGGATACCGCACACGGAGTAGCCTCGCGGGGGAGGGGGGAAGATCGGGGTGGGTGGGGCGGTGGGGGCGCTCGGTTGTCGGTTGTCCGCTGGACTGGGGGCGAGTCGACGGCGCGGGGCAGGGGGGAAGCAGAGACGGGGAGGGAGCAGGACAGTGGACGATCGCATGGAGGGGGAGAGCGGCATGGGTGCGGAGACCGGCACGGCCGGGGAGAGCGGCACGGGTGCGGAGGGCAGCGGGCGTGTGGACGCCACCAGGCACGTCCGGGGCGGCACGCGCTCGGGCGGCGGCACCACGGTGGGCGGCCGCATGGCTGCCGGCCACCGCCTCACCGAGGACGACCGCATACCTGCCGACCCCCGCACCGCCGCAGAACACCACCACACCGGGAGCGACACCCCGACTGCGGGCCACCGCACGGCCACCGACGACGCCCTGCCCGCAGGCACCCGCGCCCCGGCGGTCGGTCATCCGGCTGCCGATCGACCCGCCACCGCCGCCGACGGCACCCGCACCGTGCTGAACTACTGGCACGGCGGCCTCAGCGGCGTGCCGGACGAAGTGTGGCGGCATTCAAGGCTGGAAGTGCTGCTTCTGCCCGACAACGCGCTCACCGTCGTCCCCGCCCGCATCGGCACACTCAACGCGCTGCACACGCTCGACCTCGGCCACAACAGGCTGCGCGCCGTCCCGGACGAGATCGGTGACCTCGCCGCGCTGAGCCGCTTCCTCTACCTCCACGACAACGAACTCACCGAGCTGCCCGCATCGCTCGGTCGCCTCACCCGCCTCGCCTATCTGAACGTCGGCGAGAATAGGCTGACGCACCTTCCCGACACTCTCGGCGCCATGACCGCTCTGGTAGAACTACGCGCCCAGCACAACCAGTTGGCCCAGCTGCCCGGCACGATCGGATCCCTCTCCTCGCTCCGCGAGCTGTGGCTGCGCGGCAATGAACTCGCCGACTTGCCCATGCCCGTACGGAACTTGGCGGAGCTCCGCGAGATCGAGCTGCGTGAGAACTCCTTCACGGCCGTACCGGAGGCCCTGCGCGGCCTGCCCCTGCTCCGCCGCGTCGACCTCCGCGGGAATCGGGTGCGCCATCTCCCCGACTGGCTGGGCGAGTTGCCGTCCCTGGAGAAGCTGGACCTCCGATGGAACGACACCCACGTCCACGAGGACCTCCTCCGGACGCTTGAGGGCAAGGGCTGCGTCGTACTGCGCTAGCCCCGGCACATCAGCGCGGCGAGCACGCTCTACGTCAGATCGAACTCCCCCGCACGCGCGCCGTGCACGAACGCCCCCCACTCCGCCGGAGTGAAGATCAAGGACGGGCCCTCCGGCCGGCCTCCGTTGCGCATCGCGACGAAACCTTCGACGAAGGCGATCTCCACGTCCCCACGCCCTTCGCTGCTCGATCGCCAGTCGGCACTGCTGAGGTCGAGCTCCGGCTTGTCCCAGCCCGCGAATGGATGCTGCTGAATGGTGCCTTCGGCCACGTCCTGCTCCTCCCGAATGCGTCGTCCGGCGTCAGCCTAGCTTTCGCTTCGGGCGCCGGACAGGTCGCGGAGCAAGGAGCGCGCTCCGTCCGGCGCGCCGGTGGCGTCAGGTGGTGGGCGGTTCGGCCCCGACGAGCCACATCGAGAAGAACTGCGCGCCGCCCCCATAGGCGTGCCCAAGTGCCTTGCGCGCCCCGGGTACTTGGTGCTCTCCTGCCTGGCCACGCACCTGAAGTGCCGCCTCCGCGAAGCGGATCATGCCGGAGGCACCGATGGGGTTGGCCGACAGGACGCCGCCGGACATGTTCACGGGGAGGTCGCCGTCCAGTTCCGTCACGCCGGCCTCGGTGAGCTTCCAGCCCTCGCCCTCGGCCGCGAAGCCGAGGTTCTCCAGCCACATCGGCTCGTACCAGGAGAACGGCACGTACATCTCGACGGCGTCGATCTCCCGACGCGGGTCCGCGATGCCCGCCTGTCGGTAGACGTCGGCCGCGCAGTCCTTGCCCGCCTGCGGGGAGACGAAATCCTTGCCCGCGAAGAGCGTCGGCTCGCTGCGCATCGCGCCGCCGTGCATCCAGGCGGGCGGCCGGGGCGAACGGGCCGCGCCCGCACGGTCGGTGAGGATCATCGCGCAGGCGCCGTCGGAGGACGGGCAGGTCTCGGAGTAGCGGATCGGGTCCCAGAGCATGGGCGAGGCCTGGACCTTCTCCAGGGTGATGTCGTGTTCGTGGAGGTGCGCGCAGGGGTTCTTCAGGGCGTTGCGGCGGTCCTTGTACGCGACGAGGGAGCCGACCGTGTCGGGGGCGCCCGTGCGCCGCATGTACGCGCGTACGTGCGGGGCGAAGAAGCCGCCCGCCCCCGCGAGCAGCGGCTGCTGGAAGGGGATGGGCAGCGACAGGCCCCACATCGCGTTGGATTCCGACTGCTTTTCGAAGGCGAGGGTCAGGACGGTGCCGTGGACGCGGCCCGCGACGAGGTTGGCGGCGACGAGTGCCGTGGAGCCGCCGACGGAGCCGGCCGTGTGGACGCGGAGCATGGGTTTGCCGACGGCGCCGAGGGCGTCGGCGAGATACAGCTCCGGCATCATGACGCCCTCGAAGAAGTCGGGCGCCTTGCCGATGACGACGGCGTCGATGTCGGACCAGCCCAACTCGGCGTCGGCCAGCGCACTTTGCGCCGCCTCACGGACCAGGCCCGCGATCGACACGTCACGCCGTGCGGCCACGTGCTTGGTCTGGCCGATCCCGACGACGGCGACAGGCTCCTTGCCGACCGAACCGCTCACCGAACCGCCCACCGAACTGCTCATCGGGTGTCTCCTTCCAGGACGGCCACCAGGTTCTGCTGAAGGCAGGGCCCCGAGGTGGCGTGCGCGACGGCGCGGTCCGAGGCTCCTCGGTGGATGCGGGCGGCGGCCTCGCCGATGCGGATGAGTCCGGCGGCCATCATGGGGTTGGCGGCGAGCGCGCCCCCCGACGGGTTGACCGCGACGTCGTCACCGAGTTTCAGGGCCTTGCGCAGGACGACCTCCTGCGCGGTGAACGGGGCGTGCAACTCGGCGGTGTCCACGGGGCGTTCGAAGGCTCCGGCGCGCTCGGCGGCCAGGCGCGTGGACGGTGAGTCGGTGAGGTCGCGCACTCCGAGTGCATGCGCCTCGACGCGGTGGTCGATGCCCCGGATCCACGCGGGACGCTCGCACAGCTCACGGGCCCGCTCCCCCGCCGCGAGGATCACGGCGGCGGCTCCGTCACCGATCGGCGGGCAGTCGCCGGTGCGCATCGGACGTACGACGTATTCGCCCTGCGCGACCGAACCGGACAGCTGCGCATGTGAGTTGGCGGTGGCGTCGGCCCGGCTGCGGTGGGCGATCCCGGCCAGCGCGGGCTCGTCGGTCTCGCCCGCGTCGATGAGCGCCTGCGCCTGGAGGGCGGCGAGCGCCACGGAGTCGGGCCAGAGCGGGGCGACGTAGTACGGGTCGAGCTGCCGCGTCAGCACATCGCGTACGGAGCCGGGCGAGGACTTGCCGTAGGAGTAGACGAGCGCGGTGTCGGTCTCGCCGGTCTGCAGCTTCGTCCACGCCTCGTACAGCGCCCAGGCGCCGTCCATCTCGACGTGCGACTCGGAGATCGGCGGCCAGGCGCCCACCCCGTCGAGCGCCATCGTGAAGGAGAAGGCCCGGCCCGCGAGATAGTCCGAGGAGCCTGAGCAGGTGAACCCGATGTCGCTGGTCTTCAGTCCGGTGGCGGCCAGCACTTCGTGCAGTACCGGCATGAGCATCTCGACCTCGGACAGCTCGTCGGTGGAGCGCAGATGGTCGGTCTGCCCGAAGGCGACGACGGCGACGTCGCGGGCGGGCCGCGGCACGGACGGCTTGCGGGGCGGCGCCATCTAGATCAGCTCCTTGTACGTGTCGTAGTCGGCGTCGGGCTCCCCCGTGGGCCGGTAGTGCTCGGGATAGCGGCCGCCTTCGGTCCACACCGGTTCGACGCGCAGGCCCATGCGGACCTCGTCGTAGGGGATGCCGGCTATGCGCGCGTGCAGCGCGAGGTCGGCGCCGTCGAGGGCGATGTGCGCGTAGACGTACGGCACTTCGATGTCGAGGTTCTTCGCCTTGATGTTGACGATGCAGTACGTCGTGACGGTGCCGCGCGGCCCGACCTCCACCCGCTCCGCCGTGGCGACCCCGCAGGTGGGACAGGCGCCCCGGGGCGGGACGTACACCTTGCGGCAGGAGGGGCAGCGCTCGCCGACGGTCTTCCGCTCGGAGAGGGCGTGGATGTACGCGGTCTGGGCGCGGCCGGGCGAGTAGGTGTAGTCGAGCCGGGCGGCCGCGACGATCCCGGTGACGGGTTCGGCGAACTCCCCGCTGTGCGGCACGCCTTGACGACCCTCGCGCTGCCCGCCGTACGGCTCGAAGCAGGCGATGTCCGTGATGGCGCCGACGCGTTCGGCGGCCCAGCGGATACGGACGCGCATGCCGGTGCGCACGGCGTCCGGGCCGGGGGCGTCGAGGGCGTGCAGCAGGGCGGTGTCGGCGCCGTCCAGCTTCACCAGGACCCAGGCGAAGGGGGTGGCGAGGGGCTGGCCGCGGCGAGGCTCGTGGTTCCAGGCCCAGGTGGTGACGGTCCCCGTGGCGCCGACCTCGACGAGGTCACGTATCTCCTCGGCGGTCACGGGGTCGTACTCGACGGGCGGCACGAGCGTGCGTCCGTCACCGGTCCTCACACCGAGCACGGTGCGTTCCCGCAGCCCGGTCAGGAAGGCGCTCTGCACGGGCCCGAGGGACCGCGTGAACGGAAACTCGACGACAAGAGGAGCATGAAGCACATCGGGGGACGGACCGGACGCCATGGGCGAACTCCATTTCACTCAGGGGACGGAAGGCGCCCCGTAGGGGGCGCGGGGCTGTGCCACTGGCCTACGCCCGCCGGAACACAGGCGCCCGCTTCTCCGCGAAGGCTCTGGAGCCCTCTTTCGCGTCGGCGGTGTCGAAGACGGGCCACCCCCTCTCCAACTCGGCCGCCAGGCCGTCCGTCTCCGTCAGCTCAGCGGCCTCGTACACCGAGGCCTTGACCGCCTCCACGGCGAGTGGCCCGCACCCGTTGATCTGCTCGGCGATGACGAGCGCCTTCTCCAGCGCGGCGCCGTCCGGCACGACGTGTCCGACCAGGCCGATCGCGGCGGCCTCGGCCGCAGAATAGGGCCGCCCGGTGAGCAGCATTTCGAGTGCGTGCGTACGAGGGATCTGGCGCGGAAGCCGCACGGTGGAGCCCCCGATGGGGAACAGGCCGCGCCGAACCTCGAAGAGGCCGAAGGTCGCGGACTCGCCCGCGACGCGGATGTCGGTGCCCTGGAGGATCTCCGTGCCGCCGGCCACGCAGTACCCCTCGACGGCGGCGATGACCGGCTTGCGGGGCCGGTGGTGGCGCAGCATCGCCTTCCAGTGCAGATCGGGGTCGGCCTTCATCCGGTCCCGGTACTGCTCGCCCTCCATCCCGTTGCCCGCGAGGGCCTTGAGGTCCATGCCCGCGCAGAACGCGCCGCCCGCGCCGGTCAGCACGATCGAGCGGACCGCGTCGTCCTCGTCGGCCGCCACCCAGCCGTCGTAGAGGCCCACGAGCATCGACAGCGAGAGGGCGTTCTTCGCTTCGGGCCTGTTCAGCGTGAGGATCAGTGTGGCGCCTTCGCGCCGCACGGAGAGGTGTTCCGTCCCACCCATGTGCCGTGCTCCCTCCATCGACGGCCACCGAACGGCCGGCCTGTCGCCTCCGGACCTGGAACAGGTTGCAGTAGGCGGGGATCCAGTTCAATACTTTTCTGACAGTCAGTCAGTTTCTTTCTGCGAGAGCCCTTCCCACTCAGGGGAGCCTCTGCTCTGATGACCGCCAAGCCGGACGTCGGACGGGACGTCGGAGTGGGTGCCGGGGTCAGGAGGAGTGCGGTGGAGTACAACCTTGCCGACCTGTTCGAGTCGGTCGTCGACGTGGTCCCCGACCGGGAGGCGCTCGTCTACATCGACCACCCCGGCACTGGCGCGGAGCACCGGCTGACCTACGCCGAGCTGGACGCGGCGGCCAACCGCGTCGCGCACCACCTGATCGACAGCGGCCTGAAGCCGGGCGAGCATCTGGGACTGCATCTGTACAACGGCGTCGAGTACCTCCAGACGGTCCTTGCCTGCCTCAAGGCACGGCTCGTGCCGGTCAACGTCAACTACCGTTACGTGGAGGAGGAGTTGGTCTACCTCTACCGCGACGCGGATCTCGCGGCGCTCGTCTTCGACGCCGAGTTCACCGAGCGGGTCGCGGCGACGCTGCCGCGCACGGAGAGGCTGCGGCACCTGATCCGGGTGGGCACGCCGCCCGCCGACGCGCCCGCGCTCGATACCAGGGATGCCATGGACGCCATGGACGCCATGGACGTTGTGACGTTCACCGACGCGGAGGCCGCGGGCTCACCGGGCCGGGGCTTCGCGCCGCGCTCCGCGGACGACCTGTTCATCATCTACACCGGCGGTACGACCGGCATGCCCAAGGGTGTCATGTGGCGCCAGGAGGACCTGTTCTTCGCGGGGCTCTTCGGTGGCGAGCCGGCGGGCGAGCCGGTGAAGCGGCCCGAGGAGCTGGCCGAGCGCGTCGCCGCCGGCGGTCCCGGCCTCACCTTCTTCCCCACTCCCCCGCTGATGCACGGCACGTCGACGCTGACGTCGTTCATCGCCTTCAACTACGGCCAGCGGGTGGCCCTCCACCGCAAGTACGTACCCGAAGAGGTGCTCCGCACCATCGCGCGGGAGAAGGTGTCGAGCGTGTCCCTCGTGGGCGACGCGATGCTCAGGCCGCTCATCGACGCCCTGCGCGGTCCGCTCAAGGGCGTCGACCTGTCGTCGCTGTTCAGCGTCTCCTCGTCCGGGGCGATCATGTCGGAGACGGTGCGCGCCCAGTTCCAGGAGCTGGTGGCGGACGTACTGCTCCTGAACAACTTCGGCTCCTCCGAGTCCGGGTCCAACGGCAGGGCCACGGACGACTCCGGCCCGGAGAAGGGCTTCCGTCTGGAGGTCAACGACCGTACGCGCGTGGTGGATCCGGCCACCCACGAGCCGGTCCCGGTGGGCGAGCCGGGCCGTCTCGCGCAACGCGGCCATGTGCCGCTCGGCTACTACAACGACCCGGCGAAGACCGCCGAGACCTTCTTCCAGAAGGGCGGCGAACGCTGGGTGCTGCTCGGCGACATGGCGACGGTCGACGAGAACGGCATCGTCACCGTCCTCGGCCGCGGCTCGCAGTGCATCAACACCGGCGGCGAGAAGGTGTATCCGGAGGAGGTCGAGCAGGCCCTCAAGTCACATCCGGACGTGTACGACGCGCTGGTCGCCGGAGTGCCCGACGAGCGGTGGGGCTCCAGGGTCGCCGCGGTCGTCCAACTCCGCGCGGGCGCTCCGTCGTTGGACCTGGAGGCGGTCCAGATGCACTGCCGTGCGCTGCTCGCCGGTTACAAGGTTCCGCGCGCGGTGGTCTTCACGGACCACATCCAGCGCTCGCCGAGCGGCAAGGCGGACTACCGGTGGGCGAAGGCGGTGGCGGCGGGAGGGTAGCCGTACCGACGGCTTATGCCGCGCAGACGGACCGCAGCGCCCGCCCGAGGGCAAGCGTGTGCAGGGTGTCGAGCCGGTCGGCGCGCCGGACGTGTGCGGCGGCCGCGGTCAGGGCTCCGCCGCAGTACGGCGCGGTCCGCGCGCCCGCTGAAGCGGCGATGCCCCGGACCAGTCGTCCGTTGACACGGTTGATCTTCTCGCGGACCTCGGCGAGGTCGGGCCGCTCCTTCGGGGCCTGGGACGGGTCGGCGTCCCAGCGCCGGAACAGCCCTCGCTGCACCGCCTTGTTGGCCTCGATCTGGTCCCGGAAGATCCGCACCGTCGCCTCGGGGTCGCCGCCGATCTCCCGTGCCTCCTGGGCCACCGCGTCCAGGACCTGCTTCTCGCGGACCGGATCGTCGATGGGGCCGCCCGTGCCGTACTTGGCGGCGGCAACGAGGTCGGCGGTGGCGAGGCGCCGGGCCGACAGGTCGGCGAGAGGGCCCAGTGGGGCGTACGGACCCGTGGACGCGGTAGTGGCAGCGGAGGCGGTCGGCTGCGCGGGCGCGGCCACCGCCGCGGCGCTTCCCGTGAACAGGGCGGCGACCACCGCGCCAACGCTCAGCAAGCGGCCCGCGTTCGAGATCAGCTGCACGAAATGTGTCCTCCTGGGCCGTGTCCGTGGAGTCCCGCCTGCCGCGGGCCGGCAGCGCACCGCTCAGTCCTGCGCGAGGAACCCCGCCACCCGCCGCGTGAACCACTCCGGGTCGTCCAGCCAGGGAAAGTGCCCGCCGCCGGGCTGCACTTGGCACACACCGGCGGGGAAGTGCGCGGCCAGCTCCTCTGCGCGGGCGGGGCTCGGTCCGCCGTCGTAGGCGCCCGCGAGCACGAGCACCGGCGCGCCCACGGCGGCGAGGGCGGCGCGGGTCGCGGGCGGGTCGAAGGTGGCCTCGCCGTAGTACGCCTCGGACGCCGCCGCGTTCTTCTGGGCCGCGCTCTGCGCCCGGTGCGCCTGGGCCGCGGCGTCCCAACGGCCGTAGGTGAGCGGCGCGATGGCCTCCCAGCCCGCCGTGGGGGCGCGGCCCTGGGCGATCTCGCGCAGCGCGGTCTCGGCCGCCGGGTACCAGGGCTCGTCCTTGCGGAGCGCGGCCGCCTCGCGGCGGTCCTCGTCGGTGGCGGCGCCGCCGACGGCCAGCGTGGCCGGGGTGACGAGGACCAGGGTGCGGATCCGCTTGGGGTGGCGGGCCGCGTACAGCGTGGCGAGGTCGCCGCCGGCGGAGTGCCCTAGCACGTCGACCTGGTCGAGGCCGAGGTGCTCGCGCAGCGCCTCGACGTCGTCGGTCTGCCGGTCGCAGCGGTACGTCGAGGGGTCGTCCGGCACCGCCGAGTCGCCCGTGCCACGCAGGTCGAGCAGGATGAGGCGGCGGTGCGCCGTGAGCCCTCCGAGATCCCCCAGATAGACGGAGGCCCGCATGGGGCCGCCGGGCAGGCAGAGCAGCGGCTCGCCCTCACCCTTCTCGTGGTAGGCCAGCTGGGTTCCGTCGTACGCGCTGAATACCGGCATGTCGGGGATCATCACATCCCGGCCGCCTTCAGGCAACGCCGTGCCCCATGGTCCGCCGGCTCCAAGCGGTGGTGCGCGATCTCTTGACGCCCACCGCCCTGCCTGGATTACTGACCTCGACGGAAGATCGACGACCGAATGATCGGTCGCCCGTTCAGGACGGGAGAAGCGCTTATGGCGCGTATGCCGCTACAGCTGGACGAGGCGGAACGGCTCGGCCCCCGGGAGCTGGGGGCGCTGCAGCTGGAACGCCTTCAGGACACCCTGCTGCACGCGTACGAGAACGTCCCGTTCTACCGGGCGGCGTTCGACAAGGCGGGCCTGCGCCCCGACGACTGCCGTTCGCTCGCCGATCTGGCGCGGTTCCCCTTCACCACCAAGGACGATCTGCGGGCCAACTACCCGTTCGGTATGTTCGCGGTGGAGCAGTCCGAGGTGCGTCGGCTGCACGCCTCCAGCGGCACGACCGGGCTTCCGACGGTCGTCGGGTACACCGAGCGGGACCTGTCCATGTGGGCGGACGTGGTGGCGCGCTCGATCCGCGCGGCGGGCGGCAGGCCCGGCGACAAGGTTCATGTGGCGTACGGCTACGGCCTGTTCACCGGCGGTCTCGGCGCGCACTACGGCGCCGAGCGGCTCGGCTGTACGGTGATCCCCGCGTCCGGCGGGATGACCGCGCGTCAGGTGCGCCTGATCCAGGACTTCCGCCCCGAGATCATCATGGTGACCCCGTCGTACATGCTCACGCTCCTGGAGGAGTTCGAGCGACAGGGCGTCGATCCCCGTACGACGTCCCTGCGGGTCGGCATCTTCGGCGCGGAGCCGTGGACGCAGGAGATGCGGCGCGAGATCGAGGAGCGTTTCGCGATCGACGCCGTCGACATATACGGGCTCTCGGAGGTGATCGGCCCCGGCGTCGCCCAGGAGTGCGTGGAGACCAAGGACGGGCTGCACATCTGGGAGGACCACTTCTATCCCGAGGTCGTCGATCCGATCACGGGTGAGGTGCTGCCGGACGGGGAGCACGGCGAGCTGGTGTTCACCTCGCTCACCAAGGAGGCCATGCCCGTGGTCCGCTACCGGACGCGGGATCTGACGCGGCTGCTGCCCGGCACCGCGCGCGTCTTCCGGCGGATGGAGAAGGTGACGGGCCGCAGCGACGACATGGTGATCCTGCGCGGGGTCAATCTCTTCCCCACGCAGATCGAGGAGATCGTGCTGCGCACGGCGGGCGTCGCCCCGCACTTCCAGCTGCGCCTGACGCGCGAGGGACGTATGGACGCCCTGACGGTGCGGGCCGAGGCGCGCGCGGACACGCCGCCCGAGCGGCGCGCGGCGGCGGCCCGGGAGATCGCGGCGGCGGTGAAGGACGGCATCGGCGTCTCGGTCGGCGTCGACATCGTGGACCCGGAGACGCTGGAGCGGTCGGTGGGCAAGTTCAAGCGGATCGTGGATGTGCGGGAGTAGGAGCGGCAGCACCTCCAGGAGAGACGTCACGTGCGGTAATGAATCACTCACGGTAAGTAGTAGCCTGTCTTGCCGTCGGTGACCTTCTTCATCAACCCCGTCGGCTTCCTCGGAGGAAAGTCTCATGCGTCGCTCTCTCGTATGTGTCTGCGCTGTTCTCTCGACTCTCGCGGCGTTCACTGCCGCGGTGCCGGCCGCCGCCGGGGAGCGGGCTCAGGGCCCGAAACCCGCGGGGTGCGGGAGTGACAGGGCCGCCTGGGCGGGAACGTACAAGCACGCCACGAAAGGGGGCACCTTCACGTTCAGGAAGAACGGCACGGCCACCCTCGCCGCACGGAGCGGAGCGACACGCTCCTTCACGTTCCAGGTGATCGAGTACGCGAAGGACGACTGGCGCGCCCGGCTCTCGTTCGCCGACAACGGCAGCCGCCTGGCCGACCTCGTCCCCCAGTGCGCCTCTCGACAGGCACCCGGTCGCGTCAGCCGGTTCAACATGCTCGGCCGGACCGACTTCGAACGCGGCTGAGCCGTCGGCCGCGGTGTGTTCGTCACGCCTGCCTTCGTGCGTGGAACAGGGCCACCGAGCCCACCACCGTCACCTCGTGGCAGGCGAACGTGCGGGTCAGTGCCGCCCGGAGGTCGTCGAGGCGGTCCTGGCGGTTGCACATGAAGCCCCGCCAGTCGGGGTGAGCGGGGAGTTGATGCCGTGGACGAGGGAGTCGTACGCCCTCCATCAGCCAGCCGATCGCGCGGTCGACCACGGGATCGGATCCAGCCCGGCCACCCGCGGCGGCCAGCGCGCGCAGGGTGATCGCCGTGTCCATGACGGGACAGGGGAAGATGCGCACCCGCCGTGTCCACTCACTCTGGACCTCGGCCCGGATGCAGTAGCGGTCGCACGCCTCCAGCGCGCCGCGGACGACCGGGTGCCGTACCCCAGCGACCACAGGGCGAGCGCACGCACCAACGTCTCCGTCCAGCTGCCGCCCCAACTCCGGTCCGGCTCCTGCCTGCTGAGCAACCAGCGCTCCGCCTTGTGCAGGGCCTTGCGGCGCAGCGGCTGCGGGGACGTCCGGTTGACGGCGTGCGCGGCACGGAGGGCGGCGGCGCCGGCCGCCTTCTTCGATCATGAGGTTCCGTGGCTGGGCGGAGCAGTTCTACCCGGCTGATCCCGGACGGGACGACAGTCCCGTACAGCCTTCCCGTCCCGTGCCTGTCGTGCCTGTCGACAAGGGATCGTCCGCGCCCGCCTGAAGGCCCGGTCCGCTCATCGGCACCACGGACGGGGGAATTGACGCGATGGCCATCCCGCCGCCCGGACACCGGGACGAGCGTCAGAAGATCCAGGACGCGTACGAGGCCGCACGGATCCTCTCCGGAAAATGGATATTCGCCGTGCTGCTCCAGCTGGCGGCGAGAGGCCCCAGCTGCCACAACGACCTGGCCGCAGCTCGTCGACCGGACGGTGCACGACGTCGGGGGCTCCGCGCCGCGCGTGCGCTACCGGCTGACGCCGAGGGGGTACTCGGTGCTGCCGATCATCGACGACCTGGCGGTCTGGTGGCAGGCGTCGGACTCGGCGGGCGAGCGGTGACGTCCGTCGAGCGCACGCCTGTGACCGCACCCCTCTGGGTGAGTGTGCGCGCATGAAGGCCGGGCACCCGACGACGATGGGACTCATCGGCTCCGTCGAACACGCCATGGAGAAATGGACCGACACACTGTGGACGCTGCTGCTTCCGCCCCGTCAGGAGCGGTGCGAAGTGGTGGCCATACTCCACCGTCAGTGCGACGAGAACGCGCTGATCCTGGACCGGGAACGGACCGTCGTGCCCAACGCCTTCGTCGTCGAGCTGCCCCCGCCCGTCCACCGGCAGCTCCGAGAGGCCGAGACCGAGGTGGACTACCATCTCGCCGCCCAGGTACGCCGCCACGCCGCGGAACAGGGTTACACCTTCGCCGGCCCCGTGGCCGTCGATCTACGCGCATCGGGCAGCAGCGCCATCGGCCGCTTCCGTATCCACAGCCACGTGGTGCCCCTGGACGGCTCTGAGGGCGTCACCCCTCGCCGAAACGGTCCCGCAGCTCCCGCTTGAGGATCTTCCCGCTGGCGTTGCGCGGCAGCTCGTCCACGAAGAGGACCCGCTTGGGCGCCTTGAAGGGGGCAAGTCTCTCTCTCGCGTGGGCGATGAGCCCGGCCTCGTCGAGCTCCGCGTCCTCACGGACCACGACGACGGCGGTGACCGCCTCGATCCAGCGCTCGTCGGGCAGCCCGATCACGGCGGCCTCCGCGACGCCCGGATGTTCGTACAGCGCGTCCTCGACCTGCCGCGAGGCGACGAGCACTCCGCCGGAGTTGATGACGTCCTTGACGCGGTCCACGACGGTGAAGTAGCCGTCCGCGTCCCGCACGGCGAGGTCGCCCGAGTGGAACCATCCGTCGCGGAACGCCTCGGCGGTCTCCTCCGGCTTCTCCCAGTAGCCGTCGCACAGCTGCGGCGACCGGTAGACGACCTCGCCGCGTGTGCCGTCCGGCACCTCCCGGCCCTGCTCGTCGACGACGCGCGCCTCGACGAACAGGACGGGCCGCCCGCAGGAGTCCATGCGCCCCGCGTGCTCGCCGGGCCCGAGGACGGTGGCGAGCGGCCCGATCTCGCTCTGCCCGAAGCAGTTGTAGAACCCGAGCCCCGGCAGCCCGGCCCGCAGCCGTTCCAGGACCGGCACCGGCATGATCGACGCTCCGTAGTACGCCTTGCGGAGCGCGCCGAGGTCGCGGGTGGCGAAGCCGGGGTGGTTCGAGAGGCCGATCCACACGGTCGGCGGCGCGAAGAGGCTGTCGGCGCGCCCCGCTTCGACGAGGTCGAAGATCCGTTCGGCGTCCGGCGCGTCGAGGACGGTGTTCTCGGCGCCGACCGCGAGGTAGGGCATGAGGAAGACGTGCATCTGCGCCGAGTGGTAGAGCGGCAGCGAGTGGACGGGCCTGTCGCTCTCCTTGAGGTCCAGGGCGGTGATCGCGCTCACGTACTCGTGGACCAGGGCGCGGTGCGACATCATCGCGCCCTTCGGCTGTGCGGTGGTGCCGGAGGTGTAGAGCAGCTGCGCCAGGTCGTCGCCGCCGGGGCCCTGCCCGTCGTACGCGGGTGACGCGGCGAGCCGCGCGAGGAGCGAGTCGTCCGTGTCGCGCAGGGCCAGGGCCGGCACGCCTGCCGGGAGGCGTGCCGTCAGGTCCGGGTCGGTGAGGACGAGTGAGCTGCCGGACTGGCGGACGATGTACGCGAGGTCGTCGCCGGTCAGGTTCTGATTGACCGGCACATGGACCAGGCCCGCCCGCGCGCAGGCGAGGAAGCCGATCAGGTAGGCGTCGGAGTTGTGGGCGTAGGCGGCGACCCGGTCGCCGGGGGCGGGGCCGTGGTCGCGCAGCACCCGGGCCGCGCGTGAGACGGCGTCGTCGAGTCGCTCGTACGTCCAGGACCGCTCGCCGTAGTGGAGCGCCGTGCTCCGTGGCGTGCGGCGCGCGCTGCGGCTGAGGACTCCGTCGACCGTGCTGTCGCGTACACCCGTCATGGCGTGATCCTGTGTCCCCCGCAGCGCCCCGGTCAAGGGACGACACAGATGACATACCGCTTGGTACGCTCAACCGCCCCTTCCGTCAAAGCTGTTGGGAGGCACCATGCGTACCCGTACGAGACGACTGGCCGCCGCCGGGATCACCTTGCTGACCGCCGTGGCCCTGCTGCCGGCCGGCGCGGCGGCCGCGCCGCGCGACGCCCACCCCTCGGGCGGCGGCCTGCACGCCACCGTCCGGTACACCCAGTACGGCATCCCGCACATCCTCGCCAAGGACTACGCGAACCTCGGCTTCGGCACCGGGTGGGCGCAGGCCGCCGACCAGGTGTGCACGCTCGCGGACGGCTATGTGACCGTACGCGGCGAGCGGTCCCGCCACTTCGGGCCGGACGCCTCTCCCGGATCCGCCCTGTCGTCGGCGTCCACGAACCTCAGCAGCGACCTGTACTTCGGTGGCGTACGGGACGCGGGCACCGTGGAGAAGCTGCTGAAGCAGCCCGCCCCGGCGGGCCCGAGCCGCCGGGCGAAGGAGCTGATGCGCGGCTTCGCCGCGGGCTACAACGCCTGGCTGAAGCAGAACCGCGTCACCGACCCGGCCTGCGCCAAGGCCGACTGGGTCCGCCCGATCACCGCCCTCGACGTGGCGCGGCAGGGCTTCGCCGTGCAGGTGCTCGGCGGGCAGGGGCGCGGCATCGACGGCATCACGGCCGCCCGGCCGCCGGGCACCGCGGGCACCGCGGGCAAGGACCGTGTGGCCGACCCGCGTCGCTCGGCGGAGGCCGCCCGGGAGCTGTTCTCGGCGCGGAACGCCGACATGGGCTCCAACGCCGTCGCGTTCAGCGGCGAGACCACCGCGAACGGCAAGGGCCTGCTGCTCGGCAACCCGCACTACCCCTGGCACGGCGGGCGCCGCTTCTGGCAGTCGCAGCAGACCATACCCGGCGAACTGAACGTCTCCGGTGCCTCGTTGCTCGGCACCAGCGCGGTCAACATAGGCTTCAACGCCGATGTGGCGTGGAGCCACACCGTCGCGACCGGCGTCACCCTGAACCTGCACCAGCTCACGCTGGACCCGGCGGAGCCGACCACGTATCTGGTGGACGGCAAGCCGCACAAGATGACGAAGCGGACGGTCACGGTGCCGGTCAAGGACGGCGCTCCCGTGACCCGCACCCAGTGGTGGACCCGCTACGGCCCCGTCGTCACCGGCCTCGGTCCGCAGCTCCCGCTGCCCTGGTCCTCGACCACGGCGTACGCGCTGAACGACCCCAACGCCATGAACCTGCGCGGCAGCGACACCAACCTCGGCTTCGGCAGGGCGCGTTCGACCGCCGGGATCCTCAAGTCCCTGCGCGACACGCAGGGGCTGCCCTGGGTGAACACCGTCGCGGCGGACCGGCGCGGCCACTCGCTGCTCACCCAGTCACAGGTGCTTCCCCGGATCACCGACGAGCTCGCGCAGCGCTGCAGCACGGCTCTCGGCAAGGTCACCTACCCGGCGTCGGGCGTGGCCGTGCTCGACGGTTCGCGGGGCGCGTGCGCGCTCGGCTCCGACAAGGACGCGGTGCAGCCGGGCATCTTCGGCCCGTCGAGGATGCCGACCCTCAAGGACGCCCCGTACGCGGAGAACTCCAACGACAGCGCCTGGCTGTCCAACGCCGACCGGCCGATCACCGGCTACGAGCGGGTCTTCGGGACCATCGGCACCCAGCGCTCGATGCGGACGCGCGGCGCCGTCGAGGACGTGGCGGCGATGGCGAAGAAGGGCCGTCTGACGGTCGCGGATCTGCAACGCCAGCAGTTCGCGAACCGCGTGCCCGCGGCGGATCTCGCGGCGGACGACACCGCGAAGGCGTGCGCGGCGCTGCCCGGCTCCACCGCGACGGGCAGTGACGGCAAGACCGTCGACGTACGCGAGGCGTGCACGGTCCTGGCGCGCTGGGACCACAGGATGGACACCGGCAGCCGGGGCGCGCTGCTCTTCGACCGCTTCTGGCGCAAGCTGACGGCGGCCGTGCCGAACGCGCGGCTGTGGAAGGTGCCGTTCTCGGCGGCCGACCCGGTACGCACCCCGAACACCCTCGACACATCGCTGCCGGGCTTCGCGACGGCGCTGGCGGACGCGGTGGCCGAGCTGACGGCGGCGGGGATCGCCCTTGACGCGCCGCTGGGCGAGAACCAGTACGTCGTACGCGGCGGAGAGCGCCTCCCGGTGCACGGCGGCACGGAGTCCCTCGGTGTCTGGAACAAGATCGAGGCGACCTGGGACGCGAAGGCCGGTTACACCGAGGTGGCGCACGGGTCGAGCCACATCCAGGCGGTCGGCTGGAACGACGGCCGCTGCCCGCGGGCCCGTACGCTCCTGACATACGCGCAGTCCTCCAACCCAAACTCCCCGCACTACAGCGACCAGACGCGGCTGTACGCGAAGGAGCGGTGGGTGACGTCCCGCTTCTGCGAGAAGGACATTCTCGGCGATCCCGCACTGAAGGTGGTGCGGGTGCGCGAGCGCCGCTGAGGCAGCGGGCCGGGCCCTCACGGCCCGGCCCGCCCGTCCCTGGGTCACATGGCGCGCTCGCGGCCCTCCCAGTAGGGGTCGCGCAGCCGCCGCTTGTACAGCTTGCCGTTCGGGTCGCGGGGCATGGTCTCGATGAAGTCGACGCTCTTGGGCCGCTTGTAGCCCGCGAGCCGCCGCTCGCAGTGGGCGAGGATCTCGGCGGCGAGCGCGTCGTCGGCGGCCCGGCCCTCGGCGACCTCGACGACGGCCTTGACCTGCTCGCCCCAGTCGTCGTGCGGAATCCCGAAGGCGGCGGCGTCGGCGACCGCCGGGTGGGTGAGCAGCGCCGATTCGATCTCGGCGGGGTAGACGTTCACTCCGCCCGAGATGATCATGTCGATCTTGCGGTCGCGCAGGAAGAGATAGCCGTCCTCGTCGAGGAGGCCGAGGTCGCCGACGGTGAAGAAGTCGCCGATGCGGTTCTTCCGCGTCTTCGACTCGTCCTTGTGGTACGAGAATCCGCCGGTGGACATCTTCATGTAGACGGTGCCGAGCTCGCCGGGCGGCAGACGGTTCCCGTCGTCGTCAAAGACGGCCAGCTCGCTGATGGGCCACGCCTTGCCGACCGTTCCCGGCTTCTGCAGCCAGTCCTGCGCGGTGGCGAAGGCGCCGCCGCCCTCGCTGGCCGCGTAGTACTCCTCGACGCACTCGCCCCACCACCCGATCATCGCCCGCTTCACATGGTCGGGGCAGGGGGCGGCGCCGTGGATGGCGTGCCGCATGGAGGACACGTCGTACGCGGCCTTCGTCGCGTCGGGCAGGGCGAGCAGACGGTGGAACTGGGTCGGCACCATGTGGGTGTGTGTGCACTGGTGCGCGTCGATGAGGCGGAGCATCTCCTCGGGCGTCCACTTGTCCATCACGACCAGCGGGTGGCCGATGTGCAGGGCGGCGCCCGCGAACTGGAGCACGGCGGTGTGGTAGAGCGGCGAGCAGACGAGGTGGACGTTGCCGTCGAAGGGCGTGATGCCGAAGATGCCGAGGAAGCCGCCGAGGTAGGACTCCTCGGGGAGCTTGCCGGAGAGCGGGCGGCGGATGCCTCGGGGGCGGCCGGTGGTGCCGGAGGTGTAGTTCATGACCCAGCCGAGCGTGCGGCCTTCGGGCACCGACTCGGGCCGTCCGTCGAGCAGTTGGCGGTAGGGGCGGAAGCCGGGCACGTCGCCGACGGCGTAGCGGCGGACCGCCGGGAGCGCCGCCTCGTCGGCCGCCGCCACGGCCGCGTCGGCGAACCGTTCGTGTGCGATCAGCACCTTGGCGCCGGAGTCGGCGACGATCCAGGCGATCTCGGGGCCGACCAAGTGGTGGTTGACGGGGACGAGGTAGAACCCGGCCTGGGCGGCGGCCAGATACGCGGTGAGGAACTCCACGCCGTTGGGCAGCACGACGGCGAACGCGTCGCCGCGCTCCAGACCGGCGGCCCGCAGCCCGTGCACCAGCTGGTTGGCGGCGCCGTGCAGCCGGCCCGCCGTCCACTCCTCGCCGCCGGGGGCGACGAGCACGGTGCGGCCGGGGTCGGCCGTGGCCTGCGCCCAGAAGCCGTTGGGGGGTGTGCTGACGGGCGTACTCACGGACCTGCTCCCGGGTGTGCTCACGACTGGCTTCCCCTTCCCGCGATGCGGTTGATCCGGTCGACGGCCCGCTCGAAACCGCGCGTCAGATCGTCGAAGACGGCCTGGACGGTGCGCTCGCTGTTCATCCGGCCGACGATCTGCCCGACCGGGGTGCCGAGCAGCTCCTGAACCTCGTACTTCTGGATGCGGGACACGGCTTCGGCGACGAGAAGGCCCTGGAGCGGCATCGGCAGCGTTCCCGGACCCTGCGGGTCGTCCCAGGCGTCGGTCCACCGCGTACGCAGCTGGCGTGCGGGTTTGCCGGTCAGGGCCCGGGAGCGGACCGTGTCGCCGGAACCGGCGGCCAGCAGTTTCCGCGTCAGGGCGGGCGAGTGCAGGTCGGCCTCCGTGGTGGTGAGCCAGAGGGAGCCGAGCCAGGCGCCCTGGGCGCCGAGCGCGAGCGCGGCCGCGATCTGTTCCCCGCTGCCGATGCCCCCGGCGGCGAGCACCGGCAGCGGCGCGACGGCCTCGACGGCTTCGGGGGTGAGCACCATGGAGGCGATCTCACCGGTGTGGCCGCCCGCCTCGTACCCCTGGGCCACGACGATGTCGATCCCGGCGTCCGCGTGCTTGCGGGCGTGCCGGGCGCTGCCGGCGAGGGCGGCGACGAGGACGCCGTTGGCGTGTGCGCGCTCGATCACGTCGGCCGGGGGTGAACCGAGCGCGTTGGCGAGGAGTCCGATCGGGTAGTCGAAGGCGACGTCGAGCTGGTCGCGGGCGACCTGCTCCATCCAGCCGGTGATGCGCCAGCCGGACGCCTCGCCCTCGGCCAGCTCGGGCACGCCGTGTCGGGCGAGGGTGTCCTTGACGAACTGCCGGTGCCCCTCGGGGATCATCGCCTCGACGTCGGCCTCCGTGACGCCCTCGACCTTCTTGGCGGGCATGACGACATCGAGTCCGTACGGCTTGCCGTCGACGTGCTCCTGAAGCCAGTCGAGGTCTCTGGCCAGTTCGTCGGGCGCCGTGTAGCGGACCGCGCCGAGCACTCCGAACCCGCCCGCCCTGCTGATGGCGGCGGCCACCGCGGGGAAGGGCGTGAAGCCGAAGATGGCGTGCTCGACTCCCAGTCTCCTGCTCAACTCCGTCTGCATGGCGGCAGGATGCCGCAGCGGCCCGTACGAGGGAAGGGCTTTTCTGATGCTGCGTCAGATTCTCTCGCCGCTGCGGGCCTCCTGGGTGATGTCGGCGTACAGGCGGAAGACGGCCGGTCCGGCTCCGCCGTCGTCCCTGGCGCGCAGGGCCGCCCAGCACCGGGCGATCAGCTCCCGGGCCTGGGCACCGGGCCAGGGGCGGGGCAGCAGCTCGGGCGGCAGCAGCGGATCGGGCTCCATGGCGCGGCTGAGCTCGGCCGCCAGCTCGATGGCGACGGTGAGGAGTTCCGCCGGGGAGAGCGCGGCGGAGCCCGTGAGCCGGTCCAGGCGCGGCCGTGCGACGCGGCCGAGCCGGTGGTAGCGGTCGGCGATCTCCGTCAGGGGCCAGAGCTCGCGGACGAGTGCGACGGGGTCGCTCGTGTCGCCCCTGCGCAGATCCGTCGTGGTCAGGAGGGTGAGCGCGCCGTGCACCTGAAGGCGGCGGGCCGCCTCCTCGACGTACGGCTCCCAGGCGTTGGCGCAGACGTACAGCCCGCCCTGGAGCGGTGCGCCGCCGAGGTGGACGAGTGTCTCGCGCAGCGAGTCACGGGCCGTGCGCGCCGATTCGGGCACCGCGAAGGCGGCCAGGTGCCAGACGCCGTCCCAGGGCGCCTGTCCGGCGTCCTGCCGGAAGGCGTGGCGCAGGAAGTCCGCGTTCGGGGCGAGGGCGCGCGTGGTGTCCGCGGTCGCGCGCAGCTCCGCCTTGCGGCCCCGGCCCTCGTGGGTGAACCGGCCCTCGGCGACCAGGCGCTTGACGCACAGCCGCACCTGCTGATCGCTCATGCCCAGGGTGTTGGCGACGGTGTACAGCTCGTCCGCGGCGACCGTGCCGTCCTCGCGGATCAGCGCGTGGACGAGCATGCGGGTGGGGACCTCGACGTGGTCCGTCCCTGCGTTCGCGGTCATTTCGTCCCTCTCGCTCCGACGGCGCGGCGCATGGTGGTCACCGCGCCGAATCCCAGCAGTGCGCGCAGGTAGGGCGTGCGCTCGGTCCGTACGGCCGTGAAGCCGCGCCGCTCGTAGAGGGCCCTGGCGCGCGGGTTGGTGTCGATGACGTCCAGTCTGATCTCCCGGCAGGCCGCCTCCGTCGCCAGGGTGGCCACTTCCTCGATGAGCAGGCTCCCGACTCCGCGGCCCCGCATGCGCGCGTCCACGGCGATGCCGTCCATCACGAGCTGGCGCGGCGCCGGCCGGCGTTCGAAGAGGGCGAGGAGCAGGATCCGGTGCAGCCCCCGCACATGACCGTACGCGCGCAGCACGGCGGCGGCCGATCCGCCGGTGAGCGAGCGGCCGCCGAGCTGGTAGCCGGCGAGGCCGACGAGCTGCCCGTCGAGGAGGGCGCACACCGCGCGGTCGCCGTTGAGGTGGGCCGCGATGAAGGGCACCGCCTTGTCCGGCGGGTTCAGCGCGGGGCCGAGTTTGCGGCCGAAGGCCTCCCAGTACAGCTCGGCCGCCCGGCGTTCGGCGCCCGCCGGAACGCCCCGCAGGACCGTCACCGGTCCGCCGTCGGCGCCCGTCCCCACGCTCGTCGCATCGGCTTCCATGCCGCCACCTTCCCTCTCTCACTGCCATCCGGATCCCGCGTTGCCGCCGGATAATAAACCTATCACTCACCTAACGATCGTAGAAGTAATGATAGTTTTCGGCCCTCCGGCAATCCGAACAATGGAGGTCGCCTCCCGTGCGCCCATCTCTCAAGTCGATCAAGCCGCGTCGGCGCGGACTCCGCGTCGCCGTGTGGTCGCTCGTCGCCGCCCTGACTCTCGCCGCCGGACTCGGCGGTGTGGTGCTGTGGCAGAACTCCTACGCCATGGACGAGCGGCGGGTCTCGATCCGCCATGGCGGGCACACCCTGCGCGGCGTGCTCGCCACGCCCCGGGACGGCCGCGAGCGGCACGGTCTCGTCGTGTACGTCCATGGCGACGGGCCCGTCGACGCGACCCACGAGGACGGCTACAAACCCATGTGGGAGGCGAACGCGCGAGCCGGGTACGCCTCCCTCTCCTGGGACAAGCCCGGCGTCGCGGGCGCTCCCGGCGACTGGCTCGGCCAGTCCATGGCGGACCGGGCCGACGAGGTGACCGCCGCCATCGCGTGGGCGCGGGCGAGACCGGACATCGACGGCGACCGGATAGGGCTCTGGGGCGCCAGTCAGGCGGGCTGGGTCCTGCCGAAGGTCGCCGCCAGGACGCCGGTGAGTTTCGTCATCGCCGTCTCGCCCGCGGTCAACTGGCTCCGCCAGGGCCGCTACCACCTCCTCGCCGGACTGCGCGCCGACGGCGCGTCCCGAGCCCGCGTCAGAACCGAGGTCGCGAGGAGCGACGCCACCCGCCGACTGCTGAAACGCCACGCCCCGTTCGAGGAGTACGTGAAGTCGACGGGCGGCGACGCCGACGGCATGACCGACGCGCGCTGGCGCTTCATCTCCAGGAACTACACGGCCGACGCGACGGACGACCTGCGGGCCCTGCGCGGCGTACCGGTGCTGCTGACCCTCGCGGGCCACGACCTCAACGTGGACACGGCCGAGACGGAACGCGTCTATCGCAGGGTGCTGTCAGGCGGCGGCGCGCTGACGGTCGAGCACTATCCGGACGCGGCCCACTCCCTGGTCAAGCGGTCCGTCGAGCGGTCCGGCGCAAGGACCACGCTCACCGCCCTCTTCTCGCCCAGGTCACTCTTCGCGGACGGGTTCCTGGCGGACCAGCGGCGGTTCCTGCGGGCTCAGGCGCGCTCGTCGAGGGCGTAGAGCGTGGCCATGGCGGCGTTGTGGCCCGGGATGCCGCTGACGCCCCCGCCGCGCGCGGCGCCCGCCCCGCACAGCAGGACGTTCGCGTGCCGGGTCTCCACGCCCCAACGCCCGCTCCCCTTCTCTGCGTAGGGGAAGGCGAGGTCGCGGTGGAAGATGTGGCCGCCGGGCAGCCGCAGGTCCCGCTCCAGGTCGAGCGGGGTCTTCGCCTCGACGCAGGGGCGGCCCTCCGCGTCGGGTGCGAGGCAGTCGGCGATCGGCTCGGCGAGGTGCGCGTCGAGCTGGGCGAGGGTCGACTTCAGGAGGTCGGCGCGGACCGCGTCGTTGTCCCGGGCGAAGAGCCTGGCGGGCGTGTGCAGTCCGAAGAGGGTGAGGGTGTGGTAGCCGCGCTCGACGAGGTCGGGGGCGAGGATCGTCGGGTCGGTGAGCGAGTGGCAGTAGATCTCGGAGGGCGGCGCCGCGGGCGGGGCCCCGGCGGCGGCCTGGGCGTACGCCGTCGCCAACTCCCCGTACCCCTCGGCGATATGGAAGGTCCCCGCGAAGGCGTCGCACGGGTCGACGGACGGGTCACGGAGTCTCGGCAGCCGCTTGAGCAGCATGTTGACCTTGAGCTGGGCGCCTTCGGCGGGCGCGGGCGGCTCGTCGCCGAGGAGGGCGGCGAGGACCTGCGGGGAGGCGTTGACGAGGACGTGCCGGGCGGCGACGGTCCGCTCGCCGCTGTCGCCTTCCCGGTAGGTGACTTCGCCGCGCCGCCCGTCGGTGGCGATCCGCGTCACCTCGCAACCGGTGCGCAGCCGGGCGCCCGCGATACGCGCGGAGTCGGCGATGGCTCCGGTGAGGGCGCCCATGCCGCCGACGGGCACGTTCCAGTCGCCGGTTCCGCCGCCGATGACGTGGTGGAGGAAGCAGCGGTTCTGCCGCAGGGACGGGTCGTGGGCGTCGGCGAAGGTGCCGATGAGGGCGTCGGTGAGGACGATCCCGCGCACCAGGTCGTCGGCGAAGCGTTCCTCGATCGCCGTGCCGATGGGCTCTTCGAAGAGGATGCGCCAGGCGGTGGCGTCGTCGACGCGGGCGCGCAGTTCCTCGCGGCTCGGCAGGGGTTCGGTGAGCGTGGGGAAGACCCGGCGGGCGACCTGCCCGGTCATGGCGTAGAAGCTTCGCCAGGCGTCGTACTCCCGGTCGCTCCCGGTGAGCCGCGCGAAGGCGTGGCGGGTGCGGGCCTCGCCGCCGCCGACGAGCAGGCCCGTGGGGCGGCCGGCGCGCTCGGCCGGGGTGTAGGAGGAGATGGTGCGGGTGCGCACCCTGAAGTCCAGGCCGAGATCCCGGACGATCTTCTTGGGGAGGAGGCTGACGAGGTACGAGTAGCGGGACAGCCGCGCGTCGACCCCGGGGAAGGGCCGGCTGGAGACGGCGGCGCCCCCGGTCCCGGCGAGCCGCTCCAGGAGCAGTACGGACCGTCCGGCGCGGGCGAGATAGGCGGCGGCGACAAGACCGTTGTGACCACCGCCGACGACCACGGCGTCATACACAGCACGATCGGGCATGACTCTTCCTAGCACGGGGACCGCCGGCCGGGAATCCGTCCGCCGCGGGCGGCCACGCCGCTCAGTGGCTCCCGGCGGCCCGCTGCTGACGGAGCGCCGCCACCCTGCGGTACAGCTCGACCGCCTCCGTGCCGCGGCCCAGCTGCTCCAGGCAGTGCGCCTCGTCGTTGCGGCTGGCCAGGGCGTCGGGGTGGTCGGCGCCGAGGACCTGCTCGCGGGCGGCGGCGACCCCGCGGTACTCCGTGAGCGCGTCGGCCCAGCGGCCGAGCCAGCCGAGGCCGACCGCGACCTCCCTGCGGCTGACCAGCGTGTCGGGATGGTCGGCGCCGAGCACCCGCTCTCGTATGGCGCACACGTCCCGCGCCTCCGCGAGGGCTTCCTCCCAGCGGCCCTGCCGGCCGAGGTTCACGCCGAGCCCGTGCCGTGCCCGCAGGGTCTCCGGGTCGGCGGGGCCGTTGACGCGCGTACGGTCGTCGATCAGATCGCGGTACAGCTCCAGGGCCTCGGCGCTGCGCCCGAGCCTGCCGAGGCTGATGCCGACCTCGTAGCGGGCGGCGAGCGTGTCGGGGTGGTCGGGGCCGAGCGCCCGCACCCGCGCATCGGCGACTTCGCGGTAGGTCTGCAGGGCTTCCGGCCAGCGGCCCAACTGCCCGAGCGCGTACGCCACTTCGTAGCGGGTGACGAGCGTGTCGGGGTGGGCGGCGCCCAGGACGCGGGCGCGGGCCGCGGCCACCTCTTCGGCCAGGCGGTAGGAGTCCTCCAGGCGGCCGAGGCGGCTGAGGTTGTACGCGAGGTTGTGGCGGCAGCGCAGCGTGTCCGGGTGGTCGGGGCCCGCCGTGCGCTCACGGACGGCGAGCACCGAGGTGTACACCTGGTGGGCCTCGAAGTGCCGCCCGAGCTGTCCGAGTACGTACGCCGTCTCCTGGCGGGCGGCGAGCGTCTCGGGGTGGTCGGGGCCGAGGGAACGCTCCCGCCCCTGGGCGACCCGGCCGTACTCGCGCAGCGCGTCGGCGGCGCGCCCGGTGCGGCTGAGTGTGAACCCGACCTCGTACCGGCTGGCGAGCGTGTCGGGGTGGTCGGGGCCGAGGACGTGCTCGCGCTCGGCCGCGACCGCGCGGTGCACCTCGCCCGCCTCCGCCCAGCGCCCGAGCCTGCCGAGGCTCAGCCCCGCGTTGTGGCGGCTGGTGAGGGTGGCCACCAACTCCGGTGACGGGGCGGGGCGTTCGGGCTGCCGGGGCACGGCCGTCCGGCGTGCGTCGACGCGCGGGATCCACTCGCCGGTCAGGCCGGCCGCCGCGTCGGGCGGTGTGGCGCGCAGCACGGAGGCGCCGCTCGCCTTGTGCCCGGTGGTCATGCCGCGGGTCCAGGAGGGCAGCCGCGGCTCGCCGGACGGCGGCTGCCCGGGGCGGCGCACCTGGGGTGTGACGACGGTCGGGACGTACGAGGGTGTGGCGCGGCCCGCGGCGATGCGGCGGCGCAGCTCCCGCGCGTCCGGGGGCCGGTCGCCGGGGTCCTTGGCGAGCAGGCCGAGGACGACGTCCTCGAAGTACGCGGGCAGTTCCCCGCGGTGGCGGCGCGGCGGCTCGGGGATGGTGTCGCGGTGTCCGACGAGGACGGCCCAGGCGTCCTCCAGGTCGAACGGCGGGGCGCCGGTGGCGATCTCGTAGAGCACGCAGCCGAAGGAGTACAGGTCGCTGCGCTGGTCGACGGGTTCGCCGCTGATCTGCTCGGGCGACATGTAGTGCGGCGTGCCCATCGCGATGCCGGTGCCGGTCAGGCGTGAGGTGAAGCCGATGTCGGCGCCGAGCCGGGCGATGCCGAAGTCGCAGATCTTCACGGTGCCGTCGGAGAGCAGCATGATGTTCGCGGGCTTCAGGTCCCGGTGCACGATGCCCTGTTCGTGGGTGTACGCGAGAGCGGCGGCGACCTGGTCGGCGATCTCCACGACGTCGGCGACGGGCAGCGGATGCTGTTTGTTGTCCTCCAGGAGCTGACTGAGGTTGCGGCCTTCGAGGAGCTCCATCACCAGATAGAGCACGCCGTCGTACTCACCGAAGTCGTGGACGACGGTGACGCCCCGGTGCTGGAGTCCCGCCGCCACCCGCGCCTCGCGGCGGAAGCGCTCGCGCAGCACGCGGGTGAAGGACTGGTCGTGGTGGTGGCCCATCGGCTTGAGGCATTTGACGGCGACCTGGCGGCCGAGCGACTCGTCGCGCGCCCGCCACACCTCGCCCATGCCTCCGCGCCCGATCAGATCCAGAAGCCGGTAGCGGCTCTGGATCAGCCTGGTTTCCGCCATCTCGTGCTGTCGCCCCCGTTGCCTCGCTGCGCCCTCCCCGGCCCGTCCAGTATGGCGTCCCGACTGTCGAGTCTGTACGGGGCGGGGCGGCTGCCGGGCCCGAGGCGGGCCATGGCGCGCAGGATGTGCCGGGGCGGCAGTTGCCAGCGCACACGCGGGGGGACGGCGCGCAGGGCGGTGCCGGTGAGAGTCAGGCGCCGGGTCACCGTGGGGGGCGGTGGGGCGGTTCTGCCGTACAGCTCGTGGGCGTACGGCGGCAGGGAGGCGTACGCCAGATCGGCCACACGCCGCCACAGCAGGGCGCGCGCCGGGACGAGCAGGGGGTGCGTCGGCGGGCTCCGCAGGAAGTCGTCGACGGCGCGGGCGTCGGGCCCGGCGGTCAGCTCGGGGCGCACCTGGTCGAAGTACGCGGCGAGTCCGGCCGTGGAGCCGGGTACGTCGTCGGGGTCGAGGCCGACCAGCCGGGCGCTCCGCCGGTGTTCGCCGACGTAGCGGTCGGCGAGCGCGTCGGGCATCCGGATCCCTGATCGGCGTACGACATGGAGGTAGGAGTCGATCTCCGCGCAGTGCACCCAGAGCAACAGTCCGGGCTCGTCGACGCCGTACCGCTCCCCCGTGTCCGGGTCGGTGGCCGTGAGCATCGTATGGATCTTGCGCACGCGGGCGCCCGCCTTCTCGGCGGCCTCGGTCGTGCCGTAGGTGGTGGTGCCGACGAAGTGGGCGGTGCGCATCAGGCGGCCCCAGGCGTCCTTGCGGAAGTCGGAATTCGTCATGACTCCGCGTACGGCGCGGGGGTGGAGGGCCTGGAGGTAGAGGGCGCGGATCCCGGCGACCCACATCATGGGGTCGGAGTGGACCTGCCAGGTGACCGACGCCGGTCCGAAGAGTCCGGGGTCGGGCGGGGCGGCGGGCGTGTGCTCGGGCATGGTGCTATTCGTCCCCTCTCAGCCAGCCCTTCGCGACCGCCCGCGCACCCGCCTGGAAGCGGCTGCGCGCTCCCAGCTTCTCCATCAGGTCGGCGGCGATGCGGCGTGCGGTGCGCGGGGAGACGCCGAGGCGTTTGGCGACGGCCTCGTCGGTGAGGCCGTGGGCCAGCATCTTGAGGACTTCGGCCTCTTGGGGGGTCAGGCCGTCCTCGTCGCGGTCGCGGGCGGCGCCGCCTAGCGGGGTGGCCTTCTCCCACAGGGAGTCGAACAGGGCGCAGAGTGCGGTGAGCATGCCGTCCGCGCCGAGGACGAGGGCGCCGGCGGCGCTGTTCTCCCCGTTGACGGGAACGATGGCGACATCGCTGTCCAGGATCATCAGGCGGATCGGCAGGGAGGGCGTGGTCCTCACCTCGCCGCCGACTTCCGTGAGCCACTTGGCGTAGGCGACGGTGGCCGGGCTGTTCCGCACGCTGTCGAGGTACAGCGTGCGCATGCGCACGCCGCGGCCGAGGAGCTCCTCGTCCTGCGGTTTGGCCGCGTCCATGCTGGCGGCGCTCTGCGCACCGCCGGGGGCGAAGGTCATCACCTCGGCCTTGACCTCGCGGACGAGCACGTGGATGCGGTCCCGGATCTCCTCGATTCCCTCGAGCTGTTCGACGTCGGCCACGCTCTTGCGGGGGCGGCTGGCGGCGAAGTCGGCGGCGAGGCGGGTGGCGGCGGCGCGGAGCCGCTCGACCCGCTGCTGTTCGGCCACGAGCCGTTCCTGCTGCTGGGCGATGAGGGCCTGGATGCCCAGCTCCGGGTCGACGGCGCGGAAGATGTGGGGTTCCTCCAGGCAGGGCCGGATCAGCGCCAGTCCGCTCAACCTGTCCAGCGAGTCGCCCAGTTCGGCTTCGGAGAGGCCCAGTATCCCCCGCAGTTCGTCGAGGTTCGCCTGCGGCTGGGCCAGGAGGGCCTTGTAGACATGCGCGCAGGTGTCGTCCAGTCCGAGCGCGTCCAGCACCCCGCCCCCTGAGTCCACCCGTCGATCCCTATCACACCATTGCTATCAAGCCGCGGGGAACGGCGGGAGATGCCCACATTCTCTGTCCGAAAACCGCCGTGGTGCTGGCCGTTTCGGGACCTGGCATAGACCGGCCCGCGAGCTGGTCTTGTTGGCTCCGCGTCGCCTTCAGCAAGCTCGGACGATGCAGCTTGTTCACGCACGGGTCCGGTTGGCCGTCGATCCCCCTGAGCCCGAGCGCCTCAGGGCGATCTTCCGGTCCCACGCACGTCGGCATGAAGGGATCCAGCACATCAGCATCCATCCGGACGCGGACCGGAAGCTGACGGTCGGGGTCTACGTGACCGCCGATTCGGTGTGCGAGGCGGAGGACACGGCGCGTGTGTTCGTGACGCGCACGCTGGAGTGCGAGTACGCGCTTCGGGGCGCCCGTGTCGCCGCGTGCTCGGCGGCGCTGGTACCGCAGTTCTACGACGGGCTCTGCGGCACCGGGGACGACGGTGGACGGTCTATGCGAGGGCCGGATCAGGACACCGGTCAGACCTAGCGGCGCACGGGAGCGGCGGGGGAATCTTGTTCCACCGGCGCAAGGGCGCCCCCACCACGGGGCGCGGCGGCCGGGTCACCCCGACGGTCCTTCACAAGAGGAGAGTTCGCATGCCCACCGGTGCCCGCTTTACGAAGTTTGTCGCTGTCCTCGTTCTCGCCACCGTCCCGGCCCTGGGGGCGGTGACGCTCGCCGACGGGTCGGCGGGCGACATCAGCGGGCACGCGGCGGCCGGGTCCGCCACCGTCGCGCAGTCCAAGAACACCACCGGCTGGGACTGAGAACGCCCCGCGCACCGTCCATCCCTTCACAAGAGAGATGAGCACCGCCTTGAACCGACGACAGCCGGGCGACATACGAGGGCTGCACATCATGGTCACCAGCCTCGCCTCCGACGCGCACACCTGGAACCTCGTGTACCTCCAGCTCCTGCTGGAGGAGTGGGGGCACGAGGTGGTGAACCTGGGCGCCTGCGTCCCCGACGAGCTGTTGCTCGACAGCTGCCTCCGTCTCACTCCCGACCTGACCGTGGTCAGCAGCGTCAACGGCCACGGCTTCCACGAGGGAAAGCGGGTCATCGGCAAGTTGCGGGCCCGCGAGGAGCTGGCGCGGACCTCCGTCGTCATCGGCGGCAAGCTCGGCATCGGCGGGGCCGGCGGGCGTGAGCGCGCCTCGGCGCTCACCGAGGCCGGTTTCGACGGCGTGTTCGAGGAAGGCAGCGGAATGGGTGCGTTCCGCTCCTTCCTGGCGCGTCTGCCGCAGGGAGTGTCGTCGTGACAGTGGACATGGCCGGTCCCGGGCGGTCCTTCGGGGACTTCGTCGCCCGGGCCAAGGCGTCCGGCCGGCTCGTCGTCCAGCCGAGAATGGGCATCGGCGACCCCGCGGGGATGCGCGCCGGTCTGCAGGCCGTGCGGGAGGCCGGGGTGTGCGCGGTCGGCACGATCACCTTGGACAGCTTCACCCGCGTGGGCGACCATGCCGCCGTCTACGCGGCGCTGGCCGCGGGCGATCCGTTGAACGGCTACCCGATCGTGGCCTACCCGCCCGAGTTCACCCGCGAAGTCCTCAACGGGCTGCACGACGACGCCTTCCCGGTGCAGGTGCGGCACGGCTCGGCCCGGCCTCAGGACATCTTCGCCGCGCTCGGCGCGTGCGGCCTCCACGCGAGCGAAGGCGGCCCCCTCTCGTACTGCCTCCCCTACAGCCGTGTCCCCGTCGCCGACGCGGTGCGCCACTGGGCCGAGTCCTGCGAGCTCCTCGCGGAGCTGGGCGGGACCGGCGTACGGCCGCACCTGGAGTCCTTCGGCGGCTGCATGATGGGCCAGCTCTGCCCGCCGAGCCTGCTCGTGGCCATCAGCGTGCTGGAGGGGATGTTCTTCCAGCAGCACGGCGTGCAGAGCGTGTCCCTCAGCTACGCGCAGCAGACGCACCCGGAGCAGGACGCCGAGGCGGTACGCGCCCTGCGCCTGCTGTCCGCCGAACTCCTCGCCGGAGCCGACTGGCACGTCGTGCTCTACACCTACATGGGCGTCTACCCGCGGACCGAAGGCGGTGCCACCGAACTCCTCGCGCAGGCCGCCCGGCTGGCGGTGCGGACCGGGGCGGAGCGGCTGATCGTGAAGACGGTCGCCGAGGCCCACCGCATTCCCACCGTCGAGGAGAACGTGACCGCGCTGCGGATCGCCGGCGCGGCGGCCGATGACGAGCGCTCGGCGGTGCGGCCCGACCCGCCGGACACCGGCATCCTCGCCGAGGCCAGAGCCCTGGTCGAGGCCGTCCTGAACCTCGACGCCGACCTGGGCAGGGCCCTGGTGCGGGCGGTGCGGCGGGGCTATCTCGACGTGCCGTACTGCCTGCATCCCGACAACGCGGGCCGGACACGCGCGACCGTCGACGCGACCGGCCGGCTGCGGTGGTCGCACACCGGTGCCCTCCCGATCGGCGCCCTCGTGGAGACGGACGGCCGCCACGAGGCCGACGCCGCGCAGCTCCTGCGCTCGCTGTCCTACGTAGAACAGACCTTTGACGGCGCCGCTCTGGAACGAGCCGTGAGCGCCGACGGCACGACGCTCGGCGTCGGCTGACCGTCCGGCATCCGACGCCCCGCCCACCGCGAAGACGCCCCGCCACCTCACGAAGGAGACAGTCCGGCATGGACATCACCCAGCAAGACACCACCTCGCCCGGCGACCCGCGTGCCCACCTGACGTCTCCGGTCACCCGGGCCGTGCTCAAGACGCAGCACACGATGCTGGACGCGGCCCGCGAGTATCTGTCCGGGCAGGAGTTCACCGAGCTGCTGCCCCCGGTGATGGGCCCGGTGACCGATCCCGGCGCCCGGGGCGCCAAGCAGGTCGACGTCGACTACTACGGTCACCGCTACAAACTGATGACCAGCGCGATCCTGTACAAGCAGGCGTCGCTGACCGCATTCGACCGCATCTTCTGCGTGGCGCCGAACGTCCGCCTGGAGCCGCTTGAGACCAGTTCCACCAGCCGGCACCTCGCCGAGTTCCACCAGATCGACGTGGAGATCGCGGGGGCGTCCCGCGACGACGCGATGGCGGTCGCGGAAGGGGTGGTCAAGCACATCGTGCGCCGGGTCGTGGAGCGCGCTCCGGAGCAGCTCGCCGAACTCGGCCGCGACACCGACGCGTTCGCGGGGCTGCTGTCACAGCAGCCGTTCGGCCGGCGCACCCACGCGTCCGCCGTGGCCGACCTGCACTCCATGGGCCACGACCAGAATCCGGACGCGGAGATCGACTGGGCCGGTGAGGCACTGCTGTCGTCCAAGGCCGACCAGCCCTTCTTCGTGACCGACTACCCCAAGGGCTCACGCGGCTTCTACGACAAGGAGAACGCCGAGCGGCCCGGGTATCTGCGCAACTTCGACCTGCTGGCCGCCGAGGGCTACGGCGAGCTGTGCAGCGGCGGCGAGCGCGAGCACGACTACGGCACGATCATCGCCCGGATGCGGGAGACCGGCGAGAACCCCGCCAAGTACGCCTGGTACCTGAAGGTGGTCCGCGAAGGCATCCCCGCCAGCGCCGGTTTCGGGATCGGCCTGGAGCGCCTGACCCGGTACATCGCCGGGCTGCACTCGGTGTGGCAGGCCAGCGCCTTCCCCAAGGTCCCCGGGGTGGTGGCTCCATGAGTGTCCTGCGAGCCGACCACTTCCCCGACGCGGAGGTGCGCGAACGCGCCCGCGGCGGGCCGGCGGCGGCCTTCCCCGCGCTGCACGACTACGGCCGCGCGCTGTTCGGCGCCGTCGACGAGCACGGCGGTGACCGGCGCGGCGGCGACGGCCTGGACGACGCCCGGCTCGTGCCCCCGGTGTTCATGCCGCGGCGGCTGGAGAAGCTGATCGACCTCGGGCGTGAACCGCTCCACAGCGACGTCGAGTTGGGCACGGAGATCGGCGGATTCTCCTCCACGCTGCCGCTGTACCTGTCGGCGTTCGGCTCGACGCAGGTCGCCAGCGCCGACCTCGGGCGGGCCGCGGGCCGGCAGGCGGGTGAGCTGGGCATCCCGATGGTGGTCGGCGAGAACGTCGCTCCGGTCAACGGCTCCGGCCAGCTCACCGGCGCCGAAGGCGCCACGCTCCTCGGACGGGTACGGGCCTACGCGGACGCCGTGCCCGACGGGATCGGCGGTGTGGTCGTGCAGCAGAGCACCGAGGACGCCGACGCCGAGGTCTGGAACCTCGTCTACAGCGCGCCGTCGGCCCTCCCCCTGCTGGACAGCGGCCGGCTCGCGCTGGAGCTGAAGGTCGGCCAGGGCGCCAAACCGGGGCTCGGCGGGATGACGGTCGTCGACGACACGGGGGCGGCCGCGCTGGCCGGACAGTTCGCCCTGGAGCGGGTCTTCGACGAGGCGAGCGGACGGCAACTGCGCTGCGCCAGCCCCGGCACGTTCACCGAGGAGGTGCTGCGCCAGCAGATCCGGCTGATGCGCAACAACTATCCGCGGGCCCGGGTGTGGGTGAAGCTGCCGCCCGGCCGCGACGTGGGCGAGGCCGCCCGGGTGGCCTGGGCCGCCGGGGCCGACTCCGTCACCGTCGACGGCGCGGAGGGCGGGTCGGGCTGGGCGCCCAAGGCGTTCCTGTCCGGCGTCGGACTGCCGCTCGCCGAGTGCCTGCGCCGCATCGGCAAGCCCGACGGCTGTCTGCTGGTGTCCGGGCGGATGTGGGAAGGGGCGCGCGCGGTGAAGTCCCTCGCCCTCGGCGCCCGCGCGGTGGGCCTCGGCCGGGCGGCGCTGCTGGCCGTGGACGAGGATCCGCGGGCCGGTCTGCGACGCCTGGCCGAGTGCATCGCCCTGGAGATGCGGCTGCTGATCAGCGCGCTGGGCAAGTACCGTCCGGACGCCCTGTCCGCCGAGGACGTCTGGGTGCCGTCGGCCGGACCGGACCGGGCGGCGTCACCGCTCCCCTCGGAAGTGCGCTGATGCCCACCGGCACCGCGGAGGCCGCCCCCGTGCGCACCGGTCCGGTCTCCCCCCGCTATCTGTCGTTCGTCGGCGCCACCGGCCTGTCGAGCGTCGGTGACGCGGCGTGGACCATCGCTCTCGCGTCGACGGTGGTGGAGGCGACCAGCGCGGCGACCGCCGGCACGGTGCTGGCGCTGGCCGGTGTGCCGCGGCTCGCCGCGCTGCTCGGCGCGGGCGCGGTGGCCGACCGGCACGGTCCGGCGCGCGTGATGGTGGGGTCGGACGTGGCCCGAGGCGCGCTCATGGCCGTCTCGGCGGTCGCCGTGGCGATCACCGGTCCCTCGGTGCCCGTGCTGTTCGCCGTCGCCGCGGTGCTGGGTCTGCTGGGCGCGTTCTTCCTGCCCGCGAGCGGCGCCCTGCGCCCCCTGCTGCTGCCGCCGGAGCACTTGGTGCGGGGCAATGCCCTGTACCTGATCGGCCTGCGCGCCGGTCAGGCGGCGGGCGGACCGGTCGGCGCGTGGCTGCTCGGGATCGGCGGGATGGTGGCGGTGGCCACCGCGAACGCGGTGAGCTTCCTGGTGTCGGCGGTGGCGGTGGCGGTGTGCCGACCGCGGCGGGCGCGGTCGGCGCGGTCGGCGCGCAAGGCGCGGGATGTCCCGCGGGAGATGCCGCAGGAGACCCCGCGGGACCAGGCCCGGCTCATCACCCGGGTCGCCGAGGGGATGCGGTACGCGGCTCGGCACCGGCATCTCCGTCTGCTGCTGTGCGTGGTCGGGCTGGTGGAGCTGGCGGGGGCCGGGCCGATCAACGTCGGACTGGTGCTGCTCGCCGACTCCCTCGACGCGGGTACCACGGGCGCGGGCGTGCTGCTGTCGGCGTTCACGGTCGGCGCCGCCGCCGCGTTCCTGACGAGCCTCGCGCTGCCGGTCCGCCGACGGGCCGCCGCCGTACTGGTGGTGTGCGTGGCCGGGCAGGCTCTGCTGCTCGTCCTGCTCGGCCAGGTCCACTCCGTGGCCGCGGCGGCCGCCGGGTACGGCCTGATGGGCGCGGTCACCGCGCAGGCGAGCCTGGTGCTGATGTCGCTGATCCAGCGCTGTGCGGCGACGGAGATGCGCGGCCGGGTGATGGCGCTGATGTCGCTGCTGTCGTTCGCCGCTCCGCTGATCGGCAACCTCGTCATGGGGGTGGCCGTCGACTCCTTCGGTTTCGCGGTGACGCTGGGCCTGCACGGAGTCGTCGCGGCCGCGGCGATCGCGGTGTTCCTCACCTCGCGCACGCTGCGGGAGGCCCGCCTTGACTGAGCCGACAGGGGCCGAGTCCACGGGCCCGTGGCCCTCTCTGGCCGAGCTGGGCGAGCGGCTGCGGCTTCCGCGGCGGGACGTACGGGCCGTACGGGCCGTCGATCTGGTGGAGTCGTGCCTGGGACGGATCGCCGCAGTCGACCCGTGGGTCAACGCGGTGTACGCGGTCGACCCGACCGCCCGTGCCCAGGCGCGGGACAGCGACCGGCGCCTGGCCGCCGGTGGCGGGCGCCCGCTCGAAGGGGTGCCGGTCCTGGTGAAGGACAACGTGGACACCCGTGGCCTTGCCACGGCGGCCGGTTCGCCGCTGCTGATGGAGCACCCTCCGGCGTCGGACGCCGACGTGGTGGGGCTGCTGCGGGCGGCGGGCGCCGTGGTGGTCGGCAAGACGAACCTGTCCGGATGGGGCAACTTCTGTTCCGTCGACGGGATCGAGGGGTGGTCGGGGACCGGCGGCCAGACGTGGAACCCGCACGCGCTCGACCACAGCCCCGGTGGTTCGTCGTCCGGTTCGGCCGCCGCGGTGGCCGCCGGCCTGGCCCCGCTGGCCATCGGCACGGAGACCGACGGCTCGGTCGTGTGTCCCGCGTCCGTCACCGGGATCGTCGGGGTGAAGCCCGAACTCGGCCTGTTGCCGACGGGCGGCATCGTGCCGATCTCCACCGTCCTGGACACGCCGGGAGTTCTGGCGGGCAGCTGCGCCGACGCGGCGGCCTGTCTCGCCGCGCTGACCGGCGAGATACCGTCCGGACCGGTCGGTGTGGCCGGGTTGCGCCTCGGGGTCTGGCCGGGACGACGGATGGCCCCGGCCGCCCGGGAGGCCCTCGACCGGACCGTCACCGCGCTCGCCGCGGCGGGCGCCACCGTCATCCCTGTTGAACTTCCGCTGGAATCAAGCGTGTTGGAGGACGCCCTGGACGCGCTGGTGGCGGAGTTCCGGCCCGGCGTGGAGCACTATCTGGCCGGTCGCGGAGGGGCGCCGCCCACCCTGGCCGCGCTGATCGAGGCCACGAGGGCGCTGGAGGCGCCGTTCGGCCAGGATCTGTTCGAACGCGCCCTGGCGGTCACCGACGAGCAGCGCGCCGAGGCCCCGGCCAAGCGGGCCCGCGCCCGGCAGTGGGCCCGCACGCTACTGCACGACGCGATGAGCGGGCACGGCCTCTCCGCCGTCATCGCGCCGACCAGCGATCCGGCGTGGCCGGTGGACCACGCGGGTGGCGACCGGCGGGCCCGCAACACCTCTACGGTCCCGGCCCTGGCCGGTTACCCGCACATCACCGTCCCCGCCGGACCGCACGACGCGCTCCCTGTGGGCGTATCCGTCTTCGGACCACCCCGCACCCGCGACGCGCTGGCCATCGCCGCCGCCGTCGAAACGGTCTGCGGTCCGCGCCCGATCCCCCGACTCGGCACCGGCCCCGCCACCGCGCGGGCCCCCTCCGACGCAGCACCCACCGAACCTGAAGGAGCCCTGTGATGACCAACCCCTTCGACGCCACCGACACCGACTTCCTCGTGCTGGTGAACGACGAGAACCAGCACTCCCTGTGGCCCGCCGCCATCGACGTCCCCTCCGGCTGGAAGACGGCGCACGGCCCCGCCGACCGGGCCGCGTGCCTCGCGTACGTCGAGACCCACTGGACGGATCTGCGTCCCGCGAGCCTCGCCGCCCTGCGCGGCTGACTCTCCCGCGACGGACAGAACCGACACGACCGGCACGACCGATACGACCGACACGAGCGACACGACCGACACGAGCGACACGACCGACACGAGCGACACGACCGACACGAGCGACACGAGCGACACGACCGACAACCGAGACGGGTAGGAGTGAGGTGCGGTGATCAGGCCACAGCAAGCCGGCGGGGCACGCGTCCCGCACGATGTCGGCGCGGCCGCCGACGTCGTGCACGAACTGTTCGAGCGCCGGGCCGGGGGCACCCCCGAAGCGACCGCCCTGGTCTGCGGGAGCACCCGGGTCGGTTACCGGGACCTGGATGAGCGCGCCAACCGGCTCGCCCATCACCTGGTCGCGGACGGTGTGCGCCCGGGTGACGTGGTCGGCGTGTGCCTGCCCCGGGGCGTCCCTCTCGTCGTCGCCGTGCTCGCCGTGCTCAAGGCGGGCGCCGCGTACACGATGCTGGACCCACGGTTCCCGGCCAGGCGCCTGGTGTCGGTGTGCGAGGACGCCGGGGTCCGTACCGTCGTCGCGGAGCCGGGCGGCGTCTTCGCCGGCCCGCGGCGGTCGACGGTGGACCCGTCCTCCCCTGACGTGGCGGCCCGGCCGGACTTCTCGCCGCGCGTCGCCGTGTCGCCCGAGGACTCCGCATGCGTGATGTTCACCTCCGGCTCCACCGGCAGGCCCAAGGGCGTCGTGACTCCGCACCGGGCGCTGACAGCGACCCTGTGCGGGCAGACGTACACGGACTTCGGCGCCGACCGCGTGTGGTTGCAGTGCTCCCCCGTCTCCTGGGACGCCTTCGCGCTGGAGCTCTTCGGGCCGTTGCTGCACGGCGCGACCTGCGTCCTGCAGCCCGGTGACACCACGGACCCGTCCGCCATCACGGAGCTGATCCACGAGCACGGCGTCACCACCGTGCACGTGTCGGCCAGCCTTCTCAACCACCTGGTCGACGCCTACCCGCACACCTTCGACGGCGTCACGCAGGTCATGACGGGCGGTGAGGCGGCCTCTCCCCGGCATGTGCACGCGCTGCTGGACCGCCGGCCAGATCTGCACCTGGTCAACGGCTACTCCCCCGTCGAGAACACCGTCTTCACCCTGACCCACCGCATACGGCCCACCGACACCACCATCCCCGTCGGCCGGCCCCTTGCCGCCAAGTCCGTACGGATCCTCGGGCCGGACCTGCGCCCGGTCGCGGAAGGGGACACCGGCGAGATCTACATGGCGGGCGCGGGCCTGGCCCACGGCTACCTCCGGCAGTCGGGCCTGACCGCCGAGCGGTTCGTGGCCGGGCCGGACGGTGGCCGCATGTACCGCACCGGCGATCTGGGGCGGCTGCGCGACGGGGCCGTGGAGTTCCTCGGCCGGGCCGACGCACAGATCAAGATCCGCGGCTTCCGCGTCGAACCCGCCGAGGTCCAGGTGGCCCTGACGACGCATCCGCTCGTACGGCAGGCCGCGGTCACCGTGTGGGAGGCCGCCGCGGACGACAGGCGCCTGGTGGCGTACGTCGTCACCGACCGTCCGCTCGACGTGGCGGAGCTGCGCGCCTACGCCGCCGACCTGCTGCCCCAGCATCTCGTGCCGTCGATGTACGTACAGCTGGACGCGCTGCCGCTGACCGCCAACGGCAAGCTCGACCGGACCGCCCTGCCCGAACCCACGGTGGTCACGGGCGCGGGCGGCGCCGCCGGGACCGCGACCGAGGAAGCGCTGTCCGCCCTGTTCGCGGAGCTCCTCGGGGTCGCGTCGGTGGGCGTGGACGACGACTTCCTGGCACTCGGCGGCCACTCGCTGCTGGTCGCGACCCTGATCGGCAGGGTCCGCGCGACGCTCGGGGTGCAGCTGCGCGTCACCGACGTCTTCGCCGCCCGCACCCCGCGCGAGCTGGCGCGGCGTGTCGGTGCCGCGGCCGCGGCCGGCCCCGCCCTGGTGCGCGGGCCCGAGCGGCCGAACCCGAGCCCGATGTCCTTCGCCCAGGCGCGGCTGTGGTTCCTCGACCAGGTCGAGGGCGGCGCCACGTACACCATCCCGCTCACCCTTCGGCTGCGCGGCACGCTGGACGCGCGGGCGCTGCGGGTCGCGCTGGCCGATGTGGTGGGGCGGCACGAGGCGCTGCGCACCGTGTTCCCCGTCGTCGGGGACGTGCCGGTGCAGCGGGTGCTCGACCGGTCCGACGTGCCGTGGTCGGTCGGCGACCTCACCGAGGACACCCTCGGCTCCCGGGTGCGCGAGCTGGCTTCGGTGGCGTTCGATCTCGCGTACGACATTCCGCTGCGCGCGCATCTGTTGCGGCTCGCGGACGACGACCACGTCCTGCTGCTCGTGCTGCACCACATCGCCGGCGACGGCTGGTCGACGGCGCCGCTGCTGCGCGATCTCGCGGAGGCGTACAACGCCAGGGTGCGGGGCGCCGAGCCCGCTCGGCCCGCGCCTGCGGTGCAGTACGCGGACTACTCCCTGTGGGCGAGCGACGCGCTCGGCTCGCCAAAGGACCCGGCGAGCGCGCTGGCGGGGCAGGCCGCGTACTGGAAGTCCGCCCTCGCGGGGCTCCCCGCGGAGTCGACCCTGTCCACCGACCGCCCCCGGCCCGCGGTGCGCGGCCCGCACGGGGACACGGTGCCGTTCTCCGTGGACGCGCGGACGCACGAGCGTCTGCGGTCCCTGGCCCGGGGCACCGGAAGCACCATGTTCATGGTCCTGCACGCCGCGGTGGCCGCCGTCCTGACCCGGCTCGGCGCGGGCACCGACATCTGCCTCGGCTCCCCGGTCGCCGGGCGGAACGACGAGGCGCTGGACGATCTCGTCGGCTTCTTCGTCAACACCCTGGTGCTGCGCACGGACACCGGCGGCGACCCCGCCTTCAGCGATCTCCTCCGCCGTGTCCGCGACACCGACCTGGCCGCGTACGACCATCAGGACCTGCCCTTCGACCAGCTCGTCCAGGACCTCAACCCCCAGCGCTCGCTGTCGCGTCACCCGCTCTTCCAGATCATGCTGGTCCTGCAGAACACCCCGCCGTACACGGCGGACTTCACCGGCCTGCGCGCCGAGCACGAGGTCGTCGACCTGGATGTGGCCAAGTTCGACCTCACCCTCGATCTGGCCGAGTCGGGCGACGGGATCACCGGCATCCTCAAGTACGCGACCGACCTGTTCGACCGCGGCACCGTCGAGCGCGTCGCGCGGCTGCTGGCCCGCGCCCTCGCCGTGTTCGCCGCCGCGCCGCACACTCCCATCGGCCGTGCGGAGCTGCTGACACCGGCGGAGCGGGACCTGATCCTCGACCAGTGGAGCGGCCGTTCCGACGACGGGATCAGCCGCCCCCTCCACGAGGTCATCGCCGAGCAGGCCGCGCGCACGCCCCTGGCGACCGCGCTGCTGTCCTCGGAAACGCGACTGACGTACGACCAACTGGACGCGTCCGCCAACCAGTTGGCGCATCACCTCATCGGTGAAGGCGTCCGGGCGGGTGACGTGGTCGGCATTCTGCTCGACCGGGACCACGACCTCGTCGTGGCGGTCCTGGCCGTGCTCAAGGCGGGCGCGGCGTACACGATGCTGGACCCCCGGTTCCCGCGGGCGAGGCTCGCGGGGCTGGTCGACGCGGGCGGGATCTCGCATGTCGTCTCGGTGCCCGCCCTGGGCTTCCCCGGGATGGTGCGCGTCGACGACGAGTCGGTGGGGCGGCGGCCGCGGACCGCGCCGGACGTACCGGTGTCGGCGCGGGACGTCGCGTGCGTGATGTTCACCTCCGGCTCCACCGGCAGGCCCAAGGGGGTCGTGACGCCCCACGGCGCGCTGACGTCGACGCTGCTGGGACAGGCGTACGCCGACTTCGGCGCGGACCAGGTGTGGTTGCAGTGCTCCCCGGTGTCCTGGGACGCCTTCGCCCTGGAACTCTTCGGCCCACTGCTGCACGGCGCCACCTGCGTCCTGCATCCGGGACACGCCACCGACCCGGCCGTGGTGGCCGAGCTCGTCACCGAGCACTCCGTCACGACCGTGCACTTCTCGGCCAGTCTGCTCAACCACCTCGTCGACGAGCACCCGGAGATCTTCCACGGCATCACGACGGTGCTGACGGGCGGCGAGCCGGCGTCGGTCGCGCACGTGGCGCGGCTGCTCGACCGGCATCCGGGTCTGCGCCTGGTGAACGGCTACTCGCCGGTCGAGAACTGCATCTTCACGCTCACCCACCCGATCGCCCCGGCGGACACCGTCGGCCCGATCCCGGTGGGGCGGCCCGTCGCGGCCAAGGGCGTGTACATCCTCGACGAGCACCTCCAGCCGGTCCCGGCCGGTGTCCCGGGCGAGATCCACATGTCCGGCCCCGGGCTCGCCCACGGCTATCTGCGCGAGCCGCGGAGGACCGCCGAGCGGTTCGTGGCCTGCCCGTTCGAGCCGGGCCGGCGCATGTACCGCACCGGTGACCTGGGCCGCTGGCGCGCCGACGGCACCGTGGAGTATCTGGGCCGCTCCGACGACCAGGTGAAGATCCGCGGTTTCCGCGTCGAGCCGGGCGAGGTGCGTGCGGTGGTCGAGGGGCATCCCGGTGTCCGGCAGAGCGCCGTGGTCGTCCGCGAGGACCGGCCCGGGGACAAGGTGCTCGTCGCGTACGTCGTCCCGGACGGTCCGGCGGACCTGCCGTCCCTGCGCCGCCACGTCGCCGGGCACCTGCCCGAGCATCTGCGGCCGAACGCGTACGTGGTCCTCGACCGGCTTCCGCTGTCGGCCACCGGCAAGCTCGACCGGAGCGCTCTTCCGGTGCCGGAGCATGTCCCCACCGCGTCCGAGGGCGCGCGCACCGCGCGCGAGGAGATCCTGTGCGGGCTGTTCGCGGAGGTGCTCGGCCTGCCCGGGGCGGGACGCGAGGACGACTTCTTCGACGTGGGCGGCCACTCGCTGCTCGCCGCGAAGCTCATCAACCGGGTCCGGTCGGTGCTGGGTTGCGAGGTCGGCGTCCGTGAGCTGTTCACCCACCGTACGCCCGCCGCGCTCGACGCCGTCCTCGGTTCGGGCGGGCGGGCCCGGCCCGCTCTGGTGGCGGCCGAGCGGCCCGATCGGGTGCCGCTGTCGGCCGCGCAGGCCCGGCTCTGGCTGCTCGACCAGGTCGAGGGCGGGTCGAGCACGTACAACGTGCAGTACGCGGTCCAGGTCTCGGGCCCCGTGGACCGCGATGCCCTGCGGGCCGCCGTCACGGACACGGTCCTGCGGCACGAGGCGCTGCGCACCGTGTACCCGGTCGCGGACGGGGTGCCGTACCAGCGCGTCCTGGCCGCGGAGGAGCTGGTCGGCGTCTTCGAGGCGTCGGCCGTCGCCGCCTCGGGGGTGGCGGAGGCCGTCACTCGGGCGGCCCGGCACGTGTTCGACCTGGCCGCTGAACCGCTTCTGCGGGTACTGCTGTTGAGCACCGGCGAGCAGGAGCACACCCTGCTCGTGACCCTGCACCACATCGCGGGGGACGGCTGGTCGCTGCGTCCGCTGTTCGACGACCTGGCGACCGCCTACGCCGCCCGCAGGGCCGGTTCGGCTCCGGCCCTGCGCCCGCTGCCGTTGCAGTACGCGGACTACACGCTCTGGCAGCGGGAACACCTGGGCGACCCGGCCGACGCCGACTCCCTCGCGCATCAGCAACTCACCTACTGGCGCGAGCAGTTGTCGGGCATCCCGGAGCAGCTCGACCTGCCGACGGACCGGCCGCGTCCGGCACGTCCGACCCACCGGGGGGAATCCCTTCCGGTGCGGATCGACACCGACGTGCACAGCGCGCTGTCGGCGCTCGCCCGGGCCAACGGCGTGACCTCGTTCATGGTGGTCCAGGCCGCGTTCGCGGCCCTGCTGACCCGCCTCGGCGCCGGCTCCGACATCCCCTTGGGCACCCCGGTGGCGGGCCGCGCGGACGAGGCACTCGGCGACCTGGTCGGCTTCTTCGTCAACACCCTGGTCCTGCGCACGGACACCGGCGGCGATCCCACCTTCACCGAACTGCTCCGCCGTGTCCGCGGCACCGACCTGGCCGCGTACGACCATCAGGACCTGCCCTTCGACCAGCTCGTCCAGGACCTCAACCCGGTCCGGGCCGCCGACCGGCACCCGCTGTTCCAGGTCATGGTCGTCCTGCAGAACAACACGTCCCCGGCCGCCGCACTCGCGGGCACCGGCTGCACCCCCATCGATGTGCCCAACCTGGCGGCCAAGTTCGACCTGACGCTGTCGCTGCACGAGAGCCGGGGCGGTCTGGCCGGGTATCTGGAGTTCGCCACCGATCTGTTCGACCGCAAGACCGCCGAGCTGATGGTGGAGCGGTTCCCCCGTCTGCTGGCGGAGGCCGTCCGCGATCCGGAGCTGCCGCTCAGCGCCCTCGACGTGATGGACGCGCGGGAACGGCTCGCCGTGTCCGAGCGGTGGACCGGCTCCGTACGCGCGTCCGACCCGCGCCCCGTCCACGCGATCGTCGCCGAACACGCCGCACGCACCCCCGAGGCGACGGCCCTGATATGCGGCGGTCAGCGGATGACGTACGCCCGGCTCGCGGCACGTGCACACCAGTTGGCGCACCACCTGATCCGGCGCGGGGTGCGGCCCGGGGACGTGGTCGGGGTCCTTCTTGAGCGCGACGAGGAGCTGGTCGTCGCCGTTCTCGGCGCGCTGGCCGCCGGGGCCGGCTACACGATGCTCGACCCGCGGTTCCCCGCGGCACGTCTCGCCGAGGCGCTGGACCGGACGGCCGCCCCGGTGGTGGTGACCGCACGCGACCTCGCCGGTCTCGTCCCTGCCACGCCGCCGGTCCTGGTGGACGCGGACGCCGACGCGATCGCGGCCGCTCCCCGGTACGCACCGGACACCGTGGTCACTCCGGACGATGTCGCGTGCGTGATGTTCACGTCCGGTTCGACCGGCACGCCCAAGGGCGTACTCACCTCGCACCGGGCACTGACCGCCACCCTCCTCGATCAGACGTATACGGACTTCGGCACGGACGCGGTGTGGTTCCAGTGCTCCCCGGTGTCCTGGGACGCCTTCGCCCTCGAACTCTTCGGCCCGCTGCTGCACGGTGCCACGTGCGTACTGCAGCCGGGACACGCCACCGACCCGGGCGTCATCGCCCGGCTGCTGACCGAGCACGACGTCTCCACGGCGCACTTCTCGGCGAGCCTGCTCAACCACCTGATCGACGAGCACCCGGCCGCTCTGGCCGGCGTGCGCCACCTCATGACCGGCGGCGAGGCGGCGTCCGTGCCGCACGTACGGGCCCTGCTGGAGCGCCACCCGCGTCTGCGTCTCGTCAACGGCTACTCCCCGGTGGAGAACACGGTCTTCACCCTGACCCACGACATCACCACCGAGGACTCCCCCGTCCCCGTCGGCAGGCCGATCGCGGGCAAGCGGGCCTGGGTGCTCGGACCCGATCTGCGTCCGGTGCCCATGGGTGTACCGGGTGAGATCTACATGAGCGGGCCGGGCCTGGCCCACGGTTACGTGGGTCAGCCCGCACTCACCGCACAGCGGTTCGTCGCCGCGCCGGACGGGGGCCGCATGTACCGCACCGGCGATCTGGGCCGCTGGCGTGCCGACGGCGCCATCGAGTACCTGGGGCGTACGGACGACCAGGTCAAGGTGCGCGGCTTCCGGATCGAACCGGTAGCCGTCCAGACGTATGTGACGGAGCATCCGGGAGTGCGGCGCTGCGCAGTCGTGGTTCGGGACGACCGGCTGGTGGCGTACGTCGTGCCCGAGGGCGAACTCGACCTGGCGGAGCTGCGCGCGTATCTCACCGACCGGCAGCCGCAGCATCTGCGGCCGGCCGTCTATGTACGCGTCGACGAGATCCCGCTCACGCCGAACGGGAAGCTCGACAGCGCCGCCCTGCCGGAGCCGGGCCCTTCGGCGGGCGGGGACGGCCCGTGCGAGGGCCGCGCCGCCCGCACGGTGCGCGAACAGATCCTGTGCGGACTGTTCGCCGAGGTGCTCGGGATCGGCGAGGCGCTCGGGGCGGGCGCGGTCGGCCCGGACGAGGACTTCTTCGCCCTGGGCGGTCATTCGCTGCTCGGTGCCAAGCTCGTCAACCGGGTGCGCTCGGCGCTGGGCGCCGAGGTCGGGCTGCGGGACCTGTTCGCCCGCCCGACACCGGCCGCGCTGGCCACCGCCGTCGACACCGCTGCCGCGGCGCGGCCGGCCCTGACCGCGGCGGACCGGCCCGCGGAGCTGCCACTGTCCGCCGCGCAGCACCGCTTGTGGTTCCTCGACCACATGCACGGCGACCACATGCACGGCGACCGGACGCACGGCGCGAACGCCGCGTACAACGTGAGCCACACCCTGGAGCTCGAAGGCGACCTCGACCTGGAGGCGCTGCGCGCGGCCCTCACGGACGTCGTGGCCCGGCACGAGGCGCTGCGCACCACGTTCCGCCCGGTCGACGGGGTCCCCGTCTCCGTGATCGGACCGGCGGACGAGGTGCGGCTGGAGGTGCCGTGCCGGGAGGTCTTCGGGCCCGAGGTGGACGACGCCGTCGCCGAGGCCGCCCGGTACGCCTTCGGCCTGGCCACCGACCTCCCCGTCCGGGCCACGGTGCTGCGGACCGGTCCTCGCTCCCATGTGCTGGTGCTGACCCTGCATCACATAGCCGCCGACGGCTGGTCGATGCGGCCCCTGCTGGAAGACCTCGCGGCGGCGTACACGGCACGGTCGACCGGCGGCGCCCCCGACTGGCCGCCGCTGCCGGTGCAGTACGCGGACTACACCCTGTGGCAGCGGCGGCTGCTGGGCGACGGCGACGACCCGGACTCCCTGTTGTCACGGCAACTGGCCCACTGGGCCAAGGCGTTGGCGGGACTGCCGGACGAGGTGCCCCTGCCCGCCGACCGGCCGCGTCCGGACGCGCCCACCGGACGCGCCGACACCGTCGACGTCTCGCTCGACGCCCGGACGCACGCGGCGCTGCTCGACCTGGCGCGTGCGCACGGGGTGACGCTGTTCATGGTGGTGCAGGCCGCGCTCTCGGCACTGCTCACCCGGCTCGGTGCCGGCACCGACATCCCCCTCGGCACGCCCGTCGCGGGGCGGACCGACGCCGCCCTCGACGACCTCGTCGGGTTCTTCGTCAACACCCTCGTGCTCCGTACGGACACCGGCGGCGACCCCACCTTCCGCGAACTGCTGGCCCGGGTGCGCGAGAGCGACCTCGCGGCGTTCGACCACCAGGACGTGCCCTTCGAGCGGATCGTGGAGCACGTCAACCCGGCGCGCACGGCGCACCAACACCCCCTTTTCCAGACGGTGTTGGTGGTCCAGAACAACACCGCTGCCGACGTACGACTGCCCGGCCTGCGCACCACTGTCGCTCCCGTGAGCACCGGCAGCGCCAAGTTCGACCTGGTGGTGTCCCTCGACGAGCACCATGACGAGGACGCCCGGCCCGCGGGCATCGGCGGCCGCGTGGAGTTCGCCACCGACCTGTTCGACCGGGCGACCGCGCAGACGCTCGTGGACCGCCTGGCCGGTGTGCTCAGGCACGCCGCCGCCGACCCGGAGGTGCGGGTCGGCGGACTCGACGTACTGACGCCGGGCGAGCACGGCATGCTCGTCGGGGAGTGGGCCGGTGCGCGGCCGGGCGTGGACGACCGCTGCGTCCACGAGGCCGTCGCCGAACAGGCCGCCGCCACCCCTGAGGCGACCGCGCTGGTCTTCGGGGAACAGCGCGTCACCTACGCCGAGTTGGAGCGCCGGGCGAACCGCCTCGCCCACCGCCTCGCCGCACGCGGCGTGGGGCCGGGCCGGCTCGCGGCCGTCCTGCTGGACCGCGGAATAGACCTGGTCGTGAGCGTCCTCGCGGTACTCAAGTCGGGGGCGGGCTACTCGCTGCTCGACCCGAGGTTCCCCGACGACCGTGTCGCGGCGATCCTGGAGGCGGCCGACGCGGCCCTGCTCGTCACCGACGCCGACGGCGCCGCCCGACTGGACACGCACCGGCCCGTGCTCGACATCGGCGCCGACCCGGGCGACGCCCCCGGCCCCCGGCCGGACGGCGCCCCGGACGTGGCGGTCTCCGCGGACGATCCGGCGTGCGTGATGTTCACCTCCGGCTCGACGGGCAGGCCCAAAGGGGTCGTCGCTCCCCACAAGGCCATCACGGGCACGCTGCTCGGCCAGACGTACGCCGACTTCGGCGCCGACCAGGTGTGGCTGCAGTGCGCGCCGATGCCGTGGGACGCGTTCGCGATGGAGCTGTTCGGCCCGCTCCTGCACGGCGCCACCTGTGTGCTCCAGCCCGGCCCGGCACCCGAGCCGGAGCAGATCGCCCGTCTGGTGCGCCGGCACGCGGTGACCACCGTGTTCCTGTCGACGAGCCTGTTCAACTTCCTGCTCGACGAATACCCCGACGTCTTCGGCCGGCTGCGGCAGGTGATGACGGGCGGCGAGGCGGTGTCGCCGGACCACACGGCCCGGCTGCTGCGCGACCATCCGCACATCCGGCTCGTGCACGCCTACGGCCCGGTCGAACACATGATCTTCACCAGCTGTCACGACGTGCGTGCCGAGGACACACCGGCCAGGACGGTGCCGATCGGCACGTCCCTCGCGGGCAAGCGGTCCTACGTCCTGGACGCCCGGCTGCGGCCGGTGCCGTCGAACGTGCCCGGTGAGCTGTACGTCGCCGGCGTCGGCTCGGCACACGGCTATCTCGGCGAACCGGCCCTGACCGCCGAACGGTTCGTGGCCTGCCCGTACGGAGCGCCGGGGACGCGCATGTACCGCACCGGTGACCTGGTGCGCCGACGGGCGGACGGAGTGCTGGAATTCGTCGGGCGCACCGACGACCAGGTGAAGATCCGGGGTTTCCGGATCGAGCCGGGCGAGGTGCAGGCCGCGGTCACCGCGCATCCGGGGGTGCGTCGCGGTGCCGTCGTCGTCCGGGAGGACAAGCCGGGCGACAAGCGGCTCATCGCGTACGTCGTGCCCGAGCCGGGCAGCGGCCTGGACGACGCCTCTCTGCGCGAGCACGCCCAGCGGCGCCTGCCCGAGCATCTGCGCCCCGGCGCGTACGTCCTGCTCGACCGGCTGCCGCTCAACCCCAACGGCAAACTCGACCGCGCGGCGCTCCCGGTGCCGGACCTGGGCGAGCGCCCCGCGGGGCGGGGACCCAGGACCCGTGAGGAGACGGTGCTCTGTGAGCTGTTCGCCGAGCTGCTCGACCTGGGCTCCGTGGGCGTCGACGAGGACTTCTTCGTCCTGGGCGGGCATTCGCTGCTGGTCGGCAGGCTGATCAGCCGGGTGCGGTCGGTCCTCGGGGCCGAGGTGTCCCTCAAGACGGTGTTCGAGGAGCGGACCGTGGCCGCGCTGGCCGGCCGGCTCGACCGGGCCGCGCCGGTGCGGCCCGCGCTGCGGCGACGCCCCAGGCAGGAGGAGGTCCAGTGACCGTGTCCGTAGAAGGAGGTCCGGTGACCATGTCCATCGAAACGGCCCCGCTGTCGCACAACCAGCAGCGGCTGTGGTTCCTCGACCGGGCCGAGCCCGGGCCCGCGTACAACATTCCGGTCGTGCTGCGGCTCCGCGGCGAGCTGGACGTGACCGCGCTGCGGGCGGCGCTGGCCGACGTGACAACCCGGCACGAGGTGCTGCGCACGGTCTACCCCGAGGTCGACGGCGCGCCCCGGCAGCGGATCATGCCGCCCGGTGCGCTCCGGCTGGAGGTGGTCGGCACCGGCGATCCGGCGGCCGCGCTCGATCGCGCGGCCCGCCACGTGTTCGACCTCATGGCGGAGCCGCCGGTGCGCGCCACCCTGTTCACGTCGCCGGGCACCGACGAGCACGTACTCCTGCTGCTCGTGCACCACATCGCGGGGGACGGCTGGTCCATCGCCCCCCTGACACGCGACCTGGCGGCCGCGTACACCGCGCGCGTGGCGGGGAGCGCTCCGGAGTTCCCCGAACTGCCGGTGCAGTACGCGGACTTCGCGTACTGGCAGCAGGATGTACTGGGAGAGGCGGACGACCCCGACAGTCTGTCGTCCCGTCAGCTCGCTTACTGGCGCCGGGCATTGGATGGCGTTCCGGAGGAGGCGGGGTTCCCGGCGGACCGTCCCCCGCCCGCGCGCCCCGACCGGCGCGGCGGCAGCGTGTCCGTGCGGATCGGCTCCGAGACGCACCGGGCGCTGCTCGACCTGGCGGCGAGGTCGGAGACGACGTTGTTCATGGTGGTGCACGCAGCCGTCGCCACGCTGCTGACCCGGATGACGGGCGGCACCGATCTGCCGCTGGGCACAGTCGTCGCCGGACGGTCCGACGAAGCCCTGAACGACCTGGTCGGGTTCTTCGTCAACACGGTGGTGCTGCGCACGGACACCTCCGGCGATCCGTCCTTCACCGAGCTGCTCGACCGGGTCCGCGCCACCGATCTGGACGCGTTCGCCCACCAGGACGTGCCGTTCGAGCGGGTCGTCGAGGAGGCCAATCCGGCGCGGGTCTTCGGACGTCATCCGCTGTTCCAGGTGATGCTGGTGCTCACCACTCAGGTCGGCGAGCCCTCCGCGTGGCCCGGACTACGGGTCGAGTCGGCTCAACAGGGTACCGGGACGGCCAAGTTCGACACGACGGTCGGAGTGCGCGAATCCCGGTCCGCGGCGGGCGAGCCGCTCGGCCTGGAGATCACCTGGGAGTACGCGGCGAGCCGGTACGAGCACGGTTCGGCGGAGCTGCTGGCGCGCCGCCTGGAGCGGCTGCTCGCGCAGGTCGCGGCGGATCCGTCGCCGAGGCTGAGCGGCCTTGCGGTGCTGGGCGAGGCGGAGCGGGCGATGCTCACCTCACCGGTCGCGACCATGGGCGTAGGCGTGGGCATAGGCGTAGGCGTAGGCGTACAGGAGCGCTGCCTGCACGAGCTCTTCGCCGAGCAGTGCTCCCGCACACCGGCGGCGACGGCCCTGGTGCACGCGGGCCGCCGCACCACGTACGCGGAGCTGGAGGACCACGCCCGCCGGGTCGCCCGCCATCTGGACACGGGCCCCGGTGACGTGGTGGGCATTCATCTCGACCGTGGTCCGGCGATGGTGGCCGCGCTGCTCGGCGTCCTGAAGACGGGCGCCTGCTACACGCTGTTGGACACCGCGTTCCCCGCGGAGCGGCTGTGCTCGGTGCTCGACCTGGCCGGCGTCCGCACGGTGGTCGGCTCGTCCTCGTCGTCGCGGGTCCTGGGGCGCCGGTGCGTCGACATCGCCGACGTGCCATCCGCCTCCGCCTCCGCCTCCGCCTCCGCCTCCGGCACGGAACCGGCGCCGGTCAGGGTGCGGCCCGAGGAACCGGCGGTGGTCATGTTCACCTCCGGCTCGACGGGCGTGCCCAAAGGAGTCATGGCCTCCCACCGCGCCGTCAGCGCGACCCTCATGGGGCAGACGTACGCCGGTTTCGGCCCCGGTGAGGTGTGGCTGCAGAGCGCACCGGTGTCCTGGGACGCCTTCGGCACCCAGCTGTTCGGACCGTTGCTGCACGGCGGTACGTCGGTCCTGCTGCCCGGCGCGCAGGTCGACCCGGCCGTCATCGCCGAGCTGGTGGTCGAGCACGGCGTCACCGTCTTCGACGCGTCGGCGAGCCTGTTCAACCATGTGCTGGACGAGCATCCGCAGGTCTTCGCGACCGTCCGCCACGCGCTGACCGGGGGCGAGCCTGCGTCCGCGCACCACCTCGCGCTCGCGCGGGCGCAGTTCCCGGAGCTACGGCTCGTCAACGGCTACGGGCCGGCGGAGAGCACGGGCTTCACCACGGCCCACCTCGTCACGGAGACGGTGGACGCCCAGGACGCCCAGGAGGCCCGCGACGCCCGGAACGCCCGAGTGCCGATCGGCCGGTTCCTTCCCGGCAAGCACGGCTACGTCCTCGACGACCGCCTCCGGCTCGTGCCCTCGGGCGGCGTCGGCGAGCTGTACCTGACGGGGGCGGGCCTGGCCCTCGGCTATCTGGGCGCCCCGGGCGCGACGGCGGAGCGTTTCGTGGCCGATCCGTACGGGCCGCCGGGGACCCGTATGTACCGCACGGGCGATGTCGTACGGTGGCGGCCGGACCGCACCCTCGACTACCTCGGCCGTGCCGACGACCAGGTCAAGGTGCGGGGCTTCCGCGTCGAACCGGCCGAGATCGAGGCCGCGCTCACCACGCACCCGTCGGTCGCGCGGGCCGCGGTCGTCGTACGGGAGGACCGTCCCGGCGACAGACGGCTCGTCGCGTACGCCGCACCGGCCACCGGCACCGCGCCGGACCCGGCGGCCCTGCGCAAGCACCTCGCCGCCAAGTTGCCCAGGCACATGGTGCCGGCCGCCGTCGTCCTCCTGGACGCCCTGCCGTACACCGCGAACGGCAAGCTGGACCGGCGCGCCCTGCCCGCACCGGAGTACACGCCGACCGTCGGCCGGGCGCCCGCCACGGTGACGGAGAAGGCCCTGTGCGACCTGTTCGCGGAAGTCCTCGGTCTGTCCGCTGCGCCGGGCGTCGAGGACGGATTCTTCGACCTGGGCGGGCATTCGCTCCTGGCCACCCGGCTGACGGCGCGGATCGAGGCCCGCCTCGGGGTGCGCGTGGGCATCCAGACCCTATTCGAGGCGCCGACGCCCGCCGCCCTGGCGTCCCGCATGGAAACGTCGCCCCTCGTAGACACCTCGTCCCGAGCGGACGACGGACTGGCCGTCCTGCTGCCGCTGCGCTCCGAAGGGTCCAGGGCGCCGCTGTTCTGCGTCCACCCGGCGGCCGGCATCAGCTGGGTCTACTCGGGGCTGCTGCGCCATCTGCCGGACCGGCCCGTCTACGGTCTCCAGGCCCATGGCCTGTCCGAACCCGACGCCGCGCCCGACTCGATCGCCGCCATGGCCGCGGACTACCTCGCCCGGATCCGCACCGTCCAGCCCGACGGGCCCTACCACCTGCTGGGATGGTCGTTCGGCGCGGGCGTCGCGCACGCGATGGCGGCCTCGCTGCGGGACGACGGTGAGGAGGTCGCGCTCCTCGCGATGCTGGACGGCTACCCGTCCGTCGGCACCGGAGCGTCCTTCACCGCCGAGGACCCCGAAGTCCAGGACGCCCTGCGGGAGTCGCTGGGGCACGCCGACCTGACGCCCGAGGCGTTCCGGGAGCACATCGGCGCCCCGGCGACGCTCGGCGCCGTGTTCGCGCACCACCTGACGCTCAGCTGCGCCGGCCCGCCCGCGCACTATGCCGGGCGCGTGCTGTTCTTCCACGCCACCGTCGGCAAGACGGAGGAGGCACCCACGCCGGACGCGTGGCTGCCCCATGTCGCCGACCTGGAGCTGCACCCCGTCGACTGCCGGCACGCGGACATGACCGCCCCCGGACCGATCGCGCGGATCGCGTCCGTGCTCGACGCCCACCTCGACCTCGACCACGACCACGACTACGACCACGCAGGCCAAGGAGACCCACGATGACCGCCGCTGTGATGCACCAGTTCTACCGACTCGTCGACTCCGGAGACATCCCCGGTCTCGTCGCGATGTTCGCCCCGGACGCCACGTACCACCGTCCGGGCTATCCCCCGGTACTGGGCCGGTCCGGTGTCGAGCACTTCTACACGCACGAGCGGGTCATCCGCGAAGGCCGCCACCAGCTCGACTCCGTGGTGGTGAGCGGCGACGAGGTCGCCGTGAAGGGCTCCTTCGAGGGAGTGCTGCACGACGGCACACCGGCCAAGCACCGCTTCGCCGAGTTCTTCTCACTCACCCCCGAGAACCTGATCGACCGCCGCGAGACGTTCTTCTCCGCCCCGCTCGTCTGACCACGTCACCCGCCCAACCCCGCCCACGCACAAGGAGATCACCATGACGTCGCTTCTGGAGCAGCCCACCGTCCGGCCCGCCTCGCCCGGCCACGGGGACGCCTTCACCCAGCACCTCTACTCCATGCGGTACTCCCCCGAACGCGGGTGGTACGACGGCTCGCTGCAGCCGATGGAGAACCTGTCCCTGCACCCGGCCACCATAGGCCTGCACTACGGCCAGGTGATCTTCGAGGGCATGAAGGCGTTCCGCCAGGCCGACGGGGCGGTAGCGGTCTTCCGGCCGTGGGAGAACGCCCGCCGCTTCCGCCGCTCCGCCGCGCGCCTGGCCATGCCCGAGCTCCCCGAGGACCTGTACATGGAGGGCGTCGACCAGGTCGTCGCCGCCGACCAGGGCGCGCTCTCCGACCACCCGGACCACAGCCTCTACCTGCGTCCGCTGATGTTCGCCACCGACGTGAACCTGATGCTGCGCCCCTCGGAGGACTACCGGTTCCTGGTCCTCGCGTTCGTGGCGGGCGGCTTCTTCGGTGACGAGGTGCGCCCGGTGTCCGTGCTGATCTGCCGTACGCAGAGCCGTGCGATGCCCGACGGCACGGGTGACGTCAAGTGCGCCGCGAACTACGCCCCGTCGTTCGTCGCCCAGCGCCAGGCCCAGGAGGCGGGCTGCCAGCAGGTGGTGTGGCTGGACTCCGTCGAGCGGCGCTGGGTGGAGGAGATGGGCGGCATGAACCTGTTCTTCGTACGGGGCAGCGGTCCCGACGCCGAGGTGACCACCACCCCGCTGACCGGCACCCTGCTGCCGGGCGTCACCCGCGACTCGCTGCTCCGCCTCGCCGCGCGCCTCGGCCACCGGGTCGGCGAACGCCCCGTCTCGGTCGACGAATGGCGCGCCGGATGCGCGAGCGGCGAGATCACCGAGGTGTTCGCCTGCGGTACGGCGGCGGTGCTCACACCGGTCGGCACCGTGCGCGACGGCGAGGGCGGCGACTGGACCGTGGGAGACGGCGAGATGGGCCCGGTGACACGGAAGCTGCGGCAGGCGCTGGTCGACCTCCAGCACGGCCGCGCCGCCGACCCGGACGGCTGGCTGCACCACGTGCGCTGACGCCGAGACGAAGTGGTCCCTAGAAAACCAGGGCTCACTTATATAAGCTCGTTGAAGCATCGGTGGTCAGCGCCTGCGGCGGTACGCGGGCTGCACCCGGCCTCCATGACGCAATGACGCGTCGACCCACGTCAACAGCACAGGGTGAGGAATGCGCGTCGGCGGGAATTCAAGTGATTACCGACCACATAGTCTGCCGACGCGCAGGCATTCACCTTGCATTGCTATTTCCCGCCGACGTAAAAGAACAGCCAAATTCACGACTCAAGCTTATTGACACAAAAAACCGAAGCCTATGAGCATGACCGCATGAAGGAACTTCCGAGGTTTCCGTTCGACAACCCGGCCGTGATCGGCATCGCGCCCCAGATGCGCGCCCTGCAGCAGGAAGGGCCGATCACCAAGGTGCGGATCGCCGGTGAGGACGCCTGGCTGGTCACCCGCTACGACGAGGTGAGGAAACTGCTCGCCGACCGTCGGCTCGGTCTCAGCAATCCCTGTCCGGAGCGGTCGGCCAACAGCGCGGCCAGGAAATTCATGGTCGCGCTGATGGCCGGGGACGACTACGACACCGAGGCTCCCAGGCACGCGCAGATGCGCGCGCTGCTCGTGCCCCGGTTCTCCACTCGCCGGATGCGCCTCATGAAGACCCGGATCGAGCACCACGTGGACGAGCTGCTCGACCAGTTGGCCGCCGGCACTCCGCCGGCCGACCTGCACCACGCGCTGTCGTTCCCGTTGCCGACCATGGTGATCTGCGATCTCCTCGGCGTGCCGCTGGCCGACCGGGAGCGGTTCGGGCAGTGGGCGAGAGGCACATTCGACCAGAGCGACAACGCGCACTCGGCGAACACCTTTCAACAGGTTGTCGACTACATGACGGAACTGGTGGCGCGCAAGCGGACCGAGCCGGGCGACGACATCCTGTCCGAGCTGATCGCCGACAAGGACGGCGCGCTGTCCGACGCGGAGATCGCCCACTTGGGTAATGCCGTGCTGTTGTTCGGCTACGAGACCACCATTGTCCGTATCGACCTGGGCACCCTGCTGCTGCTGCGCAATCCGGCCCAGCGTGCCCTGCTCGCCGAGAAGCCCGAACTCGCGCCGGCCGCGGTCGAGGAGATCCTGCGCCTCGGCGTCGGCGGCAAGGGATCCAACGCGCTGATACCCCGCTACGCGCACGGCGACATCACCGTCGGCGAGACAGTGATCCGGACCGGAGACGCGGTGAAGCTGGCCATCGGCGCGGCCAACTACGACAGCCGGGCGTTCCCCGACGGGGACCTGTTGGACCTGACCCGGGAGAAGCCCAGGTCGCATCTGGCGTTCGGGCACGGCGCCCGGCACTGCATCGGCCGCGCGCTGGCCCGGATCGAGCTGACCGCGGTGTTCGAGCGGCTGTTCCGCAGACTGCCCGACCTGCGGCTCGCGGTACCGGAGGAGTCGCTGCGCTGGCAGGAGCACCGGATCACCGGCGGGTTCGACGAACTGCCCGTCACCTTCTGACCCCCGCACAGACGTCACGAGGACAAGGAATCATGACGGACACTCTCAGCGACTACGTCGACTGCACGCCTCTGCTCGACGACCGTGAGGCCCTCGACCGGTTCTACGACGAGCACGGCTACGTCTATCTGCGTGGCGCTCTGGACCGTGAACTCGTACGGAGCGCCGCCGAGCAGATGCTGGAGGGCCTGATCGCACTCGGCCACGCCGCCCCCGGCACCACGCTCGACACCCTCACCATCGACTCCTTCGAGGCGGTCGACGAGGTGGCGATGCACGACTACGTCAAGTACGACGACCTGTGGAACCACCCCTCGACCCGCAAGGTCTGGGAGAAGGTCTTCGGCGAGCCCGTCTTCGTCTTCAAGTCGACGACGATCCGCTACTACCCCTCCGCCGCGGGCTCCGCGGAGCCGAGCTTCCTGACGCCGCTGCACCAGGACGGCTTCTACATCGGCCCGAACAAGGACTTCCGCACCGCCTGGATACCTCTGCTCCCGACGACCCGCGACATAGGCGGCGTCGCCGTCGCCGACGGCAGCCACAAGAAGGGCCCGCGCGAGCACGTCGTCACCGAGAACTTCCGCCGGTTCGGCCACCCCGTGCGCGGTATCCCGGCGGAGGAGTTCGGCGCCGACGAGCAGCTGCTGTTCTCGCCCATGGAACCGGGCGACGTGATTCTCTTCCACGCCTTCATGTGTCACAAGTCCATCCCGAACGTCTCGGTGGACCCGGCCGGCATGCGGATGTCGATGGACACCCGCGTCCAACCCGCCTCCTCGCACCGCGGGTTCAACGCCCTGACCCCGTGGCCGGAGTCCGCGAAGGACCCCTCCAAGGGCATCTTCTCGAAGATCACCGGCACCCCCGCCACCATCGAGTGATGGGGAGGCAGCGCATGACGAAACGCGAGGGCCTCCCCCCTCTGAAGGGGCCCGACCCTCTGAAGGGGCCCAACGCGACACCGGAGCCCCCGGCCGGCCCGGAACCCGCCGCCGCGGGGCTCAGTGGCATCGCCCTCATGGTGGTGCTCACCGGATACGCCCTGTCCATCGTGGACGCCTCCATCGTCAATGTGGCGCTGACCCCGATCAGTGACGACCTCCACGGCGGCCCCGCCGCACTGGAGCTGGTGGTGTCCGGCTACGGCCTCACCTACGCCCTCGGCCTGGTCCTTGGCGGCCGACTCGGCGACGCCTTCGGCAGACGGCGCCTGTACGCCTACGGGCTCGCGGCGTTCACCGTCACCTCGGCCCTGTGCGGACTCGCCCCGACCATGGAGTTCCTCGTCACGGCCCGGCTGCTGCAAGGTGCCGCCGCCGCCATGCTCGTACCGCAGGTGCTCGCGACGATCCAGGCGGTCACCGAGGGCCAGGCGCGCGCCCGGGCGATCGGCATGTACGGCGCGACCGCGGCCCTCGGCATGGTCATCGGACAGATCCTGGGCGGTCTGCTCGTCTCGCTGGACGTCGCCGGGATGGGCTGGCGGTCGGTCTTCGCGATCAATGTGCCGATCGGGGTGGCCGCGCTGCTGGCCGTCCGACGCGTCCCCGCGACCAAGGCCGACGCGAAACCGGGCTTCGACCCGCTGGGCACCTTGCTGTTCGGTGTCACCATGGTCTGTGTCCTGGCCGTGGTCGTGGCCGGCCCCGAACTGGGCTGGCCGCTGTGGCTGTGGTCGCTGCTCGGGGTCGCCGCCGTGGGGGCGCTGGCGCTGGCGCGGGTCGAGCGCGGACTGGAGGCGCGGGGCGGCTCACCGCTGCTGTCCCCGTCGGTGCTGTCCCATCCGGGGATGCGCAGAGGGCTCGCGGCGATGGTGCCGTTCTCGGCCGGCTTCGGTGCCTTCCTGTTCGTCTACGCGCTGATCGCGCAGGGACACTTCGGCCTCGACGGGCTCGCCTCCGGCGGGGTCCTGGCGCCGTTCGCCGTGGCGTTCTTCGTGGTGGCGCGGTTCACCCCGAGGATCGCGGCGGCGCTGGGCAGCCGGATCGTCACCCTGGGCGCCCTCGTCCAGGGCGCGGGCCTGCTGCTCCTCGCCCTGGTGATCCGGCTGGGCTGGCCGCATCCCTCCCTGACGCTCGTGCTCGTCGGGATCGCCCTCTTCGGCGTGGGCGCGGCGCTGACCGGCCCGACGCTGTTCCGGATGATCCTCGCCGACGTACCGCCCGCGCAGGCCGGCATGGGCAGCGGTGTGCTGGTGACCAGCCAGCAGATGGCGACCGCGCTGGGCGCGACCGTCGGCGGAACCCTGTATCTCTCCCTGGCAGGTTCGCTGTCGACGGCGTCGGCGGCCGTGCTCGTCCTCGCCCTGTTGACGTGTTTCTCGGTGACCGTTCTCGTGATCAGCCTGAAGCTCCCCGACCCCCGCTGACACCCGCTGTTTCCCTTCCGTCCCCTTGCCCCGAGGAGGAGCTGTGGCCCGCGCCGAGAGCGACGACCGTAGCGATGAGACACCGACCATCGACCTGGAGGCGGTGAGGGAGAAATACCGGCAGGAGCGCGACAAGCGCAGCGTCGGTCGCTCCTACCAGTTCGCGCGCGGTGACTTCAGCCGCTACGCGCGAGACCCCTACACCGAGCGGCAGGAGCGCGAGCCGCTCACCGACGAGGTGGACGTCGCCGTCGTCGGCGCCGGCATCGGCGGCCTGCTGACCGGCGCCCATCTGCGCAAGGAGACCGGCCTGGAGCGCATCCGGCTGATCGACGAGGCCGGTGACGTCGGCGGCACCTGGTACTGGAACCGCTTCCCCGGCGTCCGGTGCGACGTCGAGAGCTACATCTACATGCCGCTGCTCGAAGAGATCGGCACGATACCCACCGAGAAGTACTCCACCGGGCCGGAGATCTTCGCCCACCTCCAACAGATCGCCCACAAGTACGGCCTCTACCGCGACGCCCTCTTCCAGACCGCCGTCACCGAGCTGCGCTGGGACGAGGCCGCCGGGAAGTGGCTGGTGAGCACCGACCGCGGGGATCTGATCCGGGCCCGGTACGTGGCCATGTCGATCGGTCTGATGCACCGCCCCAAACTCCCCGCGCTGCCGGGCCTGGAGACGTTCGCCGGGCACTCCTTCCACACCAGCCGCTGGGACTTCGACTACACCGGCGGCGACAGCACCGGCGGTCTGACCAAGCTGAAGGACAAGAAGGTCGGCGTCATCGGCACCGGCTCGACGACCATCCAGCTCGCCCCGCACCTCGCCGAGTGGGCCCAGCAGCTCGTCCTCTTCCAGCGCACCCCGGCCACGGTCGACGTGCGCGGCAACCGGCCCACCCCGCCCGACTGGGCGGACAGCCTCGAACCGGGCTGGCAGCAGCGCCGGATGGAGAACTTCCACGCGCTGACCTCCGGGATCCCCCAGGACGAGGACCTGGTCCAGGACCGCTGGACCCAGACCACGGCCAAGCTGGCCGCCGCGATCCTGCCCACCGGCGACACCGGGGGCGACCCGAAGGAGCGGGCGCTCGCGGCCGAACGGGCGGACTTCCTCAAGATGGAGGAGCTGCGCGCCCGCATCGACAGCGTCGTCACCGACCCCGCGACCGCCGCCGCCCTCAAGCCGTACTACCGCGTGTACTGCAAGCGGCCCTGCTTCCACGACGGCTACCTCCAGACCTTCAACCGGCCCAATGTGACCCTGGTCGACACCCAGGGGCAGGGCGTGGAGCGGCTCACCGCGGCCGGGGTGGTCGCGAACGGCCGGGAGTACCCGGTCGACTGCCTGATCTTCGCCACCGGCTACGAGCACGAGTTCGCCGTCCCGTACACCGACCGCGCCGGCTACGACATCGTCGGCCGCGGCGGCGTGAAGCTGTCGGAGAAGTGGGCGGACGGGGCGCACACCCTGCACGGACTCCAGGTGAACGGCTTCCCCAACTGCTTCATCCTGTCCAAGGTCCAAGCCGGTCGGCACGTCAACATCGCCTACATGCTGGGCGAGCAGACCCGGCACCTCGCGCACATCGTCAAGTGCGTCGAGGAGCGCGGCCACCAGGTCGTGGAGGCATCCGAGGCCGGTGAGAAGGAGTGGGTCGAGGAAATCCTCCGGCTCGCCGCCAACGGCATCGACTTCCTGGAGAACTGCACGCCCGGCCTCTACAACAACGAGGGCGACCCGGGCGGACTGCCCCTGCTCAACTCCAGCTACGGCGGCGGCTCGGTGGAGTTCGTGAACATCCTCAGGCGCTGGCGCGAGGCGGGCGACCTCGCCGGCCTCGAACTGCGCTGACCACCCCACCCTTCTGCGAACTTTCCGCGAACCTTCTGCGAAAGGCGGCAACGCCCATGGACGTAACGCCGATACCGGGCGCCGCTCTCGGCGCCGTCGTGCACGGCGCCCCTGTCACCGGCGACCTGGACCAGACCCGGGCCGAGGAGATCCGGGCGGCGCTCGACGCGCATCTCGTACTCGTCTTCCGCGGCCACGAGACCCCTTCCTACGAGGAGTTCCTGGCCTTCGGCCGCCGCTTCGGGTACATCCCGAAGACCGGTCTGACCAGCGGCGCCCACCCCGACCACAACGAGATCCTGATCGTCTCCAACCTGGTGGAGGACGGCCGCAAGATCGGCGTCGGCGACGCCGAGTGGATGGGCTGGCACACCGACTACTCCTTCCGCCCCCGCGTCTCCCAGGTCGGCTTCCTTGAGGCCCTGGAAGTGCCGACCTCCGGCGGCGGGGAGACCCTCTTCACCGACATGTACGCCCTGTACGAGTCGCTGTCGCCCGAAGAGCGCCGGCGTCTGCACTCCTACCGGGTCCGTCACGCCCTGCGCGCCGGGTACGAGGAGACCATCGAGGAGGAGCTCCAGGGCGAGGTGTCCCTCGGCGAGAGCACCGCACAGATCAGGGCCGAGGACGGCACCTCCACCATCCACCCGCTGATCGCCCGCAATCCGCGCACCGGCCGCCAGTCGGTCTACGTCAGCACCCTGAACACCAAGCGGATCGTGGACCTCGCCCCCGACGACAGCCGCAAGCTGCTCGACGAACTGCTGTCGCACGCGGGCAAGCCCCAGTACACCTACGCCCACACCTGGCAGCCCGGGGACATCGTCATGTGGGACCAGCTCGGCACCGTCCACGCCAAGCAGGCCTTCGACCCGGCCGAACGGCGCATCATGCGCCAGGTCGTCAGCATCTTCGACGACCCGACCGCCCCCTGGCGCGCGGAGGTCGCTAACGGCGGACGCGCGGCATCCCCAGGCCGATCCAGGAGATGATCTCCCGCTGGATCTCGTTGTTCCCGCCGCCGAACGTGAAGATCACGGCCGAGCGGTAGCCGCGCTCCAGTTCGCCGTGGAGGACCGCCCCCGCCGAGCCCTCCTTCAGGGCGCCCGCCGCACCGACGACCTCCATGAGCCAGGCGTACGCGTCGCGGCGCGCCTCCGAGCCGTAGACCTTGACGGCGGAGGCGTCCTGCGGGGTGAGCGTGCCCTCCTGGACGGCGTTGACCATCTGCCAGTTGAGGAGCTTCATGGCGTCGAGCCTGGTGTGGGTCCTCGCCAGGCAGCGCCGGACCCAGCCGAGGTCGATGACGCGGCGGCCGTCGACGAGCTTGGTGTCCATGGCCCAGCGCTGCACGTTGTGGAGGGCGCGGATCGCCGTGGTGCCATGGGCGGCGAGGGTGACGCGTTCGTGGTTGAGCTGGTTGGTGATCAGGCGCCAGCCCTTGTTCTCCTCGCCCACGCGGCGGGAGACGGGGACGCGGATGTTCTCGTAGTAGCTCGCGGTGGTGTCGTGCGAGGCCAGGGTGTTGATGAGGGTGCAGGAGTAGCCGGGGTCGCTCGTCGGGACGAGGAGCATGGTGATGCCCTTGTGGAGCGGAACGCCTTCCTCGGGGGCGGCGGTGCGCACGGCGAGCCAGACCCAGTCGGCTGTGTCGCCGTTGGTCGTCCAGATCTTCTGGCCGTTGACGACGTATACGTCGCCCTCTCTGACCGCTCTGGTCTTGAGCGCGGCGAGGTCGGTGCCCGCGTCGGGCTCGCTGTAGCCGATGGCGAAGTCGAGTTCGCCGGAGAGGATCCTCGGCAGGAAGTAGCTCTTCTGCTCCTCCGTGCCGAACTGCATGATCGTCGGGCCGACGGTGTTGAGCGCCATGAGCGGCAGCGGGACGCCGGCCTGCGCGGCCTCGTCGGAGAAGATGAACTGCTCCATGGGCGTGAGCCCGCGCCCGCCGTACTGCTTGGGCCATCCGACCCCGAGCCAGCCGTCCGCGCCGAGGCGCCGGACGGTCTCCCGGTAGAACCGCTTCTGGGCGGCGGGGTCGGCGTAGCGCGCGTAGACGTTGTCCGGCACCAGTTCGGCGAAGTACGCACGCAGCTCGGCGCGCAACTGCTGCTGCTCGGGCGTGTATTCGAGGTGCACGGCCCCTCCAGGCTCTTACTGGCTCGCTCGGCCTCGGACTCGGCGGCTTGAGACTTGAGGCTTGAGGCATGACGGCGCACACAGTAGAACGCGTTTCAGGAATAGGGAATGCCGGTGACGGGGTGGTCAGCCCAGTGTCGTGAGGAAGTCGTCGCAGGCCTTGGCGCAGCGTCGGCAGGCCTCCGCGCAGGTGGCCGAGGCGGGGCGCAGGTCGCAGAGGTCCGCGCACTGGAGGCAGATGGCGCGGCACCATTCGACCTGCATACGGACCCGTTGCTCGTCCTGGTCGGCCTGGTCGGCCTGCTCGCCGAGGAGGCGGGAGGTCGCGTCGCACACGTCGGCGCAGGCGGTGTCGACGCGGGGCGTGTTGCCCGGCTCGGCGGGGCCCTGCCGCCGGGCGCACGCGCGGACGCAGTCGTCGCAGGCCTGCGCGCAGGCGAAGCGGTCTTCCAGGTACCGGACGAGGTCCTGGTGGCTGCGCTCCTCCCGCGGCTCGCTCGCGGGCGCGGGGTGCGCGGTATGAGCGCGGTGCGCGGGGTGCGGCACGGTCGGTGAGGATGACGTGGTGGTCACGGGACCTCTCCCTTCGGTCCCGCACGGGTAGCCGGGGCGGAGCGGGCGAAACCCGACGGTGCGGCAGCGCGGACCCTGGAGTCACGAGGCGGCCGGGAGAAGCCATGAGGGAGCCCCGCCGCGACGGGGGAGACACGGCGGGGCCCAATCTTTCGAGTGCCCGCTCAGGAGCCCGTCACACACATCAGCCCGAATCTCTTGTTCCGGGACCGGACGGCGCGGTCGCGGGCGCGGTCCTCAGTGGGTGTCCCACCAGCGGGGCGCCTGGTCGTCGGGCTCGTCGGGGCTCGCGAAGTGGAAGCGCACACCGAACGTCTCCGCCAGCGCCTCCCCGACGCGCCGCGCCTCTTCCGCCTCCGGCCAAGGAGGCACCTGCCCGTTGAGGATTCGCAGGTCGGAGCCTTCGCGGAAGGTCGTGAGGCGTAGCTCCCGGTGAGGGGCGGCTGCGTCCGCCGCGCCGGGGAAGACCGCCACGAGATCCACCATCCAGCCACTCGAATCCCCGTCCCAGACCGCCTCGATCGCCACGGGGCGACCCGGCTCGGCGCTGACGCGGTCGGCGAGGCCGGTCACCGTGGGGCGGGCCGGACGGGCGATCCGGTCTGCCAGAACCTCGTGGCGAGCGGCCACCACGTCCTGGCACGCGTTCAGGCCGGGCCGGGACTCGGCGAACCCCTCCCCGTCGAACGCCTGCCGCATCTCCTTGACCGCCCACACCCGGCGCCCCGCGACCACCAGCTCATCCACGCGCTCCCGCGTGGCCGGCGGCAGCGCGTCCCATATCCCTGTGTCCACCGCCCCATTACAGCGTGCGGAGGACGCCCGGAAACCCGACCCCCGGCTTCAGCCGTACGTCCGCCTCCCCCGCCGGTACGCGATCTCGCCCAGCGCGATGTCCACGGCGAGGAACGCCGCCAGTGGGATGCCGAGCAGGGGGACGAAGTAGCCGAGTACCGCGATCCCCGCCATCAAGGGGACCAGGACGTACGCCGGTACGTCCTGCCAGGCGCCGCGGGCCATCGGGCGGCCGAAGGAGGAGCCGCGGCCGCGCTGCCACCACATCCGGTAACCCCACACGATCAGCAGGACCAGGCAGAGGGCGAGCGCGGCGAGCGCGATCTGGTTGGCGATGCCGAAGAGCGAACCGGCGTGCGCGTCGATGCCCCAGCGCGACAGCTTGGCCAGCACGGGATAGTCGTCGAACCGCAGGACATCGGTGACCTCGCCGTTCGCGGGGTTCACGGCGACCGCGTCCTGCTTCTCGGGCCAGCTGCGCTGGATCTGCTTGACGACGTACGCCGACGACCCTGATGCCGCGTCGGCCGGCGGGACGATCTCCACGGGGTTCGAAAGACCTTGGCCGCGCGCCGACTTCAGTACGGCGTCGAGTCCGACGTCCGCGGCGTTCTTCCCGCTTCCGGCACCGGTGGATTCCCCGCCCGGACCACCCGCCGCCGCACCATGCCCGGAGTGCTCTCCTCCGGCGTCCGCTCCGGGCTCCGCTCCCGGCGTGACGCTCGCCGTCACCGCGGGCGTGGACTGGCCGATGGCGTCCCGCAGATCGCTGATGCTCCGGCCCGCGTACGTCGACCAGGTCAGCCCCGTCGCCGACAGGAAGAACAGACCGACCCCCGCCCAGACGCCCACCGAGCCGTGCAGCGACAGCGTGCGGCGACGGCCCGTCGTGTTCCGCAGCTTCCGCCGCGCCCTGCGGCGCCCGAACCACAGGACGAGGCCGCCGCCCGCGATCACCCACAGCCAGCTGGCCGCGAGTTCGCTGTAGAGACGGCCCGGCTCGCCGAGGTGCAGATCGCGGTGGAGTTCGTCGATCCAGGTGCGCAGCGGCAGGGCGCCGGACGCGCCGTACTGCTCAAGGGCGCCGCGCACCTCGCCCGTGTACGGGTTCACGAAGACGGCGAGCGTGCGATCGGGGTCGACGCCCGGCACGCCGGAGAGCAGGACGCGTGTGGTGGCGCCGTCCTCCGGCGCGGGCCGGACCGCGCCGATCGTCCCTTCCGGGTGCGCCTTGCGGGCGGCTGCCACTTGCCGTTCCAAGGGCAGTTCGCGCTTGTCCGCCGCGACGGGTACGCGCAGTTCGTCGGCGTACACGATCTTCTCGGCCTGGTACGAGCACGCGTACAGAAGGCCCGTCGTGGCGGCGACCAGGAGGAACGGCGCGATCAACAGCCCGGCGTAGAAGTGCAGACGCAGGACCAGCGGACGCAACGACGCCCAGCCGGACCGCTTTCCGAGGGGCTGGGCCTCCGCGGCGTGGGGCGGCTGCGGAGGCACGGCTGGCTGCTGCCCGTCGCCTTCGGCGAGGACGGTGGGTTCGGCGGGCATGAGGCGTTCTCCTGGATCGACGGGCCGCGGCCCGGCTGCGACCGGACCGGTCCAGGAGTCGGCCCGCGACCCCGCCGAGTTCCCGCCGCCTCCTGTGACCTACAGCACTTCGGCCGAGGCGGGTGCGTGATGGGCCAGGGGCAGATGCGGGTCGCGCTCTCCGGCGGCGGGTGCCGGGTCGGCGTGGACCAGGGCCGCCGTCAGGCGCGGGACGGCGTGCAACAGTGCGTCCTCGGCCTCGACGGCGACGTGGTGCGCCTCGCGCACGTTCAGCGACCCGTCCACGACGAGCGCCACTTCGGCGCGCAACCGGTGGCCGATCCAGCGCATCCGCAGCTCGCCGACCCCTCGTACACCACGCACCTCCAGGAGCGCCCGCTCCGCCGCGTCGACGAGCGCCGGGTCCACGGCGTCCATGACACGGCGGAACACCTCACGGGCGGCGTCCCGCAGGACCAGCAGAATCGCGGCCGTGATCAGGAGGCCGACCACGGGGTCGGCGAGCCGCACTCCGAGGGCCGCACCGCCCGCTCCGATCAGCACGGCGAGCGAGGTGAATCCGTCCGTACGCGCGTGAAGTCCGTCCGCGACGAGCGCGGCCGAGCCGATCTCGCGGCCGACGCGGATGCGGTAGCGGGCCACGCCTTCGTTGCCGACGAAGCCGATCACGGCGGCGAGGGCGACCACGGGCACATGGCTCATGTCCCGTGGATGCAGAAGCCGTTCGACGGCCGTCCAGGCGGCGAACGCGGCCGAGGCGGCGATGGTGAGGACGATGACGAGGCCCGCCAGGTCCTCGGCCCTGCCGTATCCGTACGTGAAGCGGCGTGTGGCGGCCCGTCGGCCCAGGACGAAGGCGATGCCGAGCGGCACCGCGGTCAGGGCGTCGGCCGCGTTGTGCACGGTGTCACCGAGCAGGGCGACGGAACCGGACAGCGCCACGACGACCGCCTGCGCGAGGGCCGTCAGGCCCAGTACGCCGAGGGACACCCACAGCGCCCGGATGCCGCGCGCCGAACTCTCCAGCGCGGTGTCGACCTTGTCCGCGGAGTCGTGGGAGTGGGGAGTGAGGAGGTGCCGGAAGCTGCGGCGGTGGCGGCGGGGGTGCTCGTGCTCGTGCCGGTGAGGGTGCTCGTGGGGGTGCTGGTGCTCGTTGGGGTGATTCACGTGGTGCTGCCCCTTCCGATGCGACGCGGACGGTGGCCAGGCCGGTGTGGACACCGGCCGCCCAGCCCCTCATTATGTGCGTGTGAGCGCACGCATGCATCTATCACCTGCGCACCATGCGCATCCGCACACCCCTGGCGAGGAGCAGTTCGCCCTCGCCGCCGACCTTCTGGCGCTCCTCGCCGACCGCACCCGCCTGGTCCTGCTCCGCCGTCTGACCGAGGGCGAGGCCGACGTGACCACGCTGACCGAGGTCTGCGGCGCCGCGCGCCCCGCCGTCAGCCAGCATCTGGCGAAGCTGCGCCTCGCCGGACTCGTCGGCACGCGCAAAGAGGGCCGCCGCGTCGTCTATTCGCTCCGCGACGGCCATCTGCGCCGGATCATCGACGAGGCGCTGAACCTCGCGCATCACCGGCTCGGCATCCCCGCCGGCACCACCACGTGACACCACACGATGCCGCGTGACGCCATGGTGAGCCAGCTTGGCTCGCCATGGCGTCACCTATGTGCCATGCTGGCGTCACGGCGCTCTGCATCGGAGGAACCACATGCGGCACGAACTGTCGAACGACCCCGTACGCCTGCCCACCGCCCGCCCCTCGGGCTGCCCCTTCGACCCGCCCACCGAGTTCGCGCGGCTGCGCGAGGAGCGGCCGCTCACCCGGCTGGCCTTCCCCGACGGCCACGTGGGCCGGCTCGCCACCAGCCACTCGGCGGTCCGCTCCATCCTGAGCGACTCCCGCTTCAGCTCGCGCTACGAACTCATGCACCTCCCCTACGAGACCGGGCTGACAGAGCCGCTCGGCCCGGCCCCGATCGGCGACCTCACCGGGCTCGACGCGCCCGAACACACCCGCTACCGGCGGCTGCTCACGGGCAAGTTCACGGTGCGCCGGATGCGGCTGCTCACGGAACGCGTCGAGCAGGTCACCGCTGAGTACCTCGACGCCATGGAGCGCCAGGGACCCACTCTCGACCTGGTGCAGGCGTACGCGCAGCCCATCCCCGCGCTGATGATCTGCGAACTCCTCGGAGTCCCCTACGCCGACCGCGAGTTCTTCCAGCGCAACACCGCGACGCTCATGACGCGGGGCGCCGACGAAGAGGAGCTGATCGCCGCCCTGAACGCGGGCCAGGAGTACCTCCACAAGCTGGTCCTCGCCAAGCGGACGGACCCCACCGACGACCTCCTCAGCGACCTGACCAGCAGCGACCTCAGCGACGACGAGCTCGCCGGGATCGGGTCCCTCCTGCTGAGCGCGGGTTTGGACACCACCGCCAACATGATCGCGTACGGCACCTTCGCCCTCCTGAGCAACCCGGACCAACTCGCCGCCCTGCGCGCCGATCCCGGCCTCGCCGACACGGCCGTCGAGGAGCTGATGCGCTATCTGACCATCGCGCAGATAGGAGTGCGGACCGCGCTGGAGGACGTCGAGGTGGCGGGCCAACTGGTCAGGGCGGGCGAGACGGTCGTCGTCTCCATGGAGGCGGCCAACCGCGACCCGGAACGCTTTCCCGACCCCGACACCCTGGATCTGCGCCGCAAGGCCACCGGTCACCTCGGATTCGGCTACGGCATCCACCAGTGCCTCGGGCAGCAACTGGCCCGCGTCGAGATGCGCGTCGCCCTCCCCGCGCTGCTCACCCGCTTCCCGGCGCTACGGCTCGCCGTCGCGCCCGAGGACGTTCCGCTGCGCACCGGCATGAACGTCTTCGGCGTGCACGAACTGCCCGTCACCTGGTGACAGGAGCAGGGCCGCGGCCGGGGCCGTCGGCCGGCCCCGGTCAGGAGAGCGCGCGGATCACGTCGCGCACCTGACCGGCGACGGACTCCGGCAGCGGCGCGTAGTGCAGCCGGGACAGCGGCTCCTGCCCCGCCTCGCTCGCGGTGTAGCCGAGGAACGACTTGAGGGCGGGGAGGGTCTCCTTCTGGTTCCCCTTGTCGCACACGATCTCGTACGTGACCTGCACGATCGGATACGCACCGGGCGTCGAGGCGCCGTAGCGGAACTTCAGCGTCATGTCCTTGCCCTTGCCCGCGACGCGCGCGGCCGCGATACCCGCCGACGCCGTCGTGGGCGTCGGCTCGACGGGGGCGGGCGCGCCCGTGTCGATGCTGACGGTCTTGATGTCGCGGGCCCGCGCGAAGGACAGCTCGAAGTAGCCGATCGCACCGAAGCCGGAGGTGACCTCCGAGGCGACGCCGCTCGACCCGCTCGCGGACGCGCCGCCCCTGCCCTGCCACGCCTTGCCCGCCGGGTGGTCCCAGACCTCGGGGGCGGCGCCCGCGAGGTAGGCCTGGAAGTTCTGCGTGGTGCCGGAGTCGTCGGAGCGGTGGACGGGACGGACCGGCATGGAGGGCAGCTCGGCGCCGGGGTTGAGCCGCTGGATCTTCGGGTCGTCCCAGCTGGTGATCCGCCCGTCGAACATCCGGGCGAGGGTCGGGGCGTCCAGGACCAGATCGTCGACGCCGGGCAGGTCGTACCCGATCGCGATGGGGCCGCCGACCATGGGCAGGTCGATGGCGCGACCGCCCCGGCAGACCGCCTTGGACAGGGCGACCTCATCGGGCTTCAACGCGCCGTCGGAGCCTCCGAACGCGGTGGCGCCGCGCAGGAACTGGGCGCCACCGGCCCCTGACCCGATCGGGTTGTAGGCGATCCGCACGCCGGGACAGGCGCGTTGGTACTCCTTGATCCAGTGCTTCATCGCGTTCTGCTGGGCACTCGACCCCGTCCCCTGGACCTTCCCCGCCTTCGCGCAGTCGATCCCGGCGACGGCCGCGGGGGCGGCGGACGCGTGACCGTCCCCGTCCCCCTCCCCGAGGCCCGCGAACCCGCAGCCCGCCAGAGCCATCGACAGCACGGCCGCCAGCGAGCCTGCCACGAGCGTTCCACCGCCTTGGTACGTACGTCCTGGGCGTGGGCGTGGGCGTGGGTATGGGCGTTGCAACGTCGTCCCCTCTGGATACGCGATCGGACCTGCCGCGACCGGACCTGCCGCGACCGGACCTCAGATGCTCGCCGATCAACGACGACGGCAGGTGACGCCCGGGCGAACATCGGGCGACGCACCACCCACGACGCTTGCATGGTCATGCGTTCTGATGCATACTCTTGCCATGTCCAAGGTCCTCACCTCCCTCCCCACCGGCGAGCGCGTCGGCATCGCCTTCTCCGGCGGCCTCGACACCTCCGTAGCCGTCGCCTGGATGCGCGACAAGGGCGCCGTCCCGTGCACGTACACCGCCGACATCGGCCAGTACGACGAGCCCGACATCGCCTCCGTGCCCGGCCGTGCCTCCGCGTACGGCGCCGAGATCACCCGACTCGTCGACTGCCGGGCCGCGCTGGTCGAGGAAGGCCTTGCGGCGCTCGCCTGCGGCGCGTTCCACATCAAGTCGGGCGGCCGGCCCTACTTCAACACCACGCCGCTGGGGCGTGCCGTGACCGGCACGCTCCTGGTGCGGGCCATGCTCGAGGACGGCGTGCAGATCTGGGGCGACGGCTCCACGTTCAAGGGCAACGACATCGAGCGGTTCTACCGCTACGGCCTGCTGGCCAACCCGCACCTGCGGATCTACAAGCCGTGGCTGGACGCGGACTTCGTCACGGAGCTCGGCGGCCGCAAGGAGATGTCCGAGTGGCTGGTCGCGCACGAGCTGCCCTACCGGGACTCGACGGAGCAGGCGTACTCCACGGACGCCAACATCTGGGGCGCCACGCACGAGGCGAAGACCCTGGAGCAGCTCGACACCGGGCTCGAGACCGTCGAACCGATCATGGGCGTGCGGTTCTGGGACCCGTCGGTGGAGATCGACACCGAGGACGTCACCGTCGCCTTCGACCAGGGCCGGCCGGTCTCCATCAACGGCAAGGAGTTCTCCTCCCCGGTGGACCTGGTCATGGAGGCCAACGCGATCGGCGGCCGCCACGGCCTCGGCATGTCCGACCAGATCGAGAACCGGATCATCGAGGCGAAGAGCCGCGGCATCTACGAGGCGCCCGGCATGGCGCTCCTCCACATCGCCTACGAGCGTCTCGTCAACGCGATCCACAACGAGGACACCGTCGCCGCGTACTACAATGAGGGCCGGCGCCTCGGCCGTCTCCTCTACGAGGGCCGCTGGCTGGACCCGCAGGCGCTGATGGTCCGTGAGTCGCTGCAGCGCTGGGTCGGCGCGGCGATCACCGGCGAGGTGACCCTGCGGCTGCGGCGCGGCGAGGACTACTCGATCCTCGACACGCGGGGCCCGGCGCTCAGCTACCACCCGGACAAGCTCTCCATGGAGCGGACCGAGGACTCGGCGTTCGGCCCGGTGGACCGGATCGGCCAGCTCACCATGCGCAACCTCGACATCGCGGACTCGCGCTCCCGCCTCGAGCAGTACGTGGAGCTCGGCCTGGTCGGCGCCGCCGTCCACCCGACGCCGATCGGCGCCGCGCAGGCCGCCTCGACGGGTCTGATCGGTGCCATGGACGCGGGCGGCGCCGAGGCGATCGCCTCGCGCGGCGAGACCACGGACGAGGAGACGATGCTGGACCGCGCCGCGATGGAGTCCGGCACGGACTGAGAACGGTTCACCGGTGCGGTACGCACCTGAGCGGCGGGCCCGGCGGATTCGTTCCGCC